>JAEWST010000184.1 GCA_023398105.1 Bacillota bacterium | reverse complement strand
TTATAAAGAAAGACCATTAAAGGCTGGAAAAAATCCTGGTAAAACTAGATTTAACTTTAAAGAAGTAAACAAGTTTGAATTATTAGAAAACCAACCTTCTCGAATTAAAATCATATACAAAAATCCTGATATGAACGACTGGGTCAAAGATAAACTTCGATTTTATTTAAGTATCTCGGAATAAAAAACGGATTAATCTCCGTTTTTATTTTTATCTAATTCAATTTTTACACATTCTGCTATTCGCTCGGCTAATAACACCGGCACTGCATTACCAATTTGCTTATGCATTACACCAAGATTTGTTCCACTAAAAATATAATCATTTGGGAATGTTTGAATAATTGCACATTCTCTAACACTTAATCGTCTTTTTTTATTAATATGAATTTCTGGACTAGTAGCGGTAATAGTATCACTAGGTCTATCCCAATTTGTTATTCTTAAAGCTTGTTCATAAACAACGGGTTTTTCAATCATTGTTGTAACTTTTTCATCATATAAGTCATCGAAATTAAGCAATTTTTTAAGTTCATACCAGTCTTCTGGTTTAGGAATACTTCCACTATTATTATCTTTTCTAAACCAATGTCCAGCTGTATGTTTATATCCGAAATGCGCATCTATTTTTTTAGAACTTAAACCAGATTTTTTTCTCCAATAATTTAAGTAGTCACATATTTCTTTTTGATCAACTTCATATTTTCTACCCCAAAATTTATCTGCTACATTCTCATTAGCTTTATGTTGATATACAACTGTTCCGTTTTCTAGCTTAATAGGTTCATCTTGGCATCTTAAATCAGAAAGCCAACCAATAGCCTGTTCACAAGTTACTGCAGGTTTTAAATTTTCTACAGGATTCTTGTAATCTAAATAGTGAGTCTTATCTGGGAATGTAACACTTTGATTTACTAAATTACCAATAATTACTACTCTTTCTCTTTGCTGAGGAACTCCATATTCAGCTGCATTTAATACTCTCGCATCAACGTAATATCCAAGATTTTCAAAATCTTTCTTTATCATTTGGAATACTTTACCTTTTTCCATAGAAAGTAAACCTTTTACATTTTCAGCAACGAAGATTTTAGGTTTTTTATCGCTAATAATTCTTAACATTTCTTTATACAAGAAATTTCGTTCATCTTCCATACTTCTGTTTGTATTGGCAATTGAAAATCCCTGACATGGGAATCCACCAATAATGACATCTGGATTATCAGGAATGTTATCGCTATTAATCATTCTAATATCTCCATAAACAATATGACTCCCGATGTTATTTCTATAACTTTCAATAGCTTCTGGTATTATATCATTTGCCCAAACCACATCAAAGCCTGCTTTAATAAATCCTAAATCCATTCCTCCAGCTCCTGAAAATAAGGAAACAACTTTGTAATTTCCCTCATTAACATTTACTTCAAAATGTTCATATTCATCTACAACCATGTCAATAATATCAGAAATAGAACAATTTAAAAATGAGCATATTTTTTTTAATACATCAGTACTTACGGCTTCTTCTTTACTCATTTTAGCCAATGTACTTGAACTGATTTTTGCTTTTAGTCTTAAAACCGTTTTATTTATTTTTTTATCAATCAATAGTTTCCATAATTTATCGTAACTAGTTTTCACAATTCCACATCCTTATATACTTATTATATCAAAAAAGAATAATAATTCAATAAAAAACAAGGTGCAACGAACAAAATGTTCGATGCACCTTGTTTGTATTTGTGTTAATTAAGTATACTAATTATAACACAAAATTATATATATTTTATACTTTTCTTAAAATTATCATAGTGTAAAACGTTTTGTTTAAATAATCATGATTGTTGTTATAAAACATAGTTTTATTGACACCATTTTATCTTCAATGTTGAGATTCCACCTTTAATGTAGACACCCTTATTAATTAATTGGTGGTGTTAAAAGAAAGGAGTGGTGTTTATCAAACCTTTGTAATAATTATTATGTAAAGAGTATAACCTCTTTTTTAAGAATAATTTATATCATGATTCAATACTGAACTTGATTGAGCACAGTAACTATTTCACCTAACCAAATTGCGGTTTCTACAGAATATTAATAATCCAATTGTTAAAAAAACCATATTCAGCATTATCCAATCGACCAACGAGAAGAGTTCGATCTAGTAAACAGTTATTATATTCACAACTTGTCTCTGGTAATAATGAACATGAGTGACAGGCTGCATAATTTAAACTTTCAAGTCCTTGTCCATTACTAAATGCACAAATTGGATCATTAGAACAAAATTGTGCCTTTAAAAGAGCTTCACGTAAAAGTGATGGTAAAACATCAGGTCTACCTAATCGAACAAGTCCACCCAGTGTACCTTCTTCATCTCCTCCTGATGTATAAATTAGAAAACCGCACATATCTTTGTCGTCAGTTTTCTCATAATAAATTCGTTCCCTGAGAGAAGCTGTTGGATAACCACTATAATTGCTTAATTCTTTAATTAGTAAATGAGATAGAGTATGTAAAAAAACAAATGTTGAATCAACTTTTCTATTGCTGTTTTTACCAAAGTATGAAGAGTTATATTTTTGATCAAGTCGTTCAAACTTTTCATTAATGTCAGTTTTATTAAAAAATTTATTAATCTCTTGTCTGTTAAGTGAGATAAAAATTCCTTCTCCTTTTCCTTTATACGCTGGATAAAAATTTGCCTTCTTATTCTTGGTGTTCACAAACTGATTGTCATTCTCTATAACACCACTGAGAGGCTGAATTCTTGAAAAACCTATGAAAGCAGTGACCTCGGTTACTTTATGTATTAGAGAAATGGATTCTATACTTGGA
>JAEWST010000105.1 GCA_023398105.1 Bacillota bacterium | reverse complement strand
TGGTAAAATAGGTGATATTAACTCTGATGGTTCAATAGATTCATTAGATTTAATGTTAATAAAGAAACATCTATTAGGTGCAGGAGAAATTGAAAACACTGCATTAGCTGATTTAGATGGAAATGGCACAGTTGATGCCCTTGACTTCGCAGTGATGAAAAAGTATCTACTTGGTATCATATCATCTTTCCCAGAATAGAATACATCAGCAAAGGGACTTCCTTGTATCAATTGGGAAATACTAGGTTTCCAGTACCATTTTCTCATATAATCTAAATGTCTCTGGCATTAAAGAATCCTATTTTTCACTTAGTACAAAAGCTATAATTTCCACTAAAAAATACTCATTAAAGGTTAATACTTAGATTCTTAACCTTTAATGAGTATTTGCTATTTCTCTATACACAGGATTTATTTACAGCGAATAAAAGATATATTCATTTCAATATCACTCTCAAACTCTGTGCAGGTATTATTTTACTGGCAGCGTTTCAATCATCCCTAAAAGGAATTTTTTCAAATTAACAGCGTCAATGACGTCTATCACGCCATCCTGATTCAAATCTGCGATTATTTTCCAGTCCTTGTTTTGCAATGCATTTTCATATCCAAGCAGATGTTTTTTCATTGCTGCGTAATCAGTCGAATCCACTGCCCCATCCCCATTAACATCTCCATAAACGTATATACTTTGTTTACCTTCAAATAGTGTTTTCACTTCATCAGCATTTAAAGCCTTACTATAGATTCTGAAATCATCAACAACCCCATCCAAATATGCATCATTCTCAAACTGAGATTTCCCTATATAGTTTTTGGTTGAGTTCCCTAAACTTGAAGGTTTTAATGTCATATTGCTGTTTCTGGAAGCTTCTAAACCATCAATATATAGAATACCTGTGTTGCCTGAAAGTGTAACAGTTATATGCTTCCAAGCACCTGTCACTGCTGGTACAGGTGCGTTTATTTGTTCCTCATTATTGTAGCCGTTTGTAGTAATTGCAAATCTCAGATTATTACCACCGCCTTGAGGAGTTAAGAACATATATGCATTTGTTCCTGTTCCAAAGTCAAATATCCTTGTCCATACACTTACAGTATCTAGCTTTACCCATGCAGAAATTGTAGCATCGTCTACATTACTTAATATTCCAGATGGCAAGCTTACGTAGCCACTTGTACCATCAAAAGAAACAGCATTTCCGTTTTGTCCTACTGCCCATACTGCTCCCCCATTTAATTGTGCATTATTATTCAAACCAGACGAGTCATTTACGGTTGTTCCGCTTGTTTCATCAAATTTATAATGTGCTATGAATTCTGATGGAATTGTACCTACTGGATTTACTGTTATTGTAACAGTATCTGAGGATGACAATGTTCCATCACTTGCTGTAAGCTTAAACACATAAGTACCTGCTGCTGATACAGTGGCATTAGTATTTAATGCTTTTACGTCCTCAAATGTAGCCGTACCCGAGCCGCTTTGCAAGCTCCATGTAGTACTTAGCTTAGAACCACTCGGTAAACCATCGTCGCTAGCCTTTCCGCTGAGCTTAATACTGGCAGGTAATGTAAATGAACTATTGGCTCCTGCATCGACAACAGGTGCAGTATTTGTAGCTATTGTCCCACTATCCAAAGTAAAGGTCATGGTAGTTCCTACAGGACCAATATTAGAAATTTTCAAACCAGAAGATGTTCCATTCCACCACTTTGAATTCGGGGTAGTTGAATCATCAAAAGCTGTCTTATATCCAGAATGGAATAAATCGTTTGCCCTACCCCCGTTTAAATTCCTTTCTAATTCGAAGAGACCGTCTGCCTGTTCTACGGATACTTTATAATGCCTTGAAGATGTCATCTGGTTATAGTCGTTACTTCCAGTCTCATCCACATGCCATATTAGCAGACCATCATCCGGCATATTGCGGTATCTCCCTGTCTTCATAATGTTCTCTATAAGAAAATACTCATTTGCTTTACTTCCACTCCATCGGTATACTGTTTGTGTTGAATTAGGTTCTGAATATGTAGTGATAGTGGAGCCTTTAGGATAGCTGTTCAGGCTTACAGTACTATTCCATCCACTAATAACGTTCCTGCAGTAAGGGTCAGGAGGTGTAGGATTTTTGGGATTAAAGGAACCACTCATCAGTGAATATCCTCCACATCCATAGGAATCACCATCATAATCATATACATCAGGATAGTTGCAAATTAGATGTCCATTTTCATGACAAATTGTATCAATCGACAAATCTTTTCCTATGTTTGACATTTCATACTTTTGAACCCTTACTCCATCCGCTGTAAATGCATTTGGAATCCAGCCCTGATGCGGCCATATTCCTTTACCCCAATTCTGTGCAATATTACCTGCATAAAGAAAATTTACAGAAAGAACATATTTTTGTGAATTAGTTGTTAATGTTGAAAAATTATAGCCTGTGGAATCCAGCCAGACTAAAGCTTCATTTACTAATTCAAGAGCTCTAGCGTAGTCTGCACCTGAATCGTAATAGGATTTCGGATGCTTTGCCATATAGAAGCCTGTTATAGAATTTGTATAAGTCATTTTCCCACCAGAAATATCATAAAAGAAGTCTCTAATAGAGCCATTATTTCCATATCCTGTGTATCCAACCTTATTGAACATGTCATCAATCTCTGCCTTAGAAATACTGCTGGTTTCATCTGGAAAATTAATCAATATTGTAAGCCCGATAATATTCCCCGGTGGAGGAGCTGCCAAAAAAGAATTTGACTCTAAATCAGAACTGCTTTTTTGTATTGTTGAGTTCTGCAATCCTTGCTGTGGCAAAATCATGTTCTTAACTCTATCCCTTTTTTGAGCAATCAATTCTGGTTTTATTTCCAAATGCTTCTCGCGTTTTCTTTCATTTATACTTTGAAAAGCTACACTTCGTTCGAGTGCATTGTCTACACCCATATAGATTTCTCCTGATGAAACAAGTTCGGTTTGATCGCTATTTAAATCTGCGTAACAAATCCATCCTGTTTCAGGGTCACGGCAAAGGGTATAGCCATCGGGACTTTCAACATGTTGGTAGTATTCATCACCTGTTACCTTTACTTCAACTACAGAATTATCAGGCTGTTTAAATTCAAAAGTCCTATCAACGTAGGGTGCAGCATACACCCCTGTACCTGAAAATAAAATCATACACGTAAAAACAGTAGCCATTAAAGCCTTTTTAACTATTTCTCTCAATATAAACCCCCCTCGAATTATTAGTTTTTTATGCTTTGTTGAAATACATCCTGTTATAATGAGGCAAGAAAGTGCCCTCCACTTCTATAAGTGGCAAGTAACGCTTTGATTTTCAGGCGGTGAGAATATCTCTCGTCTCGCTACACGCCTCTTATGCAGCACACCACTTTATCGGTGCTTAATAAATAATTTCTCTATTTTTAATTACGAAATAGTATTACTATTGTCATAAGACAATCAGTGACTAATATCAAGTATATAAATCACATGGTAACTATCTGTTGTTTGTAATATCGAGTGTTATAAATATTCAAACTTTCTTCTTACATACCTTCCATAAAAATAATAATTCAACCATATTATAGGAATGCGAAGTGTATGTGTTTTTTGTGTTGGTTTTTTCAACATTTTCACCTAAAGTTTTACACAATACTAAAGATACTCAAAAACTTAAAGATTTTTTGTACTTATGACATGTCAAAGCCACCCGCTAATTGTCATAGTGGGTGGCTTAATAATTTTGTTTACACTTTTTCTTTTTCATTAAAATAACATACAGAAATAATTACACTATAAAAGTATTATTTACGCTGGCATTACAAATTCGGGAAATAGACTGCGTGTTCCAGTTTCATCAAATACCTGATTAAACCTTTCAATCTGCTCATTTAAAGGCGTTCTTTTAGTTATAAACACTGTTCTGAGCATCTCCAACGCGTCATTCATCTGTTTCAGTGTAGGTACTTTTCCTTCCTTCTCTAGTGATACCAGCATCTCTTGAATCCTTTTGTAGGGCATCACTACCCCTTTGTTATACTCATTATTGTCCCAATTGCTGTTCCTAGTGCAAACCGCAATAGCTATACATTTCTCAATTACCTTCATCCTTGTATTTCTTACTTCTGCTGTAAACTTTTTCTTTAATTCAAGCATATCTTCTTCTTTGTCATATGAATAAGCTGTTATGCGACTACTATTATTCTTCATTAGATTCTTCAATACTGTTTTTGGTCCAAGTTCAATACCAACCTCAACACCTTTATTTTCTAAATATTGAATTGTAGACTGCCATTGTACTGGTTCTACTATCTGCCTTTCTAGATTGCTAATAATCATGCTGCTGTCCTCATATGGCAGTGCTGTAACATTTGATAAAACTGGCCACTTTAGTTTACCGAATTCATACCGAGTTAGTTCCTCTTTTAATTTGTGTGCTGCCGCTATCATTAATGGACTGTGAAAAGGAGCACTGACTTTTAGAGGTACTACCTTTCCGCCTTTTTTCTGCAGTATTGCTCCAACCTCTTCCACTGCCTCTTTATATCCCGAGATAACAATTTGATTTGGTGCATTATAATTGGAAACAACAACCAACCTTCCAGCTTTCCTTATTCTACATTCCTCTTCAATCACTTCTCGTTCTAAACCGCTGATTGCCGCCATGGCTCCTGTACCTTCCGCCGCAGCCTCCTGCATAAACTTTCCACGATTATGTACAATTCTTACCGCATCACCAAACTTAATTCCATCGGCACATGTTAATGCGGTAATTTCTCCTAGACTGTGTCCCCCCAAATAAGATGGTTCCAGCCCTATCTCCTGCATATAAACCCTAAACATTGCAACACTCGTTGTCAGTATTGCAGGTTGAGTAATCTCCGTTCTAGTAAGTTCCTCTATCCCGCCTTCAAAGCATAACTTTCCAATATTAAACCCCAGCACCTCATTTGCTTCTTCGAAGGTTTCCATTACAACAGCGTATTTTTCATATAAAGACTTTCCCATGCCCACATATTGAGATCCTTGTCCAGGAAACAGTAATGCTGTTTTTTTCATAACTAAATCATCCTTTCTGTTTGTTGAATTCTTTATTACAAACTTATATTATTTAATATAAAAATCATTTTCAATATGACCTAATTTCTCATATATCTGTAATAAAATTCCGTGTTCCTCATTTTTTATTGCTTCAAGATTGTCAATAATATACTTAATAGTATTCTTATAATTATCATCTAATAATATATCAGATTTTAATGCTTGCTGAGCTTGAATATAAGTTTTTACTCGTAGCTGCTTAAATTTTTCAGTTATATCTGCAAACTCATCACATAATTCCTTAAACCCACTTGGAACATCATATTTTGACATAATAAATACAAGCCTGTTATTGATACACCTCTTATGCTCTGCAAGCAAATGTATAGCTCTATAGTCTATATTAAACATTCCATCAAGCATCTTTTTTAGATTATTTATATAGATATCATATACCTTAAAGCCACAATCAAACGAGATAATTTCATGCTCTAATCCACCACATATGTACGTTTTACCCTTATCCTCTATAGAAAATAAATAATTCTTTAGTTCGTTTGTAAATGCTTTCAGCGAAAATGGATATTCTTCGTTGCATTCTTTAAGCTTTATAAGACGAATTGAAGCCCATTTGCAGTGCATAGCTGTTTCCTCATAATTTATCTGTGCACTTTCATATGCCTTTACAAGTTCATCGTACTCAAACTCAATACTAGTAAACATATTATTTTCATTGAAGCCTACTGCCTTTATCTGTCTCCTTTCATCGTCATAACCATATATTAAAGATTCATGAACAAAATGTTCTTTGCCAAATGCAGTTTTATTTGGGAGAAGGCTCTCATCCAAATTAATGATCATATAAAACCCATTGTTTATGTTTTTAATTATAAAATCAATTATAGATGGTATATGCTTTAGTAAATCTAACCCTAAATTTTGACATTGTGCTATTTCACATATAAAGTTGTAATTTTCAAGGTAATTAAAAATTACATAATCATTTTTATGCGTGTGGCAATATACCTGAGTAAATTTATTATAAAACCACGGTAAAAACCTATCATCAGCAAGAACAATACATAGCGGCAAACTCCAGTGCAAATAACATGAAATCTCGTTTTGTATAACTATTTTCAATTCCTTTGAGCCCCTACTGCTTGAAGTCTTACAGGGCTGTGCTTTATTAATGTAGTTTTCATCTGTTTTGATAACTTCGTTGGAGACCTTTTCCTCCTGTACAGAAACAAAATTAGTATTGTGCATATTTTCCACAATTTCTTGAGTCTCATTTTCTTCATTACTATTAGTTTTTTGCTTACTATCCACAAGCTTTGATAATTCAGCAATTGTAGGATATATACTAATATCCGAATAATTTATTAAAAGATTTTCTTTTACCATTTCTGTTTCACACTTCAGAGCAATAAGGGAATTACCACCTAATCCAATAAAATCGTCATGTATATCAATTTCTTCAATTCCAAGTATTTCACACCAGATTTGGCCTATCTTAAGCTCAGTTTTTGTATAGCTTCCATCTGATTTACCTTTAAGTTTTACATTAGCAATCCAGCTTTTAGTTTCTTTTACCTTATCTGATTTTTTCTTTGCCCTTTTTGCAGCAAAACTCATCTCATCAGAAAGCTTAAAAGGAAAATTATCTTCATTTTCAAAAATGCTATGATTGTAATTAGGTTCTGCTATGATAACCTTGTTGATGTCCTTATTTATAACCTCATCAAAAGCCTTTATTGCATCATTAGTGGATAAATTTTTAAATACACCATTAAGGTGAAAACCATAATCTACCGCCATCCCAATTTCGCCCCAGCTAGTCCAATTAATTGATAGCGTCCTTTTGCCTTTTTTGTTTCTATAGAAAGAGTATGAATCCATAAAGCTGTTTGCAGCTGTATAATCTGCTTGTCCGATATCTCCAGCAAGTACCGCAACTGATGAAAACAAGACAAAGAAATCCATCGTATCATTTTGAGTTAGAATATCCAGTATCCAAGTTCCATCTACTTTTGGATTAATTACATTGCAGAAAGTCTCTTCACTTTTGTTGATTAATATTCCATCACCTGCTACACCTGCAGCATGAACAATTCCATTTATTGAACCGAATTGATCTCGAAGTTTACCAATTATCATGTTCATTTGTTCAAAATTAGATACATCACCACTACAATATATTACGTTTGCTCCAGATGCTTTCATTTGTTTAATAGTCTCAAGCTTTCTACACATCTTGGAATCATCATTTTTATTTATAATAGTATCCCATTCTTCCATAGGTGGAAGCTGCTTACGTCCAATAAGACAAATATTAGCTTTTCCTTTTTGTGATAAATATTTGCCCATTTCAAGACCCAACCAACCAAAACCACCAGTAATTATGTATACGCCTTCACTTTTAACAGAAATTTGTTGCGATGGCTTTTCCTCAATAGAAAGCTCTTTTAGATATTGAATATATCTTTGACCATTACGGTAAGCAATCATATTAATATTCTCTGGTGAAAGGATTTCTGAATAAATAGTCTCTGCACCTGTAGTTTCTTCAATATCTACACATCGTAATCTAAGATTTGAGAATTCATTGTCTATTACCTTTCCCATATTTAAAAATGCATTATTATAAGGGTTTATATACCCTTCCTGTCCAGTTACTTCAGTTGCACAATCAGCCACCAGTACCATTTGTATATTGTCTTTAATTTGGCACTCATAAATGGCTTTTGTTAAATGAAATAGACTTAAAACTCCATATTTTTTAAAGTTCGTTAGTTCCTGCAATCCCTTTACATTATTGAATTTCTCTATATTAGAATAATGTATTATTCTAGTAAGTCTCAAATCAGTATTTAATACGTCAGCTAATAATCTCACATAATCTTTTCCTTCAGTTCCTATTATATATTTGCTATCGCTTACTTTCTGATAGCATTCTCCAATTGAAACCTCAATTGTCTCAGCTCCTCTATCTCTTAGCAATTCTGCCAGTTGACCCGAAATTCCATTTTCTTTGTCAAATAACAGAATCCTTTCTGTCAATTCCAATGAAGCTGGTTTTTTCTCTGTTATAGGAATCCATTTAGTTTCATAGTATAAACCGACTTCGCCTGCTAATTGCCTGAATCGGTTGTTTGCAGCTACCATTTTTTCCACCATATAACCTTTTATATCTACAAACACAGTGCCATCTTCACATAATAAAGTTATGTCATAAGAAGCCCTATCAGTGTTTTCACCACCCTGATTAGTTCTTCTTATATAACTGTAAAATTTATCTGGCATTGTATTATAGATGTTCAGTATCTTATATTCCAACGGCAAATATACGCCATCCCCTAACATTCCAATGATTGTATTGATTGTATTGACAGCACAATCCATTAGAGCAGGATGCAGACCGTATTCTTCTATATCAGAAATAAATTGGCTAGGTAGTTCAAAACGGCTCAGGAATTCTCCCTTTCCCACAAATACTTCTTTTAAGCTTCTCCATCTCGGTCCAAAAGCAGCTGAAGCAGTACTATATCTCTCCTCATCAATAATACCCTTTTCACTGCACTTCTTTTTAATTACACCAATGTCCATCGTATTGTTTATTTTTTCACAAGGTTGTGCTGTAGCCTCAACATGTTTTATCCACTTACCCTCTGACATACTTACAATAGTAAACTTAATTCTGTCTTCATCCTGTTGGGCTATTACTTGAACATCCTTATACTCACTTTCATCCACCATAAGTGGGTCAAAAAAATACACATCCTTTAATGTAACCGCTTGTCCCATATCATTTAAGGAACAGATCTCCTTAATCATTTCAAGGTATGTAGTTTCTGGAACCACAGAATTTCCCATAATACTATGTTCTTTAAGCACCCAGTATTTCTTAGAATCAAATCTAGTAATATATATCTTTTGGTTAAAAGAATCTGCTAATAAACTATCCAGTAGAGGATGCTTCAAAGTTTTTGTGTTTACTTTTTCATGATTTTTTTCAAGCTTTCCCCAGTCAAACCAGCAACGTCTCTCCTCAAATTGGTAGGTAGGAATACTTACTTTTTTTGCCTGAGTGTTCATATAGAACTTCTCCCAATCAATATTTTTACCTAAAATATATTTTTGAGAAATTTTATCCAGCTCTTCTGTATTTACATCTATTCTTTGTATTTCTGAATTATTACTATCATCATCAGTATTAGTTGAGTGCATCTCTCTTGAATTGATAATACCATAGTATATACCGTTATCTAGGTATCCTTCAACTTCGAGACTTGCCTCATGTATACTTTCTATCTTTTTTTTAGCATCTTCAAGGCAATTTGCTTTGATTGCCAGTCTGTACTCAAAGTGACTTCTTCCAGTTGCAGCAGTATAACAAATATCTCTCAATTTTAATTGAGTACGGTTCATGAACTCTTTATAACTCTTAATTAGGTTGAGCAAGGCTTCCTTGCTTTTAGCAGACAAAACAAGGATTTCTGGCATAGAAGCTTCCATTGTACTTTCAACAATATTCGGAGCCTCTTCAAGTACAATATGGCAATTTGTGCCACTGAAGCCATAAGAACTTACCCCACATCTTCGTGGAAAACCATTTGCTTCCCACTTTACTTTTCTATCTGCAATATAAACTGGTGATTTTTCGAAAGCTATAGCTCTGTTGGGTTTTTCAAAATTAATAGTAGGTGGTATAACCTTGTTCATAAGAGCTAACACTGCTTTAATTAAACTTGTTACACCTGATGCATTATCAATATGTCCGATATTTGGTTTTATTGAACCTATTGCACAGAACTGCTTTTTGTCTGTATATTCCATAAAAGCCTTTTGAATTCCTGTAATCTCCACAGGATCTCCCAATTTTGTTCCTGTTCCATGGGCTTCAATATATGAAATAGTTTCAGGATCAATTCCTGCATCTTTCCATGCACTAATGATAACTTCTTTTTGTGCTAAAGAATTTGGTGCTGTCATACTAATTGATGTTCCGTCTTGGTTTGATGCTACTCCCTTAATAACCGCATATATATTGTCTTTATCCGCTAAAGCCTTCTCCAGCGGTTTCAACATAATGACTGCCGCACCTTCTCCCCATGAGGTTCCGTCTGAATTTTCATCAAATGCTCTAACTTTATTATTTTTAGATTCAACTCCCATTTCATAAGCGCCCTCTACAGGAAAAAGGTTTATCTTTATTCCTCCTGCAATGGCTTGTTCACAATCTCCACTCCTTATAGATTTACATGCTAGATAAATGGCAACAAGAGATGAGGAACATGCAGTATCAACAAGTAGGTTTGGCCCTTTAAAATCAAAAAGGTATGATAATCTTCCAGACAATGTGGCAGCCATATTCCCCGGTATAGACATACTTGTAAGCTGCGGCTCAGTTCTCATTATATAGCTTCCATAAATATTTGAATCATTGTGACCCACAAAAACTCCAGTATTTGTCCCTGCAAGCTTTTCACTGCTGTATCCTGCATCTTCTATGGCTTTATATGCTGTCTGCATGAATATTCTATGGCTTGGATTCATTAATTTTGCTTCTAATGGAGATATCTTAAAAAACTTATAGTCGAATTTATCAATATCTTCTAAATAACCAGCTTTTATAAATTCTTTATTATCGTTCTTAAAATCTAAATCGATGCCTAACATCTCTTCCATGTCTTTTTTTCTATTTTGAGGGATATCCCTTATACATTCTACTCCATTTTCAATATTCTGCCAAAACGATTCCATATCATTTGCTTTTGGCATTTTTAATGCCATACCTATAATAGCAATGTCCTTAGGAGGTTCGTTATCCTTATTCTCCAAAAACATTTTAATCATTTCAACTCCAACTGATTTTTCTATTTTACCATCAACAGTATTCTGTATAATAAACTTAGTAAAATCATTCATTTGATTATCTCCTTATATCTAAAATAACACCATTGTATACGGCATCCATACCATCTCCTATGGTTCCTGAACCATATAACAGAACCTTATCTCTTACTGGTTCAGTAGTTTCTCTTATGAGGTCAGTATAATTTCTAACAGAATCTACTTCTGCTAAATGTCCTCCCTTACTAATGTTCTTAACAAAGAATTTATCAATGCTAATCCCCATATTCTGTGAATACATGTGATATTCGGAGTAATTTATATTTTGAGGAATGATCAAAGCAATATCATCTAGAGTTAAATTATTATCCTTTAATAGGTTAATAATAAACTCTGTTCCTTTTTTTGCTATTTCCATTCCACTAACTTTAGGAACCATATTGTTATACTTATAAAAGCTGTATCTTCCATCTGATAATGAGGCAGAGCCAATAATCTCACTATTAAGATTGTTTTTTCCAACTAATGCAATACTGGCTCCATCTCCTACAACCGTTGTACCAGTATATCTCTCTTCCATCTGTCTTCCATAGCAAACAGAAATTATTAGCACATTTTTTGCCATACCACTGTCTACTACTGCACTTGCATACTGGAAAGCCTGAAGAGTTGTTACACACTCCTGCACTACTCCTGTGACAGAAGCCTTGCTTAAACCATAGTTTTCTTGAATATAGTAGGGTATATATACAGCCTCTTTTTTCCAATTATCTAAACTTGTATAGATAATCTGAGTAATCTCATCACGTGGAATATTACAGTTTTCAAAGAATCGCTTCATTATCACATTCAACATCTGTATTTCATCTTTTTCCTGCTCAATACAAACCAATTCCTGCTTGCTCTGGCTTATAAAACACTCACAGAAATCTTCATCCCGTGCATGTTTAAATTTACTACACTTTAGAAAATCCCAAACGGGCAAATAATAATCGGGTAAATAATAATCAGAATAAATAATTCCAGCCATTTTTCTTCTACCTTTCCAAATATTTTTTATACTAATTCACTCAACTTTCCCATTACTCTTTTCCAATAAATCTTCAAACACCTTAGCCAACTTACTAATTGTCGGGTTTTCAAAAAACAGGAAAATTGGCACTTCTACTTTATAAAGCTTTCGCAAGCGTGATATAATAGCTGTCGCAAGCAGCGAATGCCCTCCTATCTGTAGAAAGTTATCATTTATTCCAACTGATTTGAGCTCCAGCACTTCTGTCCAAATATTTGCAATTGTTTCTTCCAACTCATTTCTCGGTGCTTCAAAGTCATCCTTAACCTGCTGATGCTCCTCGCCATATTCCAGTAATGCCTCACGATTAACCTTTCCATTTGGCGTAAGAGGAATCTCATCCACAAATGTAATGTTTGATGGTATCATATATTCAGGGAGTTTGTCCTTAATCCATTCCCTAATATCATTTATCATTGCACTTCCACTGTGCCATAACCTCAATTCTTTTTGACTGGAACTATATGATTTCTTACCTTCCTTTATATCACTTGAAATAGCATATAGATTATAAATCTCATTTTCCTCCAGTTTTGAATCTTTACAATAAGTCACTACATATCCTTTGGATTCAAGAAGTGACTTAACTTCAAATAGCCTTCCATCTATATCATGGAGTTCAAGAACTATTTGCTTGATTTTTCCCCAATCCTCGTTAGAAATGCCTTTTAATATATCAAGTTCACTCTTCTCAACATCAATCTTTAAAAGATCTATCTTTTCAATACCATTCTCCTTTACTACTTCCGATATTGTAGTTAATTTACAATTATAAAGCTCGCTTCTTAAGCGTTCACTCACAAGCTCATCTATTTCCTGCTCTGTGAGTTCTGTCTTATTTCCGCTCTGAGACATTTCATGAAATATTGTAGTTTTAACATTTTCTTGATCCTCTTTGCTGTCTGCATATCTTCCTGACATGATTGAAACATTTGGATAGTAGGTAATATCTTCACTTCTTGGAATATCTGCCAACCCACATTTGAAAACTTTTACGTTACCATTGCAATAAAGCTCAATATTTTTTTCTAAAACCTCAAATATTGGATCAATAGGCTCAAAAGCATATATTTGCACATTTTTTTTACATACTATGTTTGCAAAAATTGAAAACATGCCTATGTTGGCTCCAACATCCATTACAGTGCTTCCTTCCTCAAGTGTAATGCCATTTTGCAGGTAAGACTGCTCTTCAAAAATTTCTCTATATATAAACTCTGTTTCTGTTTTATTTAAGTGAAAAAATGTCATTTGATTTTGTAATTCATATACATTATGTTTATCAAGTATGCCTTTTCGCTCAAACTCTGCCAATTTCTTTACTACAGTTGCACTTTGCTGATCTGGAACAATAAACGCCTCTAATTTTTTGTCTCCAGATGAGCTTTCCTTTACAAGAACTACAGCTTCTTCTACCGAACTATGTTGTTTAAGTGCAGTTTCAACTTCACCTAATTCTATTCTGAAGCCACGTACTTTTACTTGATGGTCTATCCTTCCAATATAATTAATGTTTCCGTCAGGTAAATAACATGCTAAATCGCCTGTCTTATATAAGAGTTCATTATTATTTAAACTGAATGGGTTATTTATGAACTTTTCTTTTGTCAAGGCTTCATCGTTTATATAACCTATGCCAACTCCATCTCCCGCAATACACAATTCTCCTGTCATTCCTAGTGGAACCATCTCATTTAAACTGTTTAGAATATATAGTTGTGTATTATATATAGGTTTTCCAATAGGAATTGTGTTTAATTTTTCATAATCTTCTTGTGTAACAGTATAGAACGCACATATATCTGTACACTCAGTTGGTCCATATGTATTCACAATCTTAGCCGAGTAGTACTTTGATTCTATCCATTTTTTCAGTCTCGGCAATGAAATTGTTTCTCCTCCTAAAAACAGACACCTGATGGAAGCTAACTTATCAAAGTCTTCTAAATCCACCAAAGGGTAAAAAGCACTTGGTGTACAGTTTAATAGCGTTATTCCCTTACTACAAACAGATTTAAGGATAAAATCAGGATCATAGTACTCTGTTGCAGGTATATGCAGTTCTCCACCCTTGATTAGAGGGGCAAAGATATTTTTTTGAGTTAGATCAAAGGAAAATGATGATATCAGCAATACTTTATCCTCAGAACTTATACTAAACTCCTGAATAAACCAATTTAATAAATTCATCCAACCCCGTTGATAAACACCTGACCCCTTTGGCTTCCCAGTAGAACCAGATGTGTAAATGATATATGCCAAATTTTCTGCTGTTACTCCATCAAGAAATATATTTTCACAATCTCCGCTATCAATTTTGTTCCACTCTACATCAAGAAATAGTAAATTGGAATTTATATCATCCAGTAGCTCAGCAAGAGATGTCTTTGTCAATACAACTACTGGGTTTGCATCCTTTAGCATATAGTTTATACGGTCTTTCGGATATTTTGCATCTACAGGTACATAAGCTACTCCTGATTTCAATATACCAATTAGCCCTATTACCATTTCGATGGAAGGTTCCATGCATATACCCACGAGACTGTTTGGAGTTACACCAAGCTTCCTAATATACCTGGCAAGCTTACTAGATTTTAAATCTAACTGCGCATATGATAGTTTTTTGTCACCAAATACAACTGCTATTGCATCAGGTGTTTTTTGAGCCTGTTCTTCGAAAAGCTGATGTACACATTTTTCTTTGTTGTACACTTTACTATTTTTATTCCATTGCTCAAATTTTTCTAGTTCTTCATGGCTAAATATACTAACCTTTGATATTTCAATATTTGTATCATCAAGTGTGCTATTTAGTACATTTAGGTAATAGCTTATAAAAGTTTTTATCGTTTCATCGTTATAAATACTGCCATCATATTTAATCTGGCCACTTATATTCTCATTGTTTTTTGTAAAAGAAATTGTAATATCATTGTTAACATAGTTAACATTGTTTACATTTGGTAGCTCACAATGTATATTTGTTAGCAGCAATACAATATCGAATAATGGGCATTTCCCCTGTATTGCATTAAGCTTAAGCTCACTAATTAAGCTGGAAATAGGATATTCCTGATGCTCATAATCCAATAAAAGATTTTTTCTAACGTTTAATAGAAAGTTACGGAAGTTCATACTTCGGTCTATTTTGTTTACAATTACGACAGCATTTCTTTCTGCTTCAATATTACCTTCTTTTAGGCATGGACTGCCTACAATAATACTGTCACTTGCATTATATTTGTATAGGCATATATTAAGAGCTGCCATCAATGCTACATATAACAGAAAGTCTTTTCCGTTTGCTAACTTATTCAGTTTTTCGCACAAAGCTTTATTAATATCTATTTCAGAAAATTTATCACTTCTAACATGGTTATGCATTCTGTAGAAGTCCTGTTTTATGCCTGTAGTATCTGCACTACCTAATAGTTTTTTTAGCCAATAGCTCCTGCTTTCAATTATTTTCTGCTCATTTTGTGAATCCATATCTCTACACTTCCTTAATTTATGATTTTGAGCTTTATTTCTATTAAAAATTAAATTCTTCTTCCTCTAATCCATTTAGCCATTTATTTTCGCTTTCACTTACTTTTACATCTGCAAGTGGGATATCTGCTTTCTCATTTAGAATTTTAAGTATTGCTATCATGTAGTTTCCTATTTTTTGGATATCCTCAGCTGTATATAGTGAATCCTTATAATCAAAAAATAATTTACACTCGCTATCGTTATTGACTACCCTAAAAGTAATTCCTGTTTGTTCATATATTCCAGGGAAATACCCAAGTCTATCAATCATCTGGGTGTGTTCACTTTTTGTTTCCAAAAATCCATATGTAAATTCAGGACATTGCAAGCCATACTCTTGCATACGTATAGGATTAGTTAAAATATTCAAAGCATAAGTCCTGTGTCTTCCAGCTTCTTCAATATTTTTACCAATTTCATTAATAAAATTTTCAACTGTCTTTCCATCAATAATGTCCAGTACTACAGGAAATACATATTCATTGTCATCTGCTGTTAATATTGTAACTTTCTCAAGTATATTGATTTTTGAAAGCACTAAACCATATGCGGCAAGCAAAATGTCTTTATAATTCTCGCTTACTGCAAAATCCTGGCTAAGTTTATAGGAAACTGTATTACAACTTAATAATTCATCTTTGCTATTATTTAATTTATCTGTAGATTTTTTATATGAAGCAAATACCTTTATCCAATACTTTTCGGCCTCTTTATACCTAGCTCCAGACAACTCGTCAAGCTGACTGATTTCAGTCACTTCACCATTGTCAAACAAGCAACTTCTTCTAAGATTATCAAGAACCTGTCCACAAATATTCTCTTTTCCAGGGTTAAGTATTTTATATTTTACAGCTGCATTAAAGCATTTTAAAAATGTCTCTACCTGTTGCATAGTCATTCCCCTCTGCAACAAATAGTACATTCCATAAGCATTAAACCCTGGGTCTGGAATCCAAATTGAATTTTCAATTGCTAAAAATGTTTTTTCAAATAGGTCATACGCTGTATGAGAATCCATAGAATAATGTGTCCAATTAAAACCCAATCCTTTTATGCTATACTCTTCTTTTTTTTGCAATATAGGCGTGAGTGGATCACTCCACCAAATCTGAGGTCTGAAAAAGTCTGGTTTTGTTTCCTCCATGAAATCAAAGGTTTCTTTTGCACTCTCATAAGTTTCACCTGGGAACCCAATAATTGTTGAAACAAAAATTTTGATTCCAACTTTTTTAAGATATGGTATAGTTTTTATATAATTCTCAACTTTAGCCGTTTTGTTCATTCTTTTAAGCATATCGTTATTAGCAGACTCAACGCCTAGAAAAACGCCTATACATCCTGCTGCTTTCATAAGATCAATGATTTCCTCATCTCCAAAATCTGATCGATAGAAACTGTACCATTTAAAGTCATACTTGTTGCGTATCATCATTTCGAGTATATGTTTAAATCGCTCCTTAGGAATATTGAAGGTATCATCAATAAAATTTATATATTTTATGCTCCCAATATCCCTTAGTGCATTTAATTCTCTCTCAACACGTTCTACACTTATAAAGGAATATTTTTCAGCTCTTAATGGAAAGCCGCAATATGCACATGCAAAAGGACAGGACTTTGAAGTTCTTATATTTACTGTTTCTCCGATATGTTCTTTTGGAAATAGTGTATAATCAATCATATTTTCTTCAAGAGAATTTGACTCTTTTGAAGTGTTAGTAAATATGTAATCGTCACCACATCTGTACGCTATATTGTCAATACTCTCATACTGTTCATTTCCTTTTATTTCTTTAATTAAGTTTAATAGTGTAGCTTCACCCTCAAGGCTGTTTATATAAAAATCAGCATCAATAAGCTTGAAAATTGATTGATTTGTAGCATTATCCATCTCCTCACACTGTTTTGAAATATAAGGACCCCCTACTATTATTTTTGCTGTTTTATTGTATTTTCTTACAAAGGATACAACCTCAAGTATAGGGTGAACGCTTACATATATTGTTGTTGTAATGGCAATTGCCTTTATGTCTTCATTAAGTAGTTTTTCTTTAAGCTTATCCTTCTCAAACTGGAATAGGTTAATATAATCAAAACTGAATCCATGTTTATTAAGAGAAGTACCCAAATACATTATTACCTGCCATAAAACATCTGCATTGTGGAATATATGTTTATTGGTATCTTGCTTTTCGTAATAGAAATGTGTAAGAATATCCAATGCCCTGTATGGCTTATCCTTATAATTAATATATCCAAGCCCAAAATCCTTAAAAGATATTGAATTAGTACCCATGGATTTCATTCTATTTACATCTTCTTCAAATACCGATTCATTATATCCGACTATCAAGCAATCCATAAAAATAGCACCTCATTTCTTATTTCTTTTTTACCATTTGAGCAATAAGTTCACTGGCGTTATCCATTGACAAATTGCCTTTTTCTATCTCGTCAAACATTGCTAAAATATCTGATTCCACATGCTTATCTTGCCTTTGTGTCTCTTTTGGTTTTTTCTCTTTTGACTCTTTATCTTTTGGCAATTCACTAATAAAATTTGCAAGTTTTGAAATAGAAGTATATGAGAATAAATCCCCCATTAATACCTTATTTGGGTATTTTTTCTCAATGAATTCATGAACCTTAGTCACCATGATAGAATCTCCGCCTATATCAAAAAAGCTTTCATTTACATTAAATTCATTAAACCCTAGTACTTCTCCCCAAATCAAAGCAACACTCATTTCGGTTTCGGTATATTCTCCGTTAGGCTTTCCTTTAAGAGTAATTTCAACCTCCTTGTTGTTTACATGATTTTGATGAGGAGTATGGGTTTTGTTAATCGGCTTTTCTATTTCCTTCTTAATTTTATCTGACATTCTTAGCTTCATATCAGAAAACGCAAACCCTTTTTCTGAACCAGCACTATTTAACTCACCAATAATAACCCTGCCTATATCTTTGTTTAATACTTTTTCAAAAGCATTTAAAGCATCTGTGGTTGACATCGCCTTCATAAATCCATCAACAGCAACTCCATAATCAAACGCCATACCAGTTTCCTTCCAGGCTGGCCAGTTAATAGTTATTGTTCTTTTATCTATACCAGTTCTGTAAGCTGAAAACGCATCCAAATAACTGTTGGCTGACGTGTAGTCACTCTGTCCCTGCATACCTTCCAATGTATTATTTGAAGAGAAAAGAACTAAAAAATCAAGTTTATCTTTTGCCGTTAAATGATCAAGTAGCCATGTTCCTTGTACTTTAGGACTTAAAACTTGTTTGAAGATACTCTCTTTCTTTCTTAAAGCCAATCCTTCACCTGCAATTCCTGCACTGTGTATAATTCCATTAATCACTCCCCACTTTTCTCTTACCTGACAAAGCACCTTGCTTATCTCAGTTTCAGATGCCACATCTGCAGAATAATACATTACATTTGAACCTACCTGCTCTATCTCTTTTATTATCTCTAATTTTTTTATTAGCTTTTCATTGTTTTCCTCTTTACTTATGAGTTCCCAAGCATCTCTATTCGGAATAACAGAACGCCCAACAATAGCAATGTTTACCTCCGCTTTAGAAGCCAAGTACCTGCACATTTCAAGCCCTATTCCTCCCAATCCTCCAGTTATCAGATAAACCCCACCACTTCTTATCTGCAATTTATTATCAGGTAACTCTTCAATATTTAGGATGTCAAATTCCTCAATATATCTCTTACCATTCCGTAAGGTAATATAATCGTCCTTTAAATCTAACATTTCATTGTATATAGTACTAGGAAGAGTAGAATCATCTATATCTAAACATTTAAATCTTATATTAGAATATTCTTTGGCAAGTACCTTTACCAATCCAAACATTGCAGCATTTTCTGGGTTAATTGCTTCTCTTGTTTGCAGGACTTTATTAGCATGTTTTGCTATGATTACTAAAGATATTGCTCCTAGCATTCGGCGATTCATTATGGCTTTACACAAGCGGAACAAGCTGTTAACCCCTCTGTCAAGACGATATTCCAATTCTTCCATACTTAAGGGTTCACCTATGTCACTAAGTGAAAGCATATGGAAAATATGAGTAATTCCTTTATCGCTCAATTCTTCCATAAGTTTGTCATATTCCTCTTGGCTATTTCCTATTGAAAAACTGTTTAATGATAAACTGGAATACTGGCTGCCGTTATCTGCATTGAAGGTTGTCCATCCATCCTTATTTAACATGTCTCCAATCTCTTTACAAATATTGTCCTCGCTATTTAAAAGCAAAGCACAGCCTTTTTCATATGTTTTTAAACCTGGTACTGCACTACTAGGAATCCAGTGTGTCTGATAAAAAATATTATCGTTCTTCTGTATATCAAGCTTTGATTTGCGTACCTTTTTAATTGAATAGTCACCAATATTGGCAAAGATATTTCCAGAAGGATCTATAAAATCTATACTGAAAGATATTATTTCAGACTTTTCATCAACTTTTCCATGCATTTTTACATGGCTGAAAAACTTTTCAGGCAAAGCTCCAAACACGTTAAAATCTGAGTATGAAAATGGCAGAAATATATTATTACTTTCTTTACCTCCAGGAAGTATATTCAAGGTTTTATTCAATAAAGGTATTGTAGCCAACGCATTATCAAGCATAGCTGGATGCAACGGGTAATCATTTAACTCGCTTTGAAACTCCTGCGGCATTTCAAGAGTTGAAATTAGCTCCGTTTGTCCTATATAAACCTCCTTTATATTTTTCCAACGTAGTCCAAATTCAAAAGAAGTCATAGTATTGTATGCTTCCATATCTGGTATGATATATGATGACCCGCATCTGTTTTTTATAGCTGCTATATCTGCAAATTCAGTGGCTTTAAGCTTTAATGATGATATTCTTCCTTCCACATGCTTCACCCAAGCTGCTCCAGCTCTATTATCAGACCTACTCGCCACATAAAATTCAAAGCCTTCTCCATCACGCCTAAGCAGGAGTTGAGTATGCACCACTTCTTCAGGTTGTACAAAAAGCGGTGTAAGAAATTGTACAGTATCAAAGCAAACACCTTCAGGGAAATGTTTACTGCATCCTTCCATTACCATTTCTAAATGCGTTGTTCCAACTAAAACACAATTTCCATCAATCTTATGTTCATTAAGCACCCAATGTTTTTCTATGTTAAAATCAGTTGCATATATATCAATCCATGGAGTTTCTGTAATACACCTATCTAAAAGCGGCTTACCTGTAGTGGAAATATTTTGGTTATTGTTGATATTAGTCTTTTGACCTTGAGCATTTATCCAACATCTTTTAGCTTCAAAAGGATATGTGGGAAGCCTTACAATTCTTCTTTTTTGTTCTGTATACATCCTATTCCAATTTATTTCAGTACCTTTTATGTATTCTTCACATATATATTCTAATTCTTGATAATTTTGTTTGCATTTCTCAACAAATTCATCAATTTTCGAATCTATATCCATTGATTTCATTTGTCTTTCAGAATTTGTACATTCTTGACTTTCTTCTTGCATATCATTCTGACTATTGTAATAAATACCCTCTTGCTTTTCTATTGATTTATATTTATCCAAATCTATTTTATTAAGTTTTAACTCTAAATCCTTCTTATTCTTAAATATAATAGCTAGTCTATCACTGTAATGCTCTCTCCTGGTATTTGCAGTAAAGCATATATCCTCAAGAGTTATATTCTCTGAGTTCTTTAAAAATTTTTTATAGCTATCAATTAGGTTCTTTAATACTATTTGGTTTTTTGCAGATAACGTCAAAACATGTAATGAGTCCTCACATGTCTCTTTTATTTCTTCTATTTCAGGAGCTTCTCTAAGTACTATATGACAGTTTGTTCCACTAAGTCCAAAAGCACTTACACCACATCTTCTAGGATTCCCATCAGTTACCCAGTCAGCAAGTCTACTGCTTACATATACTGGAGAATTCTCAAAACTAATTCTAGAATTTGGCTTTTTAAAATGCAGAGAAGGTACTAACTGTTTATTTTCCAAGCATAAAACTGCTTTTAAAAGTCCTGCTATGCCAGCTGTATTGTCCAAATGTCCAATATTTGTCTTAACTGCACCTATAGCACAGAACTGTTTTCTATCGGTATATCTTCCAAAAGCTCTTTGTATGCCCTCAATTTCTATCGGATCTCCGAGCTTTGTGCCTGTTCCATGAGCCTCAATATACGTAACTGTTTCGGGAGAAATTCCAGCCTTCTCCCATGCTCGTATTATTACGTCCTCTTGAGCTATCACATTTGGAGTGGTTAATCCATTAGAGTTTCCATCCTGATTTACTGCACTACCTTCAATAACAGCATAAATTCTATCGTGATCCTTCATTGCTTTCCATAAAGGCTTTATAAGCATTGCAATTACACCTTCTCCAGTTCCAGTGCCATCAGATTGATCATCAAAGGTTTTTGCTCTTCCGTCAGATGCTTCAACCCCAATTTCGGCATGTCTTACAGGAAGCAGATGCAACTGGGCTCCGCCTACAATTGCAATATCACACTCGTCATTTTGTATTGCTTTCATTGCCAAATGGACAGCCACAAGAGAAGATGAACAGGCAGTGTCCACAATCATACTTGGACCTCTAAAATCCATCAAATAAGAAATTCTACTTGCAACAACTGGTTTAACATTTCCAGGGAGTGCCATTGACAAGTAATTTTGTTCAGTTAATGAAACTAAATTTCTATATTCTGAGTCCGAACTAAATCCCACATAAACTCCTGTGCGGCTTCCCTTTAACTTTCCTGCTCCATAGCCTGCATCTTCCATCGCTTCCCAAGCAGTTTGCAAGAATAGTCTTTGATTGGGATCCATCAAACTAGATTCCTTCGGGGAAAGTTTAAAATAGTTATAGTCAAACTTATCAATTTCATCCAAAAATGCTGCTTTACTATTATCAATTCTATCTTGTGGAATCCCATTTAAACGAAGAGCATCCAAAATATCTTGTCTTCTTCCTTCTGGAATGTCTCCAACACAATCAATGCCATCTTTTAAAACCTCCCAAAAATCTTCAATGGAATTGGCTTTTGGAAGCTTTAATGCAATTCCAATTATGGCAATCTCCTTTTTTGATACCTCTTCAACATTATAGTTCTTTTTTACATCTCTTCCTTTTATTTTTACTGAATCAAAACCAACCATAAATATGCACATGCCCAATATTTTGCACAAAAACATTAAGAAAATGTGCATTCCCTAACAGAAAGGCATGTGTCCACTACCCCCTTTGCTATTAATTTCTCAATAGTTCTTATCTTTTTTAGTATTGTTCAACAAGTGCTTCTATTAATTCACAATACTCCTCAACCAACTCTCTAATTTTCTCTTTTCTTAGTCGCTGACTATTAAACTGGCATGTAAAGCATAATTCCTGATTTCCAACCTGCATTTCAAAAACGATATCATATATTTCATTAAGCCTAGATACCCTATCTGTTTCTTTTGTTTTATAAAATAGAGGGATAATTTTATTTTCATCAAGTTTTTTCCCTTCCAAAAGCATCTCAGAAACAGAATATGCATTTTCTCCTTTGTCTAATTTATCTTGCATAATTTTAAATAGCATTGAAAAGCCTTCTATTTGGGATAAGTCAATACAAAGAGGTATTGATAAATCTACTTTATCTGTCAAGGTATGAATTGTAGTATTCTTGCTCCCCGTAATTTCTGTAAACAAATATGCAAACATTGATAACAGCAATATATATTCATTAGTTGCTTCCTGCATAGCAATATTCTTTATCCTTGATAATAGTTCTCTTTCAAACTTAAAACTAATTATTCCAGAATCAGAGTCTTGATTGCCCTGCAATAAATACTCATCTGGCAAACTAATTGCTTCTATATGTTCTTTTTCCATTCCATCATTCATTTTGCGTTTAATATATTGTGCTAGTTTTGATATTGTTGGATAAGTAAATAGGTCAGTTCCTGTGACTACCTCGGGATATATTTTTTCAATTTTTGAATGAACTTGAATCAATAATATAGAACTTCCTCCAATATCAAAAAAATTATCTCCTGTTCCTATTTTGTCAACATTCAGCACCTTTTTCCATATCTCATATAAATTCTTCTCAATCTCATTTTCAGGTTCTGTAAATACATAAATCTCTTTTTCATTTTCATTAATTTGCTGATTTATATATTTTGTATATTTTTCCTTAATTGCTTTTGTATCTTCTTTAGTCAAAAGCTGTATATCAAACAATCTAGCTTTAGAGTTATTTAGCATTTCTTTAAGTATTTGTGTGTATAGCTCTGATATTTGAACAATTGTTTTCTCTGAAAAAAGAGAACAATCGTAAATAAAATCAATAATGATATCTTCCCCATAAGTTATGCCTATAGTCAACGCATAATTTGTTATTTCAAACATGGAATATGACTGTATTTTGATTATTCCTTCTTCAGAATTCAGGCTTTTGTCAAGGGGATAATTTTCTATAACCATTATTGAGTTGAACAAATTCTGCCTTCTATCAAAATTAATATATTTTTTTATATCAGTAATAGACGAAGCCTCATACTCCTGTCTGTTAATCAAATACCTATCTACTTTTCTAAGAATGTCCATGAAGGTTTCTTCCTCAGCAAAATTTACCCTCAGCGGAATAGTATTTATCATAAGACCTACTATATCTTCTATAGCTTTGATTTCAGGAGTTCTGCCCGATACAGTGGTACCAAAAACGCAATGGTCATTAAAGTTAATTTTTTGTAGTAGTATTCCCCAGGAGGTATAGAATACTGTGGCAGGGGTTAACCTATTTTCCCCAGTAAAAAGCATTATATTTTCTTTTGTATCAGCTGTCAGCTGGATTGTATGCTTTTTGACACCACAACTCTCTGTCAGTTGCTCATCATATGGAAGCCATGTACTTTCAGTAATACCCAGCAAATAATCCTTCCAGAATTCCTCTTGTTTAATCTTGTCCTGTCTTTGAATCCATCTTATGTATTCTTTAAATTTATTCTTTACAGGAGCTTTGGGTATACTCCCGTTAGATAATTGTTCATAAGCTTCAAATAGCTCTTTGAGTATTATCATGTTACTCCAGCCGTCATATATTATATGGTGATTGCAAATAATCATTTCTATTTCTTGTTTACTGACAATGCATAATATTATACGATAGGGCTTAGCACCGATATCTATTTTTTCTTTCCTCAATGTTTCTCTTAAATCAGAAAGCATCTCTTCTTTTCTACTGATATCCATATAAGAGAAGTCATAATCCCTAATGTCAGGTTCAAATTCTTTTAAAACAATTTGCATTGGTTTCTCTACGTTTTTCCACCGAAAAATGGTTCGTAGCATTTCATTTGTACTAATGACAAATTTCCAAGCTTGCTTAAGCAGGTCAACCTTTAACTCTCCCTGAAGCCTGAGTGACAACTGCTCAAAATACATTTCACTATTAGGTTCAGTTATATAGTGAAATAACATACCTTCTTGCGTAGAAGTTAATGCCACTATGTCCTCAACATTATTTTTATCAATTTTATCTGAAGTACTCATATTTATTGAACCTCCAAAACATTTAAGTAGTTATATAACTTAACTTTTCCGTAGAAAAATCTATAGGTGTGGGGGCTTATCAATGGTTTGTCTGAGCTACATCATTTTAGCTTCAGCACGTTTTTCTAGCTTTACAATCGTCCCCATTTCCATTTTTACAAGTTGATCAGCAACATCAAAGTAACTGTCATCATGTGTTACAGCTATTATACATTTACCTTCCTTTTTAAGTTCTGGAAGGAGATTGTTATAAAAATATTTTCTATATTCAGGATCTTGGTCAGCAGCCCATTCATCAAACAGGAGGATAGGCTTATCCTCTAGATAGCTAACTAGTAACGCCAATCTTTTTCTCTGACCTGTAGAGAGGCTAGTAGAACTAAAAATGCCGTTTGTTATTTGTACCTTATCTCGAATATGTAGCTGTTCTAAGTATTCTTCAATCTTCCTTTCCTTTTGTTCAAAGTCAACACCATAAAGCTTCTGAAACAAATAGTAATCACTGTAAATGGTTGAATACTGTTCTTTGAGACTTTGTAAGTCAATATTGCTGTTATTTAAAAGAATTTCTCCTTTATCAGCCTTATACAGTCCAGTTAATAATTTTGCCAGTGTAGATTTACCACTTCCATTTCCACCAGTAATAAAAGTAATTTGCGATGAATGAAAGGAGAGATTAATTGGTCCTACTTTGAAATCGCTTCCCTCTAGGTTTTTAAACGCAAACTCTACTTCTTTAAGCTCTAGGTTGACTTTTTGATTATTTAAGTCTTTTGTAGCATCGTTAATCTCTGTAATTTCCATTGTAGATATTTCATTAATCAGCTCGCTAAGCCTGTTATAACTAACCTTCATTTGAAATATATTTGGAATGGAAGTTAAAATAGCACGAACAGGTCCTGTCATATATATATATACAAAAATGAAACTTGTCAGAGTTGAGTTTTCAATATTTTTAAATATTAAAGGGAAAATGAATGCTACTGCCCCAATAACTAGGGTAAATAATAGCTCACCTACTATAAAAGCACTAGCAAATTGAACATCCGCATAAATACGTTTATTTCTGTAGGTTAAACAGCTCCTGCTCATATCTTCATTAAAAGCTTTTCTTTTTCGCATGTTCAAATTCAGTTCTTTGAATCCATATATAATATCATTTATAAATCCAAAAAAAACATTTTGAATATCTCTAGTATGTTCCCACGCCGTATTTGCTCTTCTGCCTACAGCATAATAAATGCCAACTAATACTATGATAACAACCATTGAAACCAAAAGTCCTGACATATTAATAAAACCAAGATAAATAAAACATGCAATAAGAGTAACTAACGCTGTTACGCCTGTTACAATTATATTAGCAAAATTACTAACAGTCTCGGGGTCATTGTTTAAACCTGATTGAATTTTGCCATCTTTTAATTCTTCCATATTTCTATAATACATTTTTAGTATCTTGTCTGTTAATTCCATTCTCTTATCGTATACATAGTTATTTGTAATATTAATTAGCCTTGAACGAATCAATTGCTGTCCAACAACGTAAACAATAAGACCGATAATAAAGAATAAAAGAAGGCTGACTGGGAATTCATAATCCTCTGGATTCATAGTTAAGCTATCCAAGGTCTGGTTAATAATAAAAATAACTAAAGCATTGCCAAAGCCACTTAATATACTTAATATAGCTATCATAAATAGTGATTTTTCACCTTCCATCGTAAAAAGAGACGAAAGAGTAAAATATATGAAAAAAAGCAGAATAAGTGCTGCCATTAAAACTAGAGTTACAATAACACTACTTGGGCCCCATACAATTATCGCTTCCCAAGGATACTCTGAAAACATTACATCCCGAATTCTATACATACAATAACCTAAGAACACTACAAACAGAACCGACAGCAGTAAATATACTGATTTCTTTAAGTCCATTCCTGCAAATTTTCGCCGAGACTTTATTATCTCTACCAGAATATGTACAATCATAACTAAAATAATCAAAGAAAAAAATGCTGCAATACATATGACAGTAAAGCAAGCCTTATCTGCCGTTACAAATGAATCCCTTGCTTCAGGCACCCATTTATCCATTATCATGTCGATAATATAAGGTGCTATAGATAACACATACCCCGAATTCATGTTTGATACAACAGCAACACCAAGTTTTTCCTCGGGTTTAAACGCTATTGATGATGAATATGTAGGATTACTTCCTGCATGAAAAAATAATCCCCCTTCTCCAACTTGGCAAACATCCCATCCAGCTCCATACGAACCGTATGTTTGTCCATAGGAAATAAAAGGATTTACAGTTCGATCTGGAATATGTGATTCATTAATTAGTTGATTAAACAAGTCTGATTTTGAATTCATCCCAAGCTGTATCTTAAGCCAAGCTTCCATATCGTTGATATTTGATATTGCGTACCCAGCTGGGGTGTTTCCTCTAAAAGAAGGTGGATCATATTTTAAAGCCCTGGTAAAACCAACTTTATATCCTTGTGCCATTCTATCCTGTTGGAAATCTTCTCTGGATATGTATGTATTCTTTAGTCCCAAAGGTCCAATAATATTCTCTTTCATGAACTGCTCATATGTCTGACCTGATACTTTTTGTATTATGAGTCCCAAAATATCATAATTTATAGTAGCATAAATGGCTTCTTCTCCTGGGTGTCTATCTAGTTCCTGACCCACCAAAATTCTTACTGTTTCCTCAATTCCAGTTTCAGCGTTATTGGTTACAGGAATAAAACCAGTTGTCTCAGAAGGAATTCCAGTAGTTTGATGCAGACATTGTTCTATGGTAAATACTTCTTTTTTACCTTTGTACTGCATCCATAACCAAGGTAGGTATTTGCTTACAGGATCATCTAATTCAAGCAATCCTTTTTCTTGAAGGTATAGTATTCCCAGTCCTGTAAATGCTTTTGTCATAGAACCTATTTCAAACAATGTATCGGAGGTAACAGGTTGTTTTGATTTCAAATCTGAATATCCATAGCTTTTCTTACAAACTGTTTTATCACCTTCGGTAATCACAATGGATAACCCTGGTATTTTCCCCTTTTTCATTTGTCTTTTAATGTAATTGTCAATTTCATCTATTTTCTGCTGTGTTATTAGGGGTCGTTCATTTATTAAAGTAGAAGTATTATTTTCCGCAAAAATCTGTATCTGCGTCAATATAGTAAAAATCAATATAAATGCTGCCAAAAATCTCTTCATCGTATGTCTCCTAAACTCCATATTAAAACTAAGTAAATAAGTCATTTAGTTCTTCTTGAGAAATATCAATAGTATCAAAATCTGAAGGAGTATATTCTTTAGTAGTTAAATTGCAACAGTGTTCAACTATAAGTCTTATATTGCTAAGATATAAATCCATAAGCTTCTTAATTGTCCCATCTGAAAACTTGTTTCGACTATAACTAAACCCTATTTTCAATTTTTCTTTTATTACCATAGAATTTACATCAATAAGAGCTGTAGTTTCATTTTCTTCAGAACAGTCTATTCCTATATTCTCTCCTACTATTTCAAACAAACCATAATCTTCACTTTCATTAAACTCGCCTAAATAATTATACCGAATATACTTAAAATTGCCCTCTTCATATGACCCATTTAAAAATCTGTTAATTCCTAATTCCATGCTTTTCAAAGAAGTCTGCTTGATTTGTTCTTTCAATGATTTTATTTTATATGGCAAGTTGCCATCAAAAACCTTGAATATAGCAGGATATATATTGGTAAACCAACCTACAGTTCTTGATATATCTATGTCTCTCAGTAACTCTTCCCTTCCATGTCCTTCAATTTCAAGACCAATATTATCTTTTTTCCAATATTCTGATAATGTTAAAATAAATGAAATAAGTAATAGCTCGCTATGATGTGTACCATATGAAATATTTGCATCCTTCAGCAATTTTTTTGTTTCGCTCTTCGTCAACTCACCAAATATAGAATTGCAATTTTTTATAGTATCAACTCCCATGTCAAAATCTGCTTCAAATAAAAATGACATATTTGAAGCCAAGTTTTTGTCATAGTATTCCTTTAGGCTAATTTCCTCTGCATATTCCTTTATTGTTGATGCCCATTTCTGAATTGACAGGGTTTTTGCAGGAAGTTTTAATGTTTTGTCATACATTTTTTGTTGAAGCAAGGTAGTCAAATCCTCTAGTATAATTCTCCACGATACCCCATCTACAACCAAATGATGTGCTGTAAGTAATAGTCTTTTTCCTCTGCAGCCCAAATTAAAAGTACACGCCTTTATAAGAATTCCATTAGTTATATTAAAAGATGATTTTATGCCTTCACTTAGCTTATGCATATTTTTGTCTTGTTCCTCAAATTCATAAGCAGACAAATCAAACTCAGGAATTTCAAATGTCTTTGATTTACCTTCAGAATTAAAGATCATCCTTCCAATTTTTTCATCATAGACCAATCTTAAAGCGTCATGGTGCCTGATTAACTCATTAAAAGCCCATTGAATAGTATAACTATCTATATTTTGTTTAAGTATTAGTAATACAGATTGGTTATAGTAATTATAATTTTTAAATGGTCTAGAAAAAAACCAAGAATATATTGGGGTTTGCTCTATATAACCCTCACAGGTACTTTGTTCTATTTCAACTAAAGTCGTATAATTATCTATATTTAAAGCCATTTGTTCAAATATAGGATTTGTAAGAATATCTTTTACCCTTATTTTCAAACCTAGTTGATTTAGTTTTGAAGCCGCTTGAATTGCTTTTATAGAATCTCCGCCAAGCCTGTAAAAATCATCCTTCATTCCAAGCTCATTTACTCCCAAAATCTCCCGCATAACATCAATCAGCTTTGCTTCATGGCTATTCCGAGGTGCAATGTATTCCATGTCCTTATTAAGTGGCTCAGGTTCAGGCAGTAACTTTCTATCTATCTTACCGTTTGATGTTAATGGAAGGCTGTTAATGCAGATAATATGTAAAGGAAGCATGTATGCAGGAAGCAAATTTGCTAGAAATTTACGGGTAGCAAGCTCTGAAAATTCCATAGAAGTCGTAATATAAGCACAAAGGTATTTATCTCCTTTTTTATCCTCTTTGTCAATTACTACAGCTTCTTTTACAAACTCTAAATCAAGTAAACACTTCTCAATCTCTCCCAATTCAATTCTATGTCCTCGAATTTTTACCTGACAATCCTTTCTCCCAATATACTCAATTATTCCGTTATTTGTAAAACGTGCATAATCTCCAGTCTTATATATTTTATTGCCCGTTATATAGGGGTTATCAATAAACCTCGCACACGTTAATTCCCTATTATTTATGTAACCTCTAGCCACACCATCACCTGATACATACATCTCCCCACAGCATCCTTTAGGAAGTGGCTTTAGATCTTCATCCAAAATATATATTTGTACATTATCGGCAGGTACACCGATTGGAACAGATAAACCCTTATCATTTTCATAATCATATTTATATATCATACATCCAACTACTGTTTCTGTAGGTCCATACTCATTGTAAATTTCAATATTTCCTTTAAAGCTTTGATAAACGCTGGCAGCTAGGCTAACTTTCAAATCCTCCCCACCGACAATAAACCTTTTCACTGATGATTTGCTACAATCCATATCCTTTATAAGCGACAAATGTGATGGAGTCAACTTAATAATATTTGCTTTATTCTCTCTCAAAATCTTATAAAGTACATACTCATCTTCATCCTTCTGATACACGATAATTTTGTTACCTCCAATGAGTGGTGTAAATATTGAAGTAACAGTTAAATCAAAAGAAAGAGAAGAATATAAAGCAAAAATATCATTATCACTATTTATGTACATTTTTTTAGCCCAAAATATGTAATTAACAAGACCTTGGTTTTCAATCATAACACCCTTTGGATTACCAGTAGATCCAGATGTATATATAATATAAGCAAGATCTTGTGGACTACTCTCCAAATCTAAATTCTGTGTGTCTTTAGTAAATATGCTGTCATCGCTAAGTTCTAAAAGCTTGCCGTTAAAGTCAAAATCTTTATTTTCAGTACAATTTGTTAGTAGAATAGAAACAGCAGCAGCATTTAAAAGATATTCTTTCCTGTCAGCAGGATATTCAGGATCAATCGGAAGGTATGCGCCTCCCGCTTTCATTATACCAAGTATCCCTATCACCATCTCTAATGAATGGGTTACCATTAAGCCAACTATAGTTTCCCTACCAACTCCATTTTGTTTTAGAAACCGAGCCAGCTGATTTGCTTTTCCATTTAATTCACTATAAGTTAGCGATGTGTCTTCAAAACAAACTGCTATATTGTGAGGTGTCCTTTCAACCTGTTCTTGAATTAATTGACAGATTGTTTTATTTCTTGGATACTCAGCTATTTGTGAATTGAAACCATATATTATTTCATTTTTTTCTAACTCTGATACGTATGTAAAACTCTTTATAGCTTCGTTTGGTGTATCCAACACCTGAAGTATTAGATTACTTAGGTGATTGAACATAAGAGTGATTTGCTCTTTTGTATAGAGGTCTGTTTTATAGTCAAAATCCAATTGCAAGCCATCATTCTCCAACCAGTCTTTAATAACTAGCTGCAATGGAAATAATTGATAGCCATTATAATGCTCTGCGTTTATAACTTCGAAACCATCCATCTCAGAAGTTACTTTTGTATTATAAAAATTAACACATACTTGAAATAAACTATCATAGCCCTTTTTCTTAATTTCCAGATCAAGTGCTAAAAGATCATAAGGATAACGTTGGTGATGATAGCACACTTTTAACTGGCTATTCACCTGATTTACAAACTCAAGAAAAGTTAATTTGCTATCAATAGTCATTCTAAAAGGCATGGTACTTGTAAACATACCAAAAGTATTTCTTTCACGTTTACCCGTTCTATTTAAGACAGGTGTTCCAATGATAATATCTTCTTGTTGATATGAAATATTTAGATATATCATAAGTAAGGATACAAAGAATGTATTGATAGAGCACTTATTCGCATCAACAAATGACTTTATTTTTGAAGATATATTGAAGTCAATATCAAAGGAAACCCTATTCCCACTTAAACTATCAACACCTTCTTTTATAAGGTTTTCAGGAAGCTTAGAAAACTTGTCTTTCCAAAATACTTTATCCTTCTCAAACCTATCAGATAGCAAATACTTACTTTCCTTTTCTATATATTCTAAATAGGAATATTCCGTTAAATCATTTACCTCTTCATTTCGTATTAGTCTCGTATAATTTTCAATAATCAGTCGTGAAATAAGGCTAAATGTCCACCCATCCGAAATCAAATGATGTATTTTTAAAAAAAATCCATTATCATTTTCTGATAATTTGAATATAGCAAAGTAAAACAATGCCTCATTCTCTATTACAAATGGTTCTTGCACTTTTTTTTCAATCCATACAGCAAGTTCTGCTTCTGGGTCATCATATATAGAAAAATCCAAAAAGTCGATTTTTACTCTTTCATAAGGTCTTATATATTGTTTTGGAATATCATTTTCTTCTACAATATGCAGTCTAATTCCGTCATTAGTTTTTATAAGGATTTGAAGTGCTTCGTCAAGTAACTTAAAATCCACAAATCCTTTAATCCTTGTAGTTGAACAAATGTTATACATATGTGTATCAGGATAAATCTTCTCTATGTACCAAATTCTCTTTTGTGGATGAGTCAGTCTATACAATTCTGTATTGTCCAAATATTTAATCGAGGTCATAAACAAACCTTCCTAACAAATAACATATTTGTATTAATTATACTATAATAAAATTCACTTAATTGTATTAATCGGTAACTTAATATTACATCCCACTTATAGTAATTTTTTAATTCTCAAAGGATGGTCTTCATTGCCATCTTTATTTAGTTAGCACTGGATAGATTATTGTTTCTAGAACATAATTGACAAAGCTGATTGGCAAGCTGTAATTCTTTATTTGCAAGATTTCTAATTAAATTCGGAACCTTTCTTTTAATCATTTCATCATTTGAACTTATTAAACCTTTTGTTATAATGGTTCTTATTTCATCCCATTCGTCTCCTAAAGACTTCACTTCTAATGTATAATATGGAAGAAATTCATTGTCAGCTATTTCAGAAATAAATTCAAGAGAGTTTGCATATAGTTTCCGTCCATAAGTAATATCCCGTAAATTAGATAATAAAGGTACAAGCCATATATGTTTTAAATCACTATCTTCAGCTTCATTCTTAAAAGTATTTGAGTTCTCAATACAGTTCGCAAATAACTCCATTTGCTGAAATGCATCTAGATTGTTGCATTTTATAAATAATTTATTTATAGACTTAGAGATATGATGCTTCCAATCCATATCATAGTAATTTTCTTCGGTCTTTTTATACACTACTGCTGTTTTTAGAAAACCCTCCATAATATGAGCCTTTGGCAAAATCATATCCTTTTTCTCGAAAAAAGGGTCTGTAAAATAAAAAGACTGCAAATCCCCACTAAATCCATTAATAATTATTGGGTGCACATTATGTATATCTTGATAATTTGGATTGTGAGGTACCCAAAAGCAATCCATATTTAATACAACAGGGATTTTTGAATTATTAATATTCTCTTTTATCAATTGAGCAACTTTGTCAAATTCTATATCAGAATAAACATCTATTTGTATTCCATGGTAGTCGGCTAACAATTCACGCATTTCAGCTTGTTCGCTTTCTGCGTCAGCTACGTGTGCAAGTGCCTTACCTATGCTTGAAGTACAATCAAATACATGTTTATCAAATGAAAAATACAGCGAATTTAAGAAAATCAACTCATATCTTCTATCTAAGTAGTAAGCCATGGTTGCAACTATGTCCTGAACACAATTTCTATTATTATCATGTAACATATCAACATTTAATATCATATTTCCTCTATCAAATCCTTTATATTTATTATTAATATCACTGTAAAAGCAATTCGACATATGATACAACATCACCGATTGTTTTATATTTTGAGGTTATCAACATAGCGTCATCAAATTCAACATCAAATTCACTCTCAATTTTTAAAACCAATTGAACAAAAAGAATAGAATTAATATTTATTTCACTAATGTCCGTATCATATTCTATATTAATACTCTCATCCATATATTCCGTAACAGTTGCTATTATAAAACTTAAAATTTTATCTTTCATATAATCAGATGTTACCACCTTATCCTCCTTTCTTTCTGTATAAACTTCTGTAACAATAACCTTTGAATGATATTATATTTACTATGCCTAATTGACTTTTATAAACTAAATTTATAAATTTGCTAATCAATTTTCAATCGCAGAAGTTGAAATTTATTATAAATCTATTCTTTGTTTCATAACTAGGGTTCTAAACTCCCTGTAGGAAATGTATGCTGTTGTTAGCATTGTATATAGGACTCACCACCATATCCTATAATTTTATACATTTTCAATATACCTTTACTACTATCTATTTGACTTAATAAATTTTTTGAATATCAGTTCAGAATTGGTGTTATCGTACAGATTATATATTATCATACTAATAATTAAATTCCAACTATTTAATTACTTTTATGGCAGTTAAGCCAGTTCACACAATATTATAACACCTATCTATTAAACCAAATACAAAAATTCCCTATGCAGTATTTTAATAACTATTTAGGGAATTTTATTTTATTCTATGAAATATATTTGCCAAAAATATACTGATTCATGTATATTCTAAGAAAATCATGGTAATAATAAAAGAATCGGAGCACTTAACTTAACTCCAGTTTCAATCAAAATTATTATACTCTAAATGTATTTATACGAAATCTCCTATAGACCCTAATTTTTCAAAATCATCAACCATCCTGTAAATGGCTTTCCTTTCATAATAATTTTCTTCCGAAATTTCGAAGTTATAAATTAAATTGTTTTGATTATTTTTTTTCATAAATAGTATGTCTGATTCAATTTTAGTTTGAGGAACAATACCATCTGATAATACTTTTCCTTCTATAATTCTATTGTCTATATATTGAAAAGATGAAATATGTATATGATTTATATGTTTAGTAATATTATTAAACGATTTTAAAGAAAAATCTTTTGTTTGTAAATATTCATAATATTTGTAGTTTATACCTTTTATATGACGTAACAAATCATTTTTCTGTATAAACTCATTAATCCAAAAATGACAGAAATCAAATGTTATTGATAAATCTGTATTTTTTAGCAAATCGAAATCATCGGCAGCTAGGAACAATGGATCTGCGTCATTTAAGTTGCCACTTAAAGCAGTCATATTTTCTAAAGAAATATCGATTTTGGGGTACATCTTTTTTGCAAATACTAAAGTGTCAATTATTTTGTGACGTATCTCTTCGAACTTCATTATATCTATATCAGATATTGTTCTAATGAAGTTCGAATGTACAACAAGTCTGCTTACATTAAGCTCATTTATTACATCACATATTTTCATTAAATATAAATGTTCAACCTTGTTTTTCCAATACTCACAGTTGTTCATAGAATAATGAAATGAAACTTCTAAAGGCTTTACTTTTTCGATAATTGAACTAATAGCTTGCAACAATTCTTTACGGGTTTTTTTTACATCTATTTCATCAAATATAACAATCTCTATATTATTAAAGTATTTCATCATGCTAGGTTGTATTTGTTTTATATCAAATAAATATGTAGAAAAGCTAATTCTCTCTTTTAGTATTTTCAAACACCATCCTTTTTTCTCATAATGAATCTTGTATCAGTGGCAACGAGAAGAAGTAAAGTAACGTAAAAAAGCCCCGAAACTTAAGATGTGCGAACAGTCGAAAATATCTATATCAACAAGTACCGACTCTGTGTGAACTAAGGCTTCAAACAGTAAGAGTTTGTAAACTACGTCATTAATGTTATCCTTCAGTATTTCCAACAATCTTCTCTAAACTAATTTTATTTCTCAGACTAAAAGACTTATAATAGTCATCTGTATCAAATCTTAACCCTTTTCTACGTAAAAAATTACGGAAATCTTCTATCAAATCTGATAATACACTATTAGAATATATCTTACGATTCTTAATATCGAAAACGTATCCCTGAAAATTAGTTCTATCAGTGCAACTTTCTAGAACTTTTTCATCAACTATACCAATATACATATGATCCTTCTGAGGCAATTCTGCAATAACTCCTTCAGTAAATATCTTGATCACATTATTTTGATTAATAGTTAAAACCATTGTTTGATCAGTTTTCGTCAGGGTAAGATCAGTATAACCAAGCAATTCAAGTCTATCTTTATAATTAAGAGCGATCTGCTCCAGTGTTTTTTTAAGCGTATCCTTATCAATGGGCTTAGGATAATAGTCTCTTTTTAAAATTTCAATACCATTACGACCAATATATAAGGAATTAGACGGTATATCTTTTGCGACAATTGATCCAGCCCCAATTACGCAATTACTTCCAATTTTTATTCCAGGCAATATTATGGCCCGAGCACCTATATGTACATTTGAGCCAATCTCAACAGGAGCATTTTTGCAAGGAAAACCCTCCAAAACATTTAAATAGCTATTGTGTGTATAAATGCATGTCTCATTTGAAATTGCAACTTCATCACCTATAGTAATACCTTCTGAAACATCTAAAAAACATGATTGCCCTATGAAAGTACGATCTCCAATTTGAATCCCAGCATGCTTACTGTATATTCCAGCCCCTCCGATTTTTGTATTGTCAAGACAACAAAAATTACTTCCACTAATAAAGTCGAAACAATCTATGATGACATTTTTGCCTATACATGAGGTTTTCCCTATTTTTAATAAACCATAACAGGTTATAGTACAGTTCTGAGAAATTGATATTTTTCCATTTAGCTCAGCTACATTTGCGTATACCTCTGATGTCTCATTAATAATTACCGATTTATCCATAATTCCTCCTTAATGGGCTTCGGGCTTCTATACTTAGAAAATAAAAAGACCAGCATCCATTGCCGCAGTGACCCACGGCAAATAGATGCTTTTATGTTGTAGTTAATGGCACACCTAGCAGGTATCACAGTAATTTCTTTAATACATAAGAATATCTGTCAATAATATAGTCTACATCATCATCAGTTAGTAACGAATATAAAGGTAATGTTATTTCATTTTCAAATTGCTTATATGCATTCGGATAATTCTTAATGTCAAAGCCTAGATTTATGTAAGCAGTCATCATAGGTAGTGGTTTATAATGCACATTTGTATCAATACCGTATTCACTCATTTCAATAATAATATCATTACGTTGTTCTTTTGTGATATTAGGGATTCTCGTTAAATACAAATGTCCACTTGATGAAAACTCAGCTCCATAATGTTCTAAAATTTTAATACCAAATTCTTTAAAAGCATTGTCATATTTTGTGATTATTTCTTTACGACGAGCAAGCATTTTCGGAAAACGCTCAAGTTGTTTTAGTCCAATAGCCGCAGTTATATCAGTCATATTACATTTATAAGCGGGATAAATAATATCATATTCCCATGAGCATGAGCTTTTTTTAAACGCATCTTTTGATTGACCATGCAAAGACAAGGTTCGATATTGTCTATATATAAAATCGTTATCTATTCCATCAATATCTTTCCATGTAACAGCACCGCCTTCGGCAGTAGTTAAATTTTTGACCGCATGGAAGGAAAATGTGGTGAAATCGGCAATTTCTCCAGACATTTTTCCGTTTTGAGAAGCTCCGAAAGCATGAGCTGAATCAGTAATCACTGCTACTCTACCCATAGAAGACTGAAGCTTTCCTGATGGTTTAAATATAGATTTTTTTGACTCTACAGCGGAAAATATCTTTTTAAAATCACATATCACACCTGCAAGATCAACCGCTATAATCGCCTTTGTTCGTTCTGTAATGGCATCCGATACTTGCTCATAATCCATCTCATATGAATCAATGGCATTATCAATCATAATAATTTTAGCACCGACATGATCAACGACACTAGCTGTTGCTGTGTATGTATACGCTGGAACAATAACTTCATCTCCAGCTCCGATACCTAATAATCGCAATGTTATTTCAAGTGCGGCTGATGCAGAGTTAAGACATGTTGCTTTGTCTCTATTACAATATTTTGCAATTTCCTCTTCAAATTTTTTAGTATTTGGGCCTGTTGTAATCCAACCAGAACGAAGTACATCAGCTACCCCATTAATTTCGTTTTCAGACATATCTGGTGGTGAAAAAGCTATCTTACGCATATGGATACCTCCATTGTTATTCAAAATATGTGTTCCCCCATTAGCAGGATTGATTTTTATTTAATATATCTACTATCTTTATAAATGATATTTTAAAATACTCTATATGGAATTAGTTTTCTATTAACTCCTTATAATACGAATATATTTTTTCGCTAGCTTTATGCCAACTATAATTATTAGCTTCTTTAAATCCATTTTCAGCTAACTTAAATCTTAATTCTTTATTATTAATTAATTCTATCAACATGTCAGCCAATTGGGTATAATTTTCATTTTCAAATAGCATGCCATTGTAACCCGATTTTACTATTTCCCCTAATCCTCCAACATTTGAACATACAACACAAGCCTTTTCAGACATTGCCTCTATTGCCACTAATCCAAAGGGTTCCTCTCTACTTGGAACTGCAACGATGTCTGAATTTCTGAAATAATTCCGAACTTCAGTATTATCTATGTTGCCCACAAAATGGACTCTATCTGATATGTTTTGCTCTATACACATTAATTTAAGTTCATCTTTTGATATACCATCCCCAATAATTACTAGTTCTGCTTCTTCTACTTTTTCATATAATATATGAAATGCTTTTAATAAAATATCAACACCTTTTACAGGTGCTAATCTACCACAAAAAACAATTCGATTAGAACCTTTTATACTTTTATTATTTTTATTTTGTGTATTTATATCTTCATTAATTTCAACACCATTATATACTACTTTGCAATGATCTGTATTATTAATACTATATCTTTCAATAGCCTTTTGCTTTAAGCTATCGCTTACAAAAACAGACATATCCGCATTATAGAGACTAAAACGTCTAAAGTTATCAATTAAGCTATTTGAGCCGGTGTTCATAGAATGTAAAGTAACAACTAGTGGTACATTATATATCTTTTTTAAAATGTTTGACACAACAGCATGATAAGCATCATGCATATGTATTAAATCAAATTCCATATTTACTTTTTTTGAATCAAAATATTCAAGCACATACTTTAATAATAAATAATTATGATTTACATTACTAAACGCAAAAAACTCTTCACTCTGTGCACATACATTGTTTTCATACATTCTGTGTAAAAATGTATCTGTCCCTATATCAAATTCAACAACAGTTATTTCATTATCTTTATATTCATAAAAACTATTGTTATTAAAATTTATGCTAGTATTCTGACCTAAAAATCTCGCAACTAGAACTAAAATATTGCATCCATAATTGCTTAAATATTTACAAAGATTATGTACATGGGTGCCTATACCCCCATATACTGGTGGATAATCGGGTGTGAACATTAATATATTATACTTTTTCTTCAAAATAACCCCCCCATCACTCATAAATCTACAAAAATACTATATGATGTATATATTGATGATTTGTCTTCATATCAAATGAGCTTAGCTCCTTATTGATTCTCACTATGAAGATCAAATATTTCACCATTTGTTGCACCATTCCATTGATCACAATTGTCGCACCTTTTATCAGGATAATTATGACTAATGTTTAAATATTCTTCACTATTCCAAATTTCATAAAGTGAAGAATTATTAGCATTAAAACCATCTTCACATTCCCATAAATATGTACATCTGCTGACAAAACCGTTAGCAGAAACAACTAATAGCCCGTTTAACTTACTACAAAATTTTCTTAATTCGTCCTTCTTTGTTAAGTTTGCTCCAAATACACCATCAACAGTATGTTCCTCATATAATCGTACTCGATTGAACAAATTAGCATATAATTTACTATTGTTTATTACTTCATTCATAATTGTGCTCACTGTGGATTCATTACTTACAAATGATATTTGAATGAGAGGATATTCTTTATTTTTTTGTTTCGCAAGCCATATAGCTTTTTCAAATGATTTTTCATTATGAATACTTATCGAAACAATTTTCATCTTCATTAATGAACTTACATTTTCTTCACTAATTAAGTTTCCGTTCGTCGCCAATTCCATATCTACATTATTACTAGCAGCATAATCAATTAACTCACTGAATCTTGGATGAAGCAATGATTCCCCTCTCCAAAAAGGCATAACCGTTGATTTGTGCTTACTACATTCTTGTATCAATTTCTTCCATAAATCAACTGAGATAAAATCATTGTCATCTCTAATATATTTTCGTGGACAAAAAGAACAATTTAAATTACATTTATTAGTCAGTTCAATATGAACCTTTGCAGGAAATTTTAATCTCATAAATTACTCCTTCATAGTTTTAACGGACTTACGCATATACACTCAAATAAGATGTAGAGCTTTTATTTATAGCAGTACTTTGCCAGAATATATGCTTCAGCATATTTTGTTTTGCAAATAGAACCATAATACGAATCTCTGTCTCTAAATGCATCAATACTTTCAATTACATTTTTTTGCGATGTATGACACTTAATCGAATTATACTTATATTCTATTTCCTCAGATATATCTACTAACAGATTATAATTGAATTCAACTTTTTGATACGCATGTATACTTGCACTATTCATAAAAAGTAAATTGAATTGTCTGTTCCTCGATGTAGATATTACACCATCTGATAATAATCTATGATCCAAATGTGTATCTAAATAGAAATGAGTTATAACAGAGGTCGGGCGATATTTGTCAATAATATAATCAGTATAATATACTATATTTTTCATTTCCATGTCAGCTACTTGTTCATGATTCCCCTCAATAATTTCATAATTAACATTAAGAATCTCTAACCCCTTTTGTAGTTCTGATATTCTTTTATCTCTCGGTTCAGATAGAGAAAAAATCACTACATTTACCTCTCTAGCGGAATTGACCAGCTTTTTTATTGTGCCTCCAACACATATTTCTGCATCATCAGGATGTGCACATATAAATAATACACTACTACCAAAAATATCATTTTTAAACATTTGTTCACCACCTTAACCTATTTATTTTATTTAAGGTTTATCTTCTTTCTTACATAAATTTATATTTATGTCATTATATATTTATATCGTTGTTTTTTATCCATAATGCTAATGATAATATTTGCCATAACTGAAGACTATAATTCTTCTTTTTATCAATATGTTCTTGGAGTAATATTTTTACTTTATTAACATCAATAATCTCCCACAGCAAATTACTATTACTAAATATTTTGTCAAATAAGTTTGTGATAAATTCTTTATTATCAAACCAATTTTTCGCAGGTACTTCGAAGGTATGCTTTGGCTTTGAAAGTATATAATCAGGTAAAATTGTTTTGTAAATAGACTTTATAAAGCTTTTTTCTTCAAGTTTTTCGCAGGCATCATTTTTTATTAAACTCAACATGCTATTAACAGTGTTTTTACTGAGAAGAGGAAAACAAGCTACCATATTGTTAGCTTTTGCTGCATATCTATCCTTTGCAATTACACAATCAACTAACCACGTTTTATACTGAATATATGCTAACTTGCTTACTACACTATCCGCATTAGATTGTTCAATTAAATCATTAAACATATCAAATAAGTGTTCTTTATCTATATATTTCTTCATATCTTCATTATATAGAGAGAATCTTAAGTCAGTATTCAAATACTCTAAACTCTTAATATAAGTCGTTAAGATATCTGAATTATTTTGTGGATTTTCATTTTTTACTTGACTAAATCTTCTAGGGAAGCCAAATAGTTCATCTCCACCTTCACCGCTATATAATAGATTATACTCACCTGTGTTAACTTTATTTATACCGATATACGTTGCCATAGCAGCTTGATCACCACAAGGTTCTTCAAATGATCTTAGCATATCCTCCAAGTTAAATAAATCACTACTATTAAATTCAACAGATTTATGAGTGAAACCTAAATGCTTAGAATATCTTCTAGCAACTTCGCTCTCATCAAATTCATTTTCTTTAAACGCTACTGTTAATGGAACGACTTCTCTATTTAACTTTGCTAAATTTGCCAAATTAATAGATGAATCTATTCCACCACTCAACAATGACAGACTCTTAACATTGGGATAATTATTACAATTTAATAGTAAAGTACTTTGGATATCATAATTACCATGATTCTCATCTTTAAAGTTTAGATCCCAATATTTATTTATATTTAAAGTATCTTTCCTAAAATTCTTTATTAGTACATGTCCTGCAGGTAATCTATTTATATCTTTCCATATTGTGCGCGATCCTGGTATATACTGACAAGTTAGAAATAGATCGATAGTTTGTACATTTATTATATTTGAACATAATTTTTGTTTAACTAATGATTTCGCAGAAATACTATATTCAAGATTATTATTATAAAGAGTCCAATAAAGGGGTATTATTCCTAGTTGATCTCTTATGAGTATAAGAATATCTTCATTTCTGTCATAAAGTGCAATTATTATGGGAATGTCAAATTCAATATTACTTAATTGATTTGTAATATATAACTCACAAATATTAACACTTAAGTCATTTAATTTTTTCCTATAAGTTTCAATATCAAATTGAAAATATGGACTATAAATTAATACACATAGTTGCTTATTAAATTGATCAATATTCTTTTTAAATATATTACCATCGCATTCAGTTTCTAATAAACTAAAGTTGTATTCATTATGATTCAACAATTTTCCCCCTTCCAATTTCATAATAATTAGGGTATTGATAATCTGCTAATACACCTAAGTTATCTATTATTATACATGATGGTTTTAAATTTTTTCTTATATCATTTTTATAGCAGTCATGAGCTACCATTACAATAACAGCATCATATTCATTTAAGGAGTTGGGATAATTGATATATTGACAATTACTAAACAGCTTACTAACCTCTTCTTCACTTACAAAAGGATCATGAATGCCAACTGTGAAATTATCCTCAATAAGGTTATTTATGATTTTATGACTCACAGCTCCCGACAATACTTTTACATTAGCAATATAAGAAATACCCAACACTGCTACTTTTTTAGCACCGCTCAACAGGGTCTTTATAGTCTTATATTGGTTATTTGTATGATTATTATTATACTCTAAGAATTGGTTTAATATAGTAAGTTCACCATTATGTAAAGCTTCTATTTCATTGCCTAAATAAAGTGGAGCCAATGGAACACAGTAACCACCTATGCCTAAAGAAGAATGGTATGTATTCATATTCCACTTAGTCCCTGCTAATTCTAAAGTATGTACCATATCAAGATCTACTAAGCAATCACTTAGCATGTTAGTAAAAGTTAAGTCAAGGAACCGATAGGTATTTTCTACAATCTTTGATAGCATTGCATATTTATTATTCTTGGCGATTACCAATTTGTCACAATACTGTCCATATAAGAGCTTCATCAAGCCTATTGTATAGTCGCTATCACCGCCGATAACTCTATTTGTATTCCTAAGTGAAAAGCTTTCCTCCCCAAAAAGATCCCTTCTTGGACCTGTTGCTATTAACACATCTTCTCCAATTGTCAAATTGAGTGATTCGATCTTTCTATGTACTGAATCAAGCCAATTGGGTTCTATAGTAGATTCTATTACTATTAGAATAGGGGTATCTCTCTTTACTGATAAGATCTTATCTACTACATCATAAAAAATATCGCTACACGGACTACCATTTTTTTCAGTTGGTATACAGATAAAGTGTATATGACATAATTCATTGAGTGCGTCATGAAAGTCATTAGAAAGTTCAACATGATATTCAGGTTGCTGATAGTAATTTAGAACTTCAGTATCTGAATTAATAGAGTATCTTTTTGCTTCTAGTTCATGAAGCCTATTTTGATTCGTATCGATTCCTAGACATTTATAACCTACTTTAGTTAAGTAGACTAAATTTGTAACACCTAGTATACCACATCCCCATATAACAACTTTACCCAATTTATTAACTATAACATTATTTATCATATCAAGTCCCCTTTAAATAACTCATTATTCTATAGAGCAATTTTCTATTTTCTACACCAGTTAAAACTTCCTTAACACCAGTTAAAAGCTTATCATTAGCGAATTTCCGTGTTAACTTTTTTAAATATGTGCAATGTCTTTAGGATAAACCTTTGCTATACATCGCACTGCTTGGATGCAAAATTGTAACAACTGCAATTTTTGCAAGTATTTCAAAAAACACTATTCATTAATTCTTAAAAATCAGATCCTTAAAAGCCACTATCTACAAAGATTTAAGAGATTTTCCTGTTCTCTTACTGTCAAACTCTATGACTCTAAGACTCGTTAATAATATAGTACTATTTTGCCTCTGTCAATCCCTAACGTATCGGCTTAATATTGCTATTTGCACCATCCCTTTGAAAATTACCTGAGCCTTTTGTTGATATTTCACTTTACTTATCTGTTAATGTCCCTAAAACTTAAAACTCTAAGTAATATCTTACTACACCTCGCTTAAATTCTTCTGTTTATTGTTGTCTCATGTTTATTCGTCCATTTTATCTAACTAAATAAATAATACACATGAAATCACTGGTCAAGAAGAATTTGCTTGATATCATATTTGTATCTCATCACTTTGATACGCTGTCAATTCTGAACCAGCACAGTACCACCTCTTCTCCTGTAGAACAAGAGCTTTCTGCTTACCATTATAGTTACACAGCACTTTGGTAAAGGGGCTGTAGATACAAAAAACCATGCGGCACTGTTTATACTGCATCTTTGGATTTGATATGGCTATTTCCAAGGTCTCTTCCAGCACCTCTGCATTTATGGTAAATTGGCTAGCCTTTCCCTGCCTGTAGGAAAAGGTGAGACCGTCATCAAACTGATAGGTATAAACAGCTTTTCCCCCGTTTTGCTTGCTCAAAAAGATATGTATTTCCATGTGATCCAAAGTGTTGCCGTTAGTAGTCCGTTCACCCACCTGCATCGGGATGATACTGTTATCTCGAAAGAAAAGGGGAGTGCCTGTTTGGCTTTGCTGAACAATCAAATCTTGTCCACCAGTTACCCAAGTGTTAGCTAGCACATGAAACCATTTTCCTTCTGGTAAGCACACAGACCTGATTGGTGACGGGCAGGTAAAGGGAGCTTGCAGGATTGCCGAACCTACCATGAATTGATCATCTATCTCATCTAGTCGGTTTTCAGGATCTTTTGCGAATTCATAAAACAGTGGACGCAGAATAGGATCTCCCTTTTCCTCCTGCTCTATGAAGAGATTATATAGGTAGGGCAGGAGTTTATAACGTAGTCTGATATAATGCTGGATTATATTTGTTTTTTGCGGTCCAAAGACCCAAGGTTCCTGTTCCCTGGCATCATGGGTGGCATGATTTCGGAAAAAGGGGAAAAGAAAACCCAGTTTATACCAATATTCAGCAAGTTCTTTGCTAGCGTCTTTACAGAACCCTGGAACATCCGGGCCGTTAAAGGGTACACCAGAGAGTCCTAGATTGAGAGTGATCTGAATAGAGTTCTTCATATGGTGAAAATTAGAGAAATTGTCACCTGTCCAGATGGCACTGAATCTACTTGTGGAAATGAATCCGCTTCTGGATATGATAAAGGGTCTGAGCTGAGGCCTAGCTGTTAGAAAACCGTCATACGTTGCTTTCTGCATACCAAGTGCATACTGGTTGTGAAAAGCCTCATGAGACCATTGACCATGCTGGAAGAGCATATCATCATATTCTATATGTCCAGTAGATGGATCATTCATATCTAACCATACGCCAGAAAAACCGTATTCTAGAAAACGGACAACCTGCTCCGCCCACCATTTGCGTACTTCCTCCAGAGAAAAATCCGGAAACACAGTTTCACCAGGCCACGCATAACCAATGTAGGAGAGTCCCTCCGGAGTTTTGCAGTAGACATCCTTTTTCTTTCCATCTTCGTAAACATCATAGCCAGATTCAAACTTTACTCCAGGATCTAGAATAGGTACAATATGCCGATTTTTTTCTAACAACTTTCCAATCTGCACATTAGGATCCGAAAAATTACTTGTATCAAGTTTGAATAGACGATAACCGCACATATAGTCAATATCCAGCCACAAACCGTCACAAGGGATTTTGTAGCGATTAAACTGTTCGTCAAGAAAATCCAAATCTTCATAGGATTTATATCCCCAGCGGCATTGATGATATCCCAGAGCCCAAAGTGGCGGGCGCGATGTTACTCCGCAAAGTTTCTGGAGGTTTCTTGTGACAGTTGCTACAGAATCGCCAACAATGAAATAGATGACTGGCTGTCCGTTTCGGCTACCAAAATAGAAGTCATTCTTCTCTTCAGATTTATTACAGTCTCTTTTGGGCGTAGACATAAAAGCAGTGTAAGGATTATCTATTAAAATTCCTATGCAAACATCCTTTTGTTTTATCAATAAATATGGGATAGATACATACATGGGATCTGTTTCCTGAGTCTCCACCTGTTCATAGTTAAAGTCCCATAAAACATCAGTGTTCCAATAATTAACTTTCTTACCAGAGCGTTCCATTCCAATATTTTTTTCACCCATCCCGTAAAAATACATATCACGTTTCTTCTCCAGGCAAAAAATCCATTTTGTCCCACAAATACCAAAGGCACTCTGAGAGCGTGCTTGAAGACATGGACTGTTTCCCTGTAAAATTTGCCAATACCCATTTTGACCTAGTTCAAAGGCAGAGGTTGATTTTGTCTGTGCAAAGATCTCTTCCGAATAAACAGCTTGGCTAGTGTACTGCCAATCTTTATTATGGATACTTAGCTTAAAGACATTGGTACCAAGATCTTTTACATTAAAGGTATAGTCTTTGTTATTAATAATAACTGGATTTTCATTGCTTCCCTCTGGGAATCTGAAATTTGCAGGATCGCTGTATTTATGGAATAGCACGGGAAACCTCCTTGTTTTGTTGTTTATAGCTAATTACGGTACATATTGTTTGACATGACAACTTTGATTTACTCATATTTTAAGTGATAGTCAAACTTTACGTTAAATCACACCTTAATCTTCATTTATTAAGTCATATGTGTTCATACAAAAATAAAAATGCTTTGGAGATTCATCTACTAGTTCCTCATGCACATTATATCTTGGCTTTATACGGGATACAATCTTTTGTGCACTTTCACTTATAACAGGTTTTCTTAATTCAAACTCATGTAAAAGCTTATGCCATCTTTCACTTCTTAAATCACTATCGATCTTATTATCCATTTTACTCGATGGTGCTGATTCAACCTCACAATACTCATTTATATAATTGTGATAGAAACAATTGTCATTTTTCACAAACTCAAGTAAATCATTAAAATGTTCTTCTGTCTCACCAGGGAATCCAGTAATTACGTCAGTAAACAGAACAATATCTGGAGCAATTGCCTTTAATTCTTTTATAATTCCATATACCTCTTCAAAATCAGCAACTCTTCCCATTCTTTTCAATACATCATTATTGACATGTTGTAATGGTATGTGTATATAATCAAATACATTTCTTTTTGCAAGTCTGTATAAACCTTCTTTGAATTCTGCTAATCGCATAGGGTTCAGGTTATCAACATATAATTTGACAGAATCATCTATCTCAAGAAGACTATCCATTAGAGTCAGAATGTTTGTATTTATATCATAACCATATACAGAAGTATCAGTTCCGGCTAAAACAATGTGTTTGTATCCATTTTGTAATGCAACCGTGAACTCTTTTTTTATCTCCTCTATACTTTTGCTATTTATATATCCATGTGCCCTGTGTATTTGACAGTAAGTACATTTCTTAAGGCATCCACTTGATATAATAATAGTGAACAGCTTATTAGTGTCATTGTTTCTTTTTTGGTTAGGTGCATTGAACACATGGGAAGTTTTTATTTCATTAAATTTAATACTAGCGTTTATTAGATTATCTAATTTGTCTTCTTGACCATATTTTATCATTTCTCCATCGAAAAATTCATTAAACTCTTTTTCATATGTAATGGCCTGACAACCCATTATTATTGTTGAACTGTAAGTCTTTTTCTTCTCCATTCTCTCAGCTAATGCATCTTTTATTACATCATGCAAAAAATCAACTGTTCCGCATGCAGCAAAGACAGCCAAATCAGCATCAAAGCTTTTTACAACTTCCCAGCCATTTGCAATAAAATACTTCTCTATCTTTGAATAATAGCTGGTTAGTTGGTCACATTCAACATTATTGGTAATTATCGAAACCGTTTTTTGACTCATAAAATACACTCTCCTCATTATTTAAATATATAATAATTGTTTTTCTTATAATATTCATACTAAATATGTTATTCTTCAATGATATGCTTTGGAATAAAGCCAGCTGGGAGCATATTGTCCTTAACCAATTGTCTCACTTCATCTTCACTGCTATAATACCCAAAACACATGAAATCATGAGCTGCATCACCTTCATAGTACTTTCCTTTTGTATCAAGAGACAATTCCAAACTAATATATCTGACCATCCTAGACATAGGAAACATGGAATCATGTGCCCACCCGATTCTAGGTATAGCATGTAGCCCCAATTCACATATTCTGTCTACACCTCTTTCGGCAAGATCATCTTTATGTTTAAAGGCTACAGACCAAGGGTATGTACCTATAGTCTGAACATCCCTGTTTATGAAATGATACATCTGAGATATATCATCTATACAATAAATATAAATTGTCCTTCCTAAAGGATGCTCAGGTAAGTAGTTAATATCGTTACACTTGATAATACACCATTTATTACCTTCAGAAGAAATAACTTGATGTCCAGAAAATGTTTCCTTGAGTTTATTAATAGAAAGATGCGCATTGTTGTCAAAGGTCAAAAAACCAGTAGGCCATCTTTTTACTGTTTTATCAAGCCAGCCTTTTAAGCTCTCAATAAACTCATCAACCTTATTTCCCATAACAAATGCAAGTTGAGTTGAAAAACATGCCTCCTGATTGTATACAGACATATCACCAGCCAGTCTACAAGCCGTTCTGTCAATATCATTTTCATCTACCAAATCAAGATCAATTATACTCAAGCTTCTTTTGGGACCAAATTCTATAAACTCAACTCCAGCAGGCACCTTGGGTTTGATAGCCTTTACTGCCCCTTCGCCGCCCCAGAGACAAACAACATCAGATTGAGAAAGCATCTTGTCTTCTATTTCATTATTTCCTCTTTTCCAATATAAAGCACTTAATGAACGTGTAATGGGGTGATTGGGATCTATTTCAATGAAAGAAAGTAGGAAATACAAGCATGTAGCTAGATCTCTTGTTGGCAGCTTTGCAATATTCATATTTTTTGTAAGAATTCCTCTTATAATCGAGTAGATACTCGCAATAGGAATATTTCCAACCAAAACATGCAATACCTTGCCTCTTGGTTCGGCATGGATGTAGCTTTCGTGCTTTAGTACCCATTCATCCAGCAAGAGGTAGTTACCCAATTCGGTATCAACCTGGTCATACAACTCAGGTCTAAGCCTAATATAATCCCCCATTATGTCAAAGTCTCTGGCGATGAAGCATTCATCAAAACCAGTCAACTTACTGCTTAGTTCTATTGCCTTTTTTCTCAATTCATAGTCTGGATTTGACCATAATTGTCCCACTTTACTCAAAAACACAGTAACTTGTTCAAAACTAAGCTTCTTTAACTCATCGTTATTTGAGTTTTTTATTTTTTCCACATGTTCCAATGTCGTTTTAGGTATCCGTACAGTTACACCTCTTTCGTATTTAACAGTTTCAAACTCAGTATTATCTGTTATATAAATTTTTTCCCCTAACACCATTAATGGCAAATCATAAACCTGTTCCATACGTACCTCCAAATCCAGTAATTATTAAAATTAAAACCACCATTACACTATAGATAGGTAATCTCTTTCCCTGTTTCTTTCAAGCTTGTTCTTAGCAATTATTTCAGTTATTTGAGGCTTTTCCATTGTTTCCTCATTAATTTCTTTTTTATAGAAATAACTGTAAAGTATTCGCACCATTGCTATAAATGAATATCTTGCAGCCTCAGGATTTTTATAAAGCTCATGCCCCGAATTTGGCATTTTGTAAATTTCATTCAGTATACCTTTATTGCCTGAGAATGCATAATCGTATTCATTAATATCTATCCACTTATCACTTTCTGCTAAAATAAGGCTTACTGGAGTTTTAATTTTGTCAATTTCCATCTTAGTGGTTTCCAAGTCATGATAATTGTTTCTAACCAAGTCAACTGTGAAATTATCCACATCTATTGGATAACTCAACACCTTACAAATCCCAAATACCTTGTCTTCTTCAGTCAAAAACTGATGAATCAGGTCAAAGCCAAGTATCCCTTTCATTGTATACTGCATATTGACGACACCTACCAAGGATAAAAACATGTCAACCCTGTTGCTGAAGTTTGAAAGAAATCTATAGCATATGCGGCTTGAGATACTGATACCAAAAAGACAAATGCCGTTACTTGTATTGATTTCAGGGTTATTTTCTATGAAATCCATGACCGATATAAGATCATCATAGGCGTTGCTCAAGGTATAGACCATAAAATCGCCCTCGCTGTTACCACGGTGAAAGGTATTATCATACCTGAATACATTAAATCCATTGTTAATGAGGTACACCATTGGGCTTAAGTTTGTTCGAATTGTTTTTTCGTACTGTGGACATATTATTACCAATGGGTTATTGTTTGCAGTAGAATCATATACTGAATGAATCATTTTCCCATTTATATTTTTAAAGTTGAAAATCTTTTCATTATACTCTTTAATCAATGTTACCACACCTTTCATTTATAGAATTGAAAATATACTAAACCGTTGCATAAAGCTTATCAATCTTCAATGCACATCCTCTTGATTCCACCCTGCCTATTCTTCTTAGTATCTCAATTCCCTGTCCTTTGCGTCCGCAGGTACATTCTCCCGAGACCACTATCCTGCCTACATCATCTGTAAGTATGAAACACGGGAAGCTAGTTGTAGAAGGATCAAGGTACGCCATTAATCCATATTCCCCGTCTTTGAGCGGTTTCAGTGTAATAGGATCAAGTATAAAAACTTTTACCCAAGGAGGAAGATGCTTTATTTTAGCATCACACTCGGGAAGAACGGTGTTTAATTCAACCATATTCAGAATATCTCTGAAGTACTTTTCCGATGAATTGATAAAGTAATCCTGTATCAGGGCTATAAACTCGGGTTTTGGAATTTCTTGTCCAGAAAACCTTTTCCATCCGCCTGCAGTAAGGAAATAAAAGTTTTCACAGGATTCAATTTTCAAATTATTCTTTTTTAAGTAATTGACAAACTCAAGGATCATAATTGGTGCACCAATTACGATAATATTCTCGTACTTGTCTTTCTCCTCAAGAATCCTTTTATAAGCATTTTCTGGATAGAATACATCATCAACTACAAAATATTCAGAGGGGTAAATCATGTCAACAAGGCTCATTGCATATGAAAACCAAAGGTCGCCAGCCTCTTCAGTTGATGGACCAAGGTTGATGCAGAAAGCATCATCCAAATTCATCATCTGATCCATGCAGCATTGGACTGAACCCATAAAACGGTTCATAGTAACCTCATCCCTGTAAATTTTACTTATAGATCCTTTAGTTCCAGAACTTGTACAGGTTTTTACTATTTCATCAGGACTACAGCTCATAATATCGTACTCCTTAAAAAGTATGGACGGTATGAGTGGAATTTTGCACAGGTCCTGGCTCATTACAATATCATTGGGCGTAATCCCCAGAGCATCACAATATTTCTTATAGATAGAACAACTGTGATAATGAAATTTAAAAGACTCTATAATCAAATTTGTCTGAATTTCATTGATATAATCTACAGGCAAATTGTAGCATTCCTCATTTTGATATATTAAATCATCAATAAAAGAAAGAGTCTTAAGTTCAGAAAAATTCAGCATTAGCTTTTCACTCCTTATTAATTAAGTGTTATAACGCCTAGATTCAAAATGAAATTTATCGATTGTAGAAAAATTTCATTACATCAGCGGCGTTTCATCGAGGCGGGAGATATTCTCACCGCCTGATAACCAAAGTGGTACCCGCCACTTATAGAAGTGGGGGACTTTTCTTGCCTCGTTATATTTAAATTATTAAAAGTCTTAAATTTTCTTCTATAAGGACAGAGGCGTTTGTTTTATAAAAGTACGCCAAGTCATTGATGTTATAAAGTCTGTAGGATAATTTGTTATTGCCCAGATATTCATGAATTGCCAAAGCACATCCGGCATAAAAGTGATAATCATCAATTAATACTATTCCGTTATCAATTACTATTGGCATCATCACATCAAGACACAGTTCTGTAGATTTGTACAAGTCGTTGTCCAGCCTTAAAATCGATATTCCAACATCTTTCAATTCTTCTACAACGCTTGGTAAAGTGTCCTCAAACCACCCTTGTCTTATAACATATTCCCCTTCCTTAAATCCGAAGAATTCTATAGTTTTTATAACATCATTCACGTAACAGATTTCGCTTCCTGCAGAGGGGTAAAACTTGTCCAGATTAATATCGACACCGTATAATTCTCCATCCTCCTGGGTTGCATCAGGAAAATATCTGAAGGAATCCAACATCCACACAGGAATAATAACTTTGCCGAAAAGCATTTTCTGAACCAGCAGAGCAGTTAATGAACTTCCGCCCTTGTAAACACCGAGTTCTAAAAACACACCCTCTTGATTCTTTCTAATAGCATTGATAACAGATAATGCTGTCATATACACACTATATTTACCGCAAAATGTATAAGGTCTTACAATTTCATATATTTCTTCAATTACTCTTGTATCAATGTTGAATTTATTAATTTCTGATAGGATTGCTTGCTCTGCAAATTTTCTTGAAATGATGAATCTATCTTCAACATAAAACATACCACTGTTATTAACATCATCATTATTTGTCGCATCAGTTCCTGATGCATCCTCAAGTATACTAATCACCGTTTTATTAAAATGTATATCTCTAGAAAGCCTTCTTAAAATCAGTTCATTATCAGGGTGTCCTATTAGAATTACATCAATAACACTTTCCACATCAATTATGTTGTATACCTTATGGTCACAGAACATAGTTCCAATCTTATTATTTGGATCTAGCTCGTAATCAATAAATCCCTCTATGTTAAGACCGTGTTCAGAAATCTTTTTTAGTATATTAGAGGCATATTCACCTGTCCCGTAGATTGCTATCCTTTTTTTACTAGCAGCGAGTATCTCAAAATCCTTGTTATTATTAATAAATGAATAACTAAACATGATATTCTCCATTCTTTTCAGGTATTTTTTATTTCTTGTACTTTAATGCTTTATTAAATATGTTTTAGCTACACATCCCTTCTTTTATAGTTATACTTGCAAATTAATCATTCTAAACTTTCCAATGCTGATAGCTATAACTACTATTTCAGAAAAAACATTGTTAAAGAAAAGATGTTTCTCAAGTATTTCTCTATACCATTGTGAATGAAAGCCGAAGTAGTTAATTTCATAACTTGAGTTACTGTTCATTTTTAAGCTCCCTTAGTGATTTATCTACCAAGTTTAGCATTTTAACAATCTTCTTATTGGAATAATCCAGATTATAAGGAATTATAACAATACTACCAAATATACCCTCTGAATTTGGGCATTCTTGCAAATCATACTTTTTTGAATAAAAAGGTATTAGGTGCAGCGGATAATAAAAAATGGTACATTGTATTCCATATCCACCTAAAGTTTTTAACAGCTTATACCTATCTTCATTTTCAATGCAAAGTGGTATGAAATTCATATCAGATAACTGTTTTTTTATGTATTTAAATTCCTTACGAGTTCCAGCTAATTGTGCAACATATTCATTAATCAAGCATCTTCTTTTTACTGTTTTTTTTAAAAAGTAGAACCTTTTAAGTGCAAATACTATTTGCAGTTTATTAATACTCTGTGGAGTAAAACCTTGATAATTTTTTGCATAAACTAGTTCTTCTAAAGTATCAAATATTTTAATTCTTTTATTTACAAAAAGTTTTGTATTGGACAAGCCTATAAAATTTTTAAATGCATTCTTAACTGCCCTGTTTACATGTGACAGAATATCTTTAACCCAACTTGAATTATTTATAAATCCGTTATCAGAAAAAATTTTAATATTCAAATTACTATCACTGGTATTACTTATAAGTGCCCCTCCTCCAAGTGCAGAAACAGGCTTTCCCTTTCCAAAGGAAATCACAGAAAACCATGGTTTTTTATAGTTTCCTGATATTAAGGGGGGCATTGGAAAAACCTGAGCATCATCAAATATTATGGGCATTTCTATTTGCTCAAGAAGCTCCATCAGTTCGTCGCCAAGCTTGCACGTCCCGAAATAGGAAGGTATTATTAATACACACTCTTTCTTAAATTTTATGCCTTCCAAAAAGCTTCTTAAAGGCATAAACTCTTCATCAATATCATACACCTGCAATTTGCAACCGCTTGCTATAACAGCATCAGCCAAATCCATGCAAGAAAATGCTGGTATATATACACTCTTGATGTTATAGAGCTCCTTTAATTTATTCAACAGATATAAAATTGACGATGAAGCACTATCAAATAATTGAAGGTTGTTACCATCTACACCATATATTTCACTTATTTTCTGAGTCAATGTCCTTTGGACATTATCTAATTTAGAAAAGGAAAGTGAGTATTTGATAAACAAATGTGATTTATAGTCCAAAGCATATAAAGGAAACTTAATATTTGGAGGTCTGTAAAATCTTGAATCCATTCATTTTCCCTCTACTAAATCTGTTATGTAACTGTATAGATCTCTTATATAAGCTTTACACTCATTAAGGCTAATAAATTCGTCATAAGTATGAGCCTGGCATAGGCTTCCTGGTCCCCAAATAATAGTTGGAATTTCAAATCTGCCAAAAACAGGAGCATCACATGCACTTTTGAACAAATTATTATATGACTTCAACCCATTATCAGCACAGCGATAAGGCTCAATTTGCAAATTAGGGAATACTATCTCACAATCCTCACAAATATCTGTCATTAATAATTTAATTTCATCCAATGTTGTTTCAGGAGTCATTGCAATAACTCCCCTTATCTCCAGTTTTGATATAGGTAACGATGGATCCTCTCCCCCCGTCAGAATTCCAATATTTAAATTTAACCCTGTATATCTTTTTTTTGCAGAGTCAATCTGGTTTATTATTGATACAAGCCTTTCAATTGAGTTAGCTTTGCTTTGAGCATTCATGTGCACAGAATCTGACCTTATATAAATATTAAAAGGTAAAAAGCCCATACTTTGATTGCATATCAGGTTATTCGTAGGCTCGGCTATTATACACAATGTGTTGCTAATATCATTAAAATAACCTCTTTCCTTAAGCCATTGGCAAGCCCTTATAGAACCGTTGCCTCCAATTTCTTCATCAACAACTGAGGTAAATATTATCTTTCCCTTCCACTCTTTACCTAAAAGAAAGTTTTTGACAACAGATAAGGAGCTTAACCCGAAAAGCATGTCGGTCGATCCCCTCCCTAACAAACATCCCTCTTCAGTCATGCTAGCCCTTGTATAGCTTTTCATCTTATCACTTTTATCAATTATATCTATATCAATGTGTCCATTCAGTAAAATTGTTGGTCCTTCCAAGCCTGAATCTAAAACAGCGTAAAGGTTATGTTTTATTAAAGATTGATAGTTATCATAGTAGTCATCATATTCCCAGGGATTTCTCACAAAATCATAATCACTAATCTGGGAATAATAAAAATCATCAAAAAAAACATTCCAACCATTTAATCTTAAGTATTCACCTAAAACCTTTTGTGCTTCTTTTTGGCTCTTACTATTGTATATGGGATAAAGATTAATTATTTCCATAGTAAGCTTTAATGCATCACTATAAGCTCTTTCAATTACTTGCATTTTTCTGCCTCACCCCTTCAAAACCCTATTACACCACTCTAGTCGTTGGAATATATGTTCTCTTGTGGTAGCTTTCTTCACTAATCTCAAATAAGACATTTTTATTTTGAGCATTTACAATAGACTTAACATGATAAACAATACATATGGAATTTTATCACACACTAATGCATAAATGGAAGAGATTTTAAAAAATATTATTAATGGAGTCATAATTGAAGAAAAAACGTCTAAAAAGTGTTAATAGTGCAGAAAAATTACATAAAATACAATTAAAGCATCAGTTAAATATGATCATATAAATGATAGGAATTTTGTTAGGTAATATTTCTGAACAAGATGATTTGAGCAGTGAATGCTGTAAAAAGAAATTGTTAGTTAATAAAAAGACAGTAGCCTTGTCTATAATTTCATTATATGACAAAATCACGTTTTTGCGGATGAGTTATGTTGTGAGTTTTTAGTAAATAATAAAAAATATGGAATCAGAAATATTCTTGTAGATGGTTCACAGGTTAATACAATAGTTCAAGAAGTAAAAGAATTATTAGGAGGCACATGAAACTAGTGTAAGGTGCTAGTTTCATGTGCCTATGTTTTAAGCTTACCTTTCCTTTTGAGGATTTGACACTTACTGAGCATCATCCTTATGTATAATATAATAATAAAAGTCTTCGGCTCCCCAAGACTTTTTAAAATTTTCTATGTTCTTTGAGGCAGAATAACCCATGTTTATATAGTCATAATTTTTATATGTATCTATAATGTAAGATAAAATCAGATAATTAGCTCGATAGTGTCTTTTTTCGAATACATTAGCATTAAACCAATAAAATATATTTGTCTCTGAAAAAATGAATGCACTTCCAGATACGATCTCTCTATTTGAATCTTTAACTAAAATCAACTTGAATAACTTATTATATTTTAACAAATCGTATAAGACATTAAAATCTAATATATAGTTAGAATTATTATGAGTTTTAGAATCTTCAAAGATTTTCAAAAATTTTTCAAGATCTTGTTTATTTGAACATTCTTCAATTTCTAAATTATTCTCTCTAGATCGACGTATATCTGTTCTAACACTTCCCTTAAACATTTTATCGCCATATAATCTATATTTATCTAATAGTAATACTTGGGTACTTAATCTTTTAAGAACTTTAAGATTTGTATTATTGTTAGTAACATCAAAATTAACCATAGGAACAGTTTTTATATCATAAGACAATTCAGGATATTTCTTTTTAAGAATATGAAATATTTCGTATATCTTAACTATCGAGTTTGGAAATGGCTCAATAGCACTATATCCAATATTATAAGTAAGAATGGTATTACTAGAATAATTACGAAAAAGCATAACCCTATAAATATCATCTCGAATTTCAACCATTTCAATTATAAGTTCAAGTCCTTTAGCTTTGCAAAATGTATTCTGAAATTCTAAATTACTAAATACATTGCTTGTTTTCATGACTCATCAACTCCACTTCTACTTAGAAATCAAAAAGTGACACTGCATATTCCCAAGTATGTGAGAAAAGTTTCCTACTGTATCTGGGCAATGCACTAATCCTAATTAACATAACGTTTTAATGTTACATTAATGATGTAAGTGTTGTCAATGATTAAATATACTCTTGTTAAAAATTCCATTACATCAGCGGCGTTTCATCGAGGTGGGGGATATTTTCTTGCCTCGTTATATACATGCAAGTGACATTTATATTTTTTATTGAATTTTCTTTTAAGGTAAATTTTTCATGCGTTAGACGTTAAATAAAAACCGCAACCTATTGATAATCAAAGTTATTTATGGTACAAATTAAAGAGAGTTTGTAAGCATTCTTATATCTTTGAGAGAAATTTATATAAATCAACAAAGAATCAATGGTTTTGGAAATTACGCAAATGCCTATATTAAAGTTATGGAAGGAGAAAATATGGACAATAAAACGAAGATTACCCCTTTATTTTTCATAATTGGAGTTTCCTTTGTAACGTGTTTGTTGATTTCGAACATCATTTCAGGAAAATTATTTAATGCATTTGGTTTTACTCTTACTTCCGCTGTGATAATTTTCCCGATAACGTATATTTTGGGAGATATTATTACTGAAATATATGGCTTTAAATTATCCAGGTTAATACTCTGGACAGGATTTGGATGTAATATCTTTATGGCAATAGTATTTTCAATAGTGGTTAAGTTACCATATCCAGCTTTTTGGAATGGTCAGCAATCATATAGTATGGTATTAAACTCTACACCAAGAATCGTTTTAGCTTCACTGGTGGCATATTTTTTAGGTACTTATTTAAATTCTGTTGTATTGTCTAAGTTGAAAGTAATTACTAATGGAAAATGGCTTTGGACAAGAACGATTGGATCCACAGTTGTTGGGGAAGGCGTAGATTCATTTTGTTTTATAACAATAGTATTTTGGGGGCAAGTAACTTTCGGTGTGTTAGTACAAATGATTCTTTTACAATATATCTGGAAGGTAGTATATGAGATTGTATTAACTCCATTAACTTATGTGATTATAGGCTGGCTTAAGAAAAAAGAAGGCATTAATACATTTGATCATGATACAAAATATAATCCTTTCAGCTTGAAAGTTTAATCTTTAGAAACACAAAATTTGTATAAGGAGTTCTAGTAAATGGTGAATAATGAAAATAATATGATATCTTCAGATAATCAATCAAGTGAATCAGATAAATCAAAGTTGATGAAGTATGAATCTATCCGAATTTATATAAAATATTCCCATGGTAACACTACTATAAATCTTACAGATATTCAGGGTAACAGCATTTTATGCATATCTGCGGGTTCATTAGGCTTCAGCGGGGCTAGGAAAGGTTCATTACTTGCAGCTAAAGCTACTGCAGAAGTTGTGGCAAAAAAGGCAATTGAGTTAGGCTGTAAGCAAGTATTCTACTTTGTAAAAGGTGACAGAGAAGATTCACAGGAAGTTATAAAAGTGTTTCATCAATTTGGCTTATGTTTAACCAAGTCTGATAATTGTTAAAAAAGCCTATGAAATATTTATAAATAGATTAAATAATAATGAGGAAATCACAATATGGATAAAATATTCTTTACAATTACCCACTCAAATGGAAAGAAGGGTCCTAGGACTGGTATTATGAATACATCACATGGTACTACTGAAACACCATGTTTTATGCCGATTGCCAGCAATGGTTCGTTTCGGTCTGTTACATTCAATCAGATAGACCAACTGGACTCTAAATTGATTATGGTGAATGCATGGCATGTATATAGGGAACATGGTCCGATAAAACTTAGAGAGTTTGGTGGTATTCATAAAATATTAGGCTGGGATCATTTGATATGCACTGATAGCGGTGGTTATCAGGCTTTTAGTTTAAGAGACACCTGCTATATTACTGAAAAAGGTATTGTTTTTGGCGAAGGTGATTCTGAAACACTAACACCGTTAAAAGTAATAGAAATTCAGAAAGCACTGGGTTCTGATATTATGATTGCTCTAGATGACTGTGCTCCTTTTCCCTGTACCAAGGAAAGAGCCTTAGAAGCTGTTCAGCTTACAAAAAAGTGGGGGCTAGAATCAATCGCAGCTCACAAGCAGATAGAATCTCCCTATGGTTTTAAACAGCACTTATATGGGATAGTTCAGGGCAGTACGTTTAATGATCTGCGTGTGCAAAGCTCTCATGATGCTGGAGAACTCGACTTTGATGGTTACGGAATAGGTGGGCTATCTATTGGTATGACTCAATACCAAGCACGAGAAATGACTGCTATTTGTACTGAAAATCTACCATTTCATAAGCCTAGACATTTACTGGGAGTTGGACTTCCTGTTCAAGTTTTATATGGTATAGCTAATGGTGTAGATACTTTTGATTGCGTATTGCCTCTCAGAAAAGCACAAAGAGGCGTTGTCTATACATCTGGTGGAGAAGTATATTATAAGCATGTGCAACCGGAAAATATGAAGGATGTACCCCTTGATCCACACTGTTCCTGCACTACTTGTCAGAGTTATACTCGTGAACAGCTCAGACTGTTATTTAAAACTGACAAAGTAAAAGCAGGTGAATTAGCTTCTATTCATAATATCTATTTTTATAATAACATGATGAAAGAAGCCCGAATCGCTATTCAAGAAGACCGATTTGATTCCTATCTAAAAGGATTTATAACCAGGTGGTTAGAAGGTGGGGGCACTATTTCGGAATAACCATCAAAATAAAAGAATTAATAAATATTGAACTGGAGAATAATTATGAGTAACCAAAAAATCCCCTTCGAAAATGGTGATTTTCATTGCTGTCACTGTAATCAATGGGTTCCGTTTACCAATTCCATGGGAACCAAACATCGCAACCATTGTCCATTTTGTTTATGGTCCAAACATGTTGATGATCAAATTTCTGGAGATAGAGCATCAGAGTGCCAAGCAAATATGAAACCGATCGGTCTTACCTTTAAACACGAAGGAGTAGATAAATATGGACGGTTGCGGCAAGGAGAAATTATGATTGTTCATGAATGTACAGCATGTGATGAAATATCAATCAATAGAATTGCTGCTGATGACATTTCTGAAGCAATTCTCAGTATATTCCAAGACTCACTTGAACTGCACCAAAACAAAAAGGTACAACTTGAGCAAAAAGGGATACAGCTTATCTCACTTGAAAAAAAGGATGTTGTTATGAAACAACTCTTTGGTAAGCTTTCTAGTAATTAGATATGAGGTCTTATTTCTTCCAGCAAATGTTTGAAATACTCTTCATATAAAAATGTACCGTTTTTGAGTGGCTCTTTTTCATTCATATAACCACGAATATATAAGTTTTTTAACAGTTGTAGCCCACTGACGGAATTGAATTGCTCTGTCTGAATTTGCACAAAAACCTACGGCTATTACGGCTTCTAAATTATAAAACTTACTATTACTTTTTTCCATCAGAAGCAGTTCGTCGTAATTTACGACATACTGCTTCTTCATTTAATTCTCCTTCATAATATCAATTACGGTTGAAACCTTCGCAACGATAGAATATCGGTTTTTTAGGCGAATATGTACTTTCAAGCATTTATTTGAAGGTTTCAACGGTTTGATTTTTAGGGTTTACACTTCAGGTAGCTTTAGCCTCAAACCCAAACTATCGTCCACTATCATCTGATATTCAGCCGATAGTAATTGACTTGATAAAATGAGTTCACTGTGTTAGCTATGCTAGCCCTTGCAGAAAGGCTTGACCGTGTCACCCTTTGATGGTAAAATTTAGTATATAATGTAAACTATTTTACATGGAAGGAGGTATTATATTTAAATGGATCGGACTGTAAAATCCATATTGGAAACAATCAGATCACATTAAATCTTGACATATTATGTCCAGCATAAATTCAGGTAAATAAACTTAATTAATTTTTGGAGGTGCTAATATGAAGTCAATAAAAAAACTGATTGCCATGATACTGGTAATTATATTAATTAACAGCCTTTTTACATTTTCAGCCTTTGCGGCAAGTTCGGTTAAAACAGAGTCTCATTCCAGTACAGTATTAAATCGTACAATGAATTACAATGTTTATCTTCCCCCTTCCTATTCGACAGATACGACAAAAAAATTCCCTGTAATGTATCTTCTTCATGGTATGGGAGGAGCATATAGCAATTGGAAGGATATGGGCATGCAATCCATCGTAGACAAGGCCGGTGGAAAAGAAATGGTAATTATTATGCCTGACGGATTGAACGATGCATTCTACGTTGATACATACAAAGCTGGCATAAAATGGGATACATATTTTGAACAAGAGTTCATACCTTATGTTGAAGCAAGGTTCAGGATAGACGTTGCAAATGGTAAAAACCGTGCCATCGCAGGACTTTCAATGGGTGGCTTCGGAGCGGCATATCACGGATTTAAATACCCTGATAAGTTCAGCTCAGCTTATTCCATGAGTGGAGCTCTAGGAGTTACCGGAAATTTAATCTCTGTCGTAAATAAAAACAAATATCCTGCTTTTACTATGGAATGTGGAACGGAAGATAGCTTGGTCGGTTCGATGAATACAAGTTTCCATAATCAATTACAGCAAGCGGGAGTAACCCATAATTATATCACTAGACCCGGATCTCATAGTGTGGAGTTTTGGAATGCCTGCCTGCCGAAAGCAGTCGTATTTGCCAGCAAATATTTTGTAGATGGCAGCTCGATCTCAAAGAAGGGCGATGTCAATAAGGACGGTAATGTGGATTCACTGGATTTTGCAGCATTAAAGACAGCTCTTTTAAAACAATCTTTCTCTGATATAGATACCCTTGCAGCCGACATGAATGATGACAAGTCCATTGATGCTATAGATTGGGCACTATTAAAAACAGAATTGTTGAAGTGAGTGAGTGACTGAATCGGTATGATTCAGTCACTAGATCAATACTATCTGCCCTGAGAACCATAATGCAATCAGGTAGTGATGAGACTGTGAGAAGTAATGTGTAAAAACACAAACCTTCTCACAGTTTTTTCGTTCTTCTGAAAAAACTGTTGGGGAAATGACAAAAATTACTAAATAGTATTTTTTAGGAGGATTGGGCTATTGGAGATTCTCTGGTAGCCTTTTCTTGTGTTCGCATACTCCCACACTTTGTAACCTAAAACTTAGCCCATTGCTTTTGAATTGATTCTGTAACAACAAATTGTTGATATTTAATAATATTTTAATCTGAACATAACCTTTTATTATTCAAGAAAGTTGTTATTTTATTTGAGTTATAACCAAAGTGGTACCCGCCACTTATAGAAGTGGGGGACATTTTCTTGCCTCGTTATAATCTTCCATATACATGTCTCCACTATAAAAAATAAATTCTGCTTCAATTTATAAAACAAACACGAATTACTTTCTGATATTTGTTCTACAATTTAAACATCCAGAATAGCATATTCCCTTATATCATCTGTATTTTTGCTCATTTTTGAGCCTCAAACCACAACATCTTGTGGTTAAACCCTACTTTTTATCCTCAGGACCACTTCTTGTCATAAGAATTGTCGTTTCTACAGTAGCCCGTTTCCACTCAGCCTTCGCCTTCATCTCAGCTTCTTGGACGTGCCTTGCATGGGTGGTAGCTAATAAATTCCTTACCTCTTCTTCTGTTAAGTTCCTCCACCTTCCTACTGGTAAATTCTTTAATTCAATATTCATAATGCGAATACGCTTTAGTTTTACTACCTTATAGCCAAAATGAGTACACATCCTTCTGATTTGCCGATTTAGTCCTTGAGAAAGAGTGATTTTAAACGCTCTGGTATCTATTCTCGATATCTTGCAGTGGTTTGTCAACGTATATTCATTCTTAACAGGATTATAAATTCTTACCCCCTTTGACATACCCTCAATAAAAGAAGGAGTAATAGCTTTATTTACAGTTACAATATATTCCTTCTCGTGGTTATTTTTATTCATTAAGATTTCATTAACGATACTTCCATCATTCGTTAGAAGAATTAATCCCTCAGAGTCCTTATCTAATCTCCCTATTGGGAAAATACGTTCAGGATGATTTACAAAATCAATGATATTCCCTTTTATATGTCGCTCAGTAGTACAAGTAATACCCGTTGGTTTATTTAAGGCAATATATACATATGTCTTTTCTAACTTTAGTAGTTTGCCATTCACCTCAACCTTATCCTCTGGATTTACCGTTAGTCCAATTGTAGCTATACTACTATTAATCTTTACCTTTCCCTGTTTAATTAATTCGTCAGCCTGTCTTCTAGAACAAAGTCCTGTTGAACTAATAAAGTTGTTTAATCTCATACATATCTCCTTATATGCCTCAGCTACCTCTCACTGCTTAACATTAGCTATTCTGAACGCATCTCTCAAATCTTTGTTTTTCATGTTTTTCCAGTTATATAATTACTATGTATTAATTATAATTGACAACAAAATTATCAGTCAATGTGCTAAGCTTATTATTGATAAATAACAAAGTATTTTTGTCTTATCATTGATTGATAACATTACGTAAAAAGACGGTATTTTTATGGCATTTACAATAGCATTCGATGATATCAATCTTACAGATAGAATTACTAATCCTTATAAAGGTATAAACGAAACCTATCCTCTAGGGATATCCTTTTCTGATTTCTTTTCCATAAAAAAAAATCCAAATAAAGTCTGAACACATTTACATTGTGGTAGTATATAAGCATAAGTTTCCACAACTTTTCACATACCACCACAAATGAGGAAATTACTTTGTTTTGTTTAAATACTTTCAAATTTCTTTTTAACTGAGAATTCTTATTAATTCATTCAGTAGTACTATCTCTTCCTCTTTATACTCTTTCAATTTTACAATTATTCTCTCCCATAAATCATTCGCTTTGATAGTATTCGCTTTCAATATAAGAGCCATTAATATATTAAACCCGTTCACTAAATTACTATATCTTTCAATTAATGGGTTTAAATCATAGTTACCATTAATAAACTCCATTCTTAACAGCATAAGTTTTTTATGCTCAATAAATGAATAAAAAGCCCTGCGGTCAACCCCCTGATTCGTTTCCATTGCATATATAACGAATTTCAGCAGTTCGTTATAGCAATCTATACCATAAACATAGTAATTGCTATATTTATAGCCTTCGGCATAATTATCCAAAAGCAAATATTCTTTTAAATCATTTACTATTTTTTTAATGCTAATTTCAAATACATCTTTTGAGAAAAACGGGTCTTGTCCGTTCCGTTCCACATTTTTCTCGATACTCATCATATATATGGATTTCTCTCTATAGTTATGTAAAACTGTATCTTCGTTATTATTCTCATATGCCTCCAGAAGCGCGTTAGTACTTGTAGTAATCTCCTCATATGTTACCTGGTCGTGATTATATTTGCCAGTTGTATTATCTCCCATGTAAAATATATTTTTATCATCATCATACCCATATATAAAAATTTCATGGCATAAATGGTTCTTATTAAAAATCGACTTATAAGCAGGTATATAATACATATCAATATCGAAAAAAAGGTATAAATTTTTGTTAATACAGGTTTTAATAAAGTCAATAATATCAGATTTTATGAGTTTAAAAAACTCGAACGGCATAGAATTGATCTTAATCCATGGATTTGCTTTTAAATGAAAGTATGTCCAGTCACCATATAAATTGTAAAAGAAATCAACAGTTCCTGTTCTCATTCCTCTACTATAAAGATCTTTTAATGAATAAATTTGTATAAAGTTACTAAATACCCAAGGCTTGCACTCTTCTCTTGCCATAAGCATTGAAAACAAAGCCCCCTTATGGGGATAGCCATTAATTGGCGGGTAAATAACAGGCAAAATACGACATGCATTCTTCATATGCAAAACTCCCTTCTTCTTCTCGTCTCTTTTTTAGTCCTTCCTCCATATGTTTATGTACTTCAATTACTCTTCTGCAGTGACCCTCAAACTCACGTTATTTTAACTTTCTCAAGATACTGCAAGTAGTTATTAAATGTCTTATCCTGTATCTGTATTGTATTATTTGCCATTTCACATATTGCAGGTATCATTCTTTTTCTCTTAGTCAAACCGGCCTTAGTTACATTAAGAGCAACCTTATACCATTCTCGCCTCAAAGTCTGAAGTGCTTCCAAAACCGTAACGTAGCCTTCTATTTGGAAATTAGCATTATTTCGGATAAAACTTATCATGTTATCAATGATTACTATTGCACTTCGAATTTTAATAGTGAAATTTATGTCTTCACAAGCCTTTGCAAATAAATCTTCATCAAGGTTCTCCAATTTATTCAGGTCGCCAACAAACCTTTTAAACGCAAGATTTCCAAAAAATTTATTACCTATCGTAGATCCTTCCATAAAGGCCTTCAAATTATTTATGGTAATATCAAGAACCATCTTCTTACTTATAGGGTTTGATGCTCTATCAGTATCAGTATCAAACCATACAAATCCAAAAATGCTTTTCCTAATATCCTCAATTGAGGCAGGCCCTTGATATTTTTTCATCCTTCCTGAAGAATCTTTAAAATAAGCGTCCGCAACATACACGATGCCTTGTTCGGAATCTATACCATACATAAGAATACAATGCCCTCTATTTTCACCACTTATCTCCCTAAAGGCATTACTGTAATTCAAATTCGCAGTTCCTACAAACAGTATGACAACATTGTTATCAAGTACCGCATTGCAAGCCTTTTGAAAAAGCTCATCTTTATCCTGCAACCCATAACACATATTTACTTTAATGAGATTTTCTCTTGCCATATTTTTTATAACATCGTCAAGACCGCTGTATCCTATACGAATTGATTCTGTATTATATACGACATTAAATCCATTACACAGCATAAAAACATCAACACACGATAAGTTATACTTTTGATACTTTAAAGTATCTTCTATCGCTGAAAACAAGCAAAACATACCATCTTTTGTGTACGTTTCCAATTCAGGTATGATAAACTTCATACGCTCCCCCTTTATTGCTAAAAAATTCTAAATATCCAAACCATTGAAACCTTTAAATAGAATGCTTGAAAGCACATATTGGGCTAAAAAAACGATATTCTATCGTTGCGAAGGTTTCAACCACAATTGACTTTATGATTTTCTTGCAAGTTCAAATTAAGCACATCTCTTCTTCATAATGCTTCAAAAGAATATGCCTTGGAGAAATACTCAATAAGTGTTTCATAAAAATTGTACGGATTTTCTTCTACCATATTATGTCCACTGTCTTTAATATATTTTATTTCTATGCCCGTATCACGCAGATACTCTTGAGACCTTCTTTTCCCAAGGTTTCGCTCACCGTAAACATACATTTTTCCAGTGTCAAGCTTGATGAACCGTCCAAGAATATTATCGGTTTTACATACTTCTACAAGACTTTTTGAGGACTCATACATAACATAAGCATTTGTCATGCAAAGACTCTCATAAAATGGGATTGTGCGGGATCTATTTTTGAGGAATTTGAAGTCTCCCCTATTGAAGACTTCAAACCCCACATTATTAATAGAGGCTGACAGCTTGCAATCGTCCAAGGTAAGGTTGCCCTCACAGTTAACAAATGACTTTACCTTCATGCTTTCGCATATATACTGGGCTACAACCCCTCCCATTGAATGAGCAATTATATGAGTGCTATTAATACCTAAGTAGTCAATTAAATGAAGACATGCTACGGCTTGAGATTTGATGGAATAGTCAAATTCCATCGGTTTGTCTGAGTTACCGTATCCAACAAGGTCTATAAACAAAACATTGAAATTCTTTATAAAGAAATCATATTCTAAAATATTATTATAAACCCTGCTGGATGAACCTAAACCGTGGATAAGTAATATAAATTCTCCACCTTTTCCTGTAACTTCATAAAATATGTTTATACCATTATAGTCAAAGAAACTCATATCATACCTTTCTTAAGGCTGGTATCCCTTTTGCTTCCAGAACCTTGTTTATTTCAACCAGCGGATACATTGGTGATTCCCTCATAATACTGATGCTGTCATTCCTTATATCTAACTGCGTTGTGCCTTTGTTGCCCCGTTCCTCTCCACTGTCAATAAACAGTTCAACTTCATCTTCAAAAAAGCTTATCGCCTGCTCAAGCGTGGTAGCTTCAGGAAACCCTGCCTTGTTTGCCGATGAAATGGCAAGCACAGTGCCGCTTTCCTGATAAACGCCTTTAGTCTCATTATCCTGCCAGAAAATACATATAGCATCACTATTCGGAACTGCATCTGTAAAAATATCACCTTTTTTATGCATTAGGAAGCTGACTTTACCCGGGAGTAATGCATCGATAATACTTTTATAAGTTTCATTTTTTATATGACAATAATTATCTATATCCTTTTTATCTATAATTAATGATAACGGCTTATCTTGAGGGCTCTGACGGATTTTTCTAAGCCTCTCAATAGCTTTCTTGTTGAAAGCATCACAGACTACTGCATACACTGCATCTGTGGGTACGACAATGACCTTTCCCTTCTTTATCGCTTCACCAGCTAATTTATATGTTTCTGCGCATGGCTTTAAAACTTTATACACTATGACTCCTCCTTACTGTATCTATCTTTTATAGTCAACCTTACCGACCGACAAAATATTATTCTTATTGGAAAACTGTTCCTGACTTTTATTGGTGTCTCCGTATTTTAACTTTAAATATTGATCCAGCTCTTTAATCACGTTAACCGTATCGTTTTTTACGATAACAACATTTGTATTACCAAGGAGGTCACTTTTTCGAAAAATGTTAATATATTTATACCTGAGCTTCTTTAGGTAATACAAATTTTTGTTTTTCAGAAGCTTGTTGTGCTTTATGTATTTATTTGTATGAAATAAAGCCTTACCTCTTGTAAGTATTCTTTCATAGCACAATTCACAATTTGTGTCATAGAAAAATAGCATATCCGGCTTTCTTACAAGGGTACAAAGGTATTTACTGAGGAACACGCTTGAGCCGTTAACCGTATCACGGGTTAAGGCTGTGTATACGTACCTGTCAGCTATAACTATGTTACAATTGTTTAGAGAGGGTAATATCCTTGAAAAGTAGTCAATGAAAAAGCTGATCCATTGCAATATACTGTATATAGTTGATGTAAGCAATTTAAATTCGCAGAGTACTTTAATAATCCTTCTAATTTTTTCATTTGAATTCCACTCAACAATTTGCACACTGTTTTGTGAACTTAGGTGATTATATAACTTTGCAATACTTTCACTTTTTCCTGAACCGCTGATTCCTTCAAAGACTACTAAAACACCTTTTTGAGTATTGGTTTTATAACTATGCTTATTCATAATGGACCTATATACTTTTACAATGTGCTTGTTTACTTATAGCTTCAATCATGTATTTGGAATTTTTTCTTGTTTCCTCAAAAAGATTTCTGCCTTTGGAGTCTATACCTACAATTAGCGGACCAAAATTATAACATTCCATAACCCATATAGCTTCAGGCATCCCTATTTCATCCATCCAGTACTGATGGGTTACCTCGGTAATCCTTTGAGTGTGTACAGCAGCACAACCATGGGCAGCAAGAAGATATGCCATATTGTGCTTTTTCATCGCTTCAGTAGTCGAATCACTCATACCACCTTTTCCTATAAGTATTTTTATCCCCAGTTCACCAACCATGTCAGTGTATGGATCCATTCTTATACTACTGGTAGGACCAATTGAAATTATTTTATATTCTCCACTTTTCCTATTTACACTAATGATTGGGCCAGCATGAAATATAGCCTGTCCATTGAGGTCTTCATCAAATTTTTCATTACTGTCAAAGAGCTTTTTCAGTTTATAATGAGCCATGTCCCTTGCCGAATACATTTTCCCGCTAAGGTAGACTATGTCTCCAGCTTCAAGCTTTGAAATGTCCTCTTCTTTTAGAGGAGTTTTCAAATAGTAGGTTTTCATGTAAATCCCCCCTTTATTACATAAAGCTTATTTCTTCAACTCTTCCGTCCTTATAAATCCTCATACCCGCCTTTCGTGCAACCCAACAGTGAAAATTGATTGCAACAGGGCAGATTGCTGTATGGGTTGCCGCAGTCTCAATATTGACTGCAAGTGTAGTTACTTTTCCGCCTGTACCACCCGAACCAATGTTTAGCGAATTTATTGTCTCAATTAGCTCCTCTTCCAGTTGTGCCAGGCACTTGTCCTCATTTCTCTGCATCCAACTTCTCAGACTCATAGCTTTTCTACTAAGTTTTGCAGCAACGTCCATTTGTCCACCTATACCTATACCAATTGTAGCCGGCAGACACGCTGTACCCCCAGCTTCAGCAACACATTCAAGCACGAATTTCTTGATGCCTTCATAATTTTCACCCATTTCAGAAATAGTAAATACTTTAACTTTATTGTACAATTCTATACCGCAACCCTTAAAGCTTGGTATTACTTCGATGTAATCAATACCCTGCTTATACTCGTACTCCATATTTGGCACTCCACGCCCGCTGTTGTCACCACTGTTTACACGTGTAAGAGGGTCAACCATACTTGGCCTCAAGTAACCTGCTTTTGTTGCATCTGTTACAGCCTCCTTTATTATTTGTTCAAAATCAGAAATAAAGAAATCCTCTCCAAATGTTACGTATGTAGTAAGATATCCGGGAGATTGGCACAAAGCTTGTTTGTGTTCTTTTGCGATATCTATATTTTTTAAAATAGTTTCAAGTATCATTTTCGATGATTCATCTGTTTCTATTTTAAAAGCTTTGTTTAGAAGGCAATTGCAGTCATCTGAAACCTCATATGAAGTTTTAAATATTAAATCCCTTAAAATCTGTCTGTAATCCATACAACATCCCCCTTTAATAAAATTAGGTTGACTGTTTTTTTGTATCCCAAAATCTATTTTTGTTTGAAAGCATCTCCTCACTTACATCCAATACCCTGCTTGTTTCAAACATTCTGGTAAAGAAATCAAACTGCCATTTAGATGGCTTTTCATTCTCAATACCGTATTCATCAAGGTATTCCGTGCTTTCAGGCTCTATTGCTTTCATAACACTCTCTGGAATTACTTGTCCATACATAAGGTTTACATAATAAAATGCGTAATAAACTATGCTTTCACATCCCACCCTTTTACTAAAGGATACCAGCTTGTCCCAGTTAATCTTGTCTTGAAATTTCTCTACGAACATTAATATATCTGCAAACTTGTATATTTTTAGATCTCTAAGATCACTTATCCAATGCAGCAAAGCAGCTTCCTTATACAAATGGCATGCCAGTTGTATCAAGAAATCTTCATAGTCAAGAATAAGTGTCTTTGCACCGTCAATATCAACTTCTATAGCTCTTTCAAGCAATTCGGGCGTATCTATTTTGCAAGGACAATTTCCTTTCCAGAGTACATCAAAGTTTAAATCAACTTGGAACATTGGTGTGAAAGGATTATCTGTCTTTTTAAGGCATTCCTGAAGTTCGTTTGAGGCCAGTTGTTGAAGCATTTTTTGCTTTCTTGTACTCGGTATTATATCTCCATTTTCATTTACTTCACCTTGAATATAACCTAAGTCTTCCAATATCTTTACTATTTTGTCTCCATCTCTTACATCAATGAGGAAGTCAAGATCATTAAAGGTTCTTGTCTCAACTGAAGGATACACCTTGGAAGCCAGAAAATTTCCTTTTAGAATTGCTAAACGAACACCATTTTCATTCAGTTTGTCAAAAATAACCTTTATCTCTTCAAAGTACGATTTATTCCTGATTGCATATACCTTGCTCTGTGTCTTCATTGCTTTTAGAACTTCTTCTTCGATTTTGCCCGTAAGCCCTAAGTTCTTTAAATGGTAATACATGATATTTAATGTTCTGTGGGTTATCCCTTGGTACAATATCTCTTTCCAATCGAGATTCCCATCCATGATAGTTTTAATTTCTTCTATGTGCTCTTCATTTAATACACCTCTCGAACATAGTAATACCAATTGTCTTTCCATTGTCAATTCTTTTACACTTTGTGGCATTTTAAATTCCCCCTCTATATAATTCAGTACACTTTCGGAAACTGAGAGAGCCTCAATTCGCTATATTTCAAGGCTTATCGCTATTTCTTTGAGGCTTGCCTTAAGCTGGAGCAAATCCGCAGACCATAAAGAACAGGACATTTTTATCTTGTTTTTCATGAGATACCCCCTTATTGAGTTAATACTATTTTGGAAATTCGTAGATATTGTTATTAGAGACTTTTAGGTTGACCATACTACTGATTTTTGAATTGTTTCAAATATTGCCTGCGTCAAAAATTTAAATGTATTTTTCAAATGTTTTTTTAATTTTATTAATGGTATTAACATTTTCTAACAATAAATCTTCATCAACCAACTCAATATCGAATTCTCCTTCAAGCAAAATCATTGCTTGTATTCCCTTTATAGAATCAAGTCCATATTGACCAATATCCTCATCATCTCCTATTTGTGATAATACATTAATATCCACATCCAAAGCCTTGGATAATATGTTAATTAAGTCATTCCTTCTAACCTCCATTACGAGATACACCTCCTATTCTAAACAAGAAAATTCGCTCCGCTCAGTTCTTTTGAGCTTATCTATTTACTTCAACTTTTTTTCAGACAAAAGTTCTTTCCCAAAGATAAATCTGACAGAAATGGCATGGGCTCGGTACCTCCTTCAAATGTATTAGTAATTTCTTTCAACCTTTTCACTTGCTTATAACGCCTAGGTTCAAAATGAAATTTTTCGATTGTAGAAAAATTTCATTACATCAGCGGCGTTTCATCGAGGCGGGAGATATTCTCACCGCCTGATAACCAAAGTGATACCCGCCACTTATAGAAGTGGGGGACATTTTCTTGCCTCGTTATAA
>JAEWST010000172.1 GCA_023398105.1 Bacillota bacterium | reverse complement strand
GTATAAGTCCAGTGTTCTCCGTCTTCTCCTTCAATCTTGCTTTGTTCAGCTATAAGTAGTCTAACTTCATTTGTGTTTGTGGATTTTATATCAAAGGATATTTTTTGCCATTTCTCCCAATCTTGATCTCTATGTTTATTGTCTACAACACCCCAGTATCCATTTGATGAACCTGCATATGTTATTTCCAAACCTTTATTGGTTTTGCCACTAGAAATCTTACAGGATGCAGTAGCATCAACACCTGAATATGCCGCCCACTGCAGAGTACCTTCGAAATCTTCAATAAGCTCTTCCCCGTAAGCTGGTGTTGCAGGTGTATGAGGAGGATCTGGATCTGTTTGAGTTGGAGGAGTCCAAGTATAGGTTGTCCCAGTAGTTAATATTGCATTTAAGATTTCCTGATCAAACTTTCTGGTGTCTCTGTTATAAAATGCCATATCATTGTCAACAGAACCAAATACTCCATTATCCCAAGCTCCAGAAGCAAATCCATGTGATGTAGCCTGATCGCTTACAAAATCCCACCATTTTATAGCAGATGCTCTATCGGAATGTCCCATTACACCATATTCTCCAAGATACACTGGTACGTTAGTTTTATCTGACCATTTTTTAACCTGATTAAAAACCATGTTTATGGCGTCCATATCATTTTTAGTTCCCCATGTACCTTGCCACTGGTGAGTAAAATTGTATGGATCATAGTAGTGAAAAGTTGCAATAAGATTTGGGTCGTTTGGAATTTCCAACAAACTTAATGTATTATAGCTATTCCAAAAACCTGCACCAATAATTACATTTCTGCTAGGATTATTCTTTCTTATTATACTTAAAATCCTTCTGTTCATATCGTTTATCTGGCTATCTGTTATGTTACCATGTGGCTCATTTAATATTTCAAAAACCAGATTTTCCGACTTGCCTTTAAAGCGTTCTGCAATTTGTTCCCATATTTTTTCAAACCTTCCGATATTCTGACTATAGTTATCCATAAGCCAAGTATCATGATGTGAATTAATTACTGTCACAAATCCACGGGAAAGTGACCAATCTACTACAGTTTCAATTCTGTCTAAGAAGCTGCTGTCAACAGTATAAGGACTGTTTGCAAGTGTATGCTGATCCCAACGGATTGGAATTCTAATATGCTTGAAACCAGCCTGCTTATAATCATCAAAATAGTACTCCTGAGCTGCCTTTGACCAAGAACCTTCCGTTGGTGCGTCAAACGTATTCCCAAGGTTCATTCCTAATCCCATCTTTATTACCATATCCTGAGGACTGGTAGCACCTAAGACAGTCATAGGTAATAAGCTCATAATAATGCTGAGCGATAAAATAATTGCTAAAACCTTTTTCATTAAATATCCCCCCTGTGTAAATTTTACATATTATCTAATTTAATTATATAAACTTACATCTTTTTATGCAATTGTCACATAGCACTCAATTGTACTATATTACTCAATCATTAAAAATTCTGATACCACAGAAGCACCTCTATGTGATATAATTATATTAGTAGCAGAAATTGTCTCATATCAGATTTAATTCTAAAATAATAGCAGAAATTGTCTTATATCTAATTTAGTTTTGAGAAGCATTCGAGGCATAGAACAGGAAAGTGCATTTTTAACATTAAAGAATAAAAATTAATGCTTTTAATTAGCACTAGTAAGGAAGATTTTTATGATTAATGAAAAGCAATCAATCTTTAATCCCTATATTATTGAGGTTTTTTGTATCAATGAAAAAAATGTCCCCTATCCTGTGGGAACCCATTTTGAAGAGAGAGTTGTCAGGTTCTATGAGCTTGAACTAATTACAGGAGGAAATGGAACTATTATTACCAACGGTGAAACTGCTAAAGCCTCAAAAGGTGATGTATTTTTACGAGAGCCAGGTACAATAGTTGAAGGATATTCCGGCTATTATTTTATTGTCATCGTGTTTGACTCTTTTTATGATGTCGCCAGCAAAGGCATTTACGCAACCTCTTCCCCTTATTGGATTACAAATGAAAAAGAAATGCTCTCCAATATTGGATTTTTCAACGACATGCCTTATAAACTTACAACTTATAATTATGAGATTGAGTACTTATTCCAATCCGTATTCAATGAGTTTATCAAAAAGCAGCAGAATTGCCAGTTGATTTTGAAAGCACACCTTATGAACATATTAAATCTCTTACTGGTATCTCCCGAAAACACCATTAAAAGAATCAATACACGGTCGTTTGAAAATAATTTTGAAATAATAAAGTCTTCTCAAAAGTACATAGATAACAACCTACATAAGGATTTAACCTTGTTAGACCTTGCCGAAAGGTGTGGAGTTAGTAAAAATTTCTATTGCAAGATATTCAAAAGTATAATCGGACTATCACCATTTGATTATATTATTCAAAGCCGAATGAATACCGCAAAAAGATTATTGACTACAACAAATATAAAAATATTTGATATAAGTATTATGTGTGGCATAAACAACATAACATACTTCCATAAGCTTTTTAAAAAACATGTTAATATGACTCCTGCAAATTTTCGTGAAAGATTCGGTTTCACAAAAGCACACTACAAATTGTGATTTCATTAAATGTAGCAATAATAATGTTAACAAACCTAATCCCAAGTAAAAATACCTCCCAGCAATTCAAAACCTCCCAACCGTTATTCATTATTTCTAATAAATAATCCGGTATGGGAGGTTCTTTATACTACTTCATTCGTTGCACTGCTTACCAAGTGTCAACCTCTACCTCAAAGTTGTTTATCAACACCCTCTATTTATAAGTAAGAACATTTCAACTTTTTGATATGTTGCTACCTAAATTTGTATTATAACATTTTATTCAGATACCAGATTTCTCGGGTTGATTTTCATTATCCTTCCAGAAGCTATCCATGTACTAATAGTTGTTACAACTATACAAAGAGGTACTATAAAAATTATTTGACTCCACTTTACTATTATAGTAAGGTCTACTGCTCCTCCGTCAGATAAAGCTGGACCAATTAACACTGGCGTCAGAATTATAGCCAGAGCAATCCCAACTATACATCCGATAATTGTTGCAAATAGAACCTTATATATCAATGATTTTCTAATACCAAAAGATGTCATTCCAAAGGATTTATAAATCCCATAGTTTTTCTTCATATTCATTATGTCAATAACAATAGAATTGAACACTGTTATAAAACATACCAATACAACTACTAGACTAATAAGAACAGTTACAAGACTAATTGCTGACTTGATAGAGAAAAGGAAAGTTTCTCTGTATTTCTCGCCATTAGTAATATTTATAGCGTCCTTAAATTTGTTGCTCAGTTCCTTCTCATAATCTTCAACATTGACACCTTCACGGGTCTTCACCTGATAATTTGTCTGCATGGCTATTTGAGATTGGTTAATACTCGAAAGCTTAATTCTGAACACATACCCTCCGCTACTCATCGTAGAGAATATACCACTGATAGTTAGCTCCTTATCTTCACCCTCAATATTTGCTTTAAGTTTATCTCCTAAACCTTTTTCCAGCCTTTGAGCCAGCTTGTAGCTTATCGAAATTTCGTTACTGCTTGAAGGATTACGCCCCTCCGAATTATTTATTCCCAAAAGTGCCATGTCCCCATTATAAGCATTACCTACTATATTTTTTGATATATCATCTTTTTGTATGTAGATTGATGAATTCATAAGATAATTCATTGGGATAACGCATTCTATTTTATCTTCCTTCAATAGCTTTTTATAAATTTCATCATCCGTCATATTCGTTCTGTATGAATTTACTATTGTCAGATCACTATCATCCATACCCATATAGTTTGGATCTTCAAATGCATTCTCCATTGTTGCTATGCTTATAAACGTAAACACTAGTATAATACTTGTAATACAAAGAGTTATCAACAAAAACAGTGTTTGCCTTTTGTTTGAAAAAGTATCTTTTATACCTATCATCAATGATACGGGTAATATTTTCAAAGCTGTTAGTGATATGCCTGACTTTTTTGCGTTTTTACTAGCAGGTGCACCATATCTGATAGCCTGAGACGGTTTAATCTTAGTCGTTTTCAGAGATGCAAACAAAGCAACCACAAAAATGAACAACATCAAAACAACAAACGTCAAGAGAATTGACTCCCACAAAGATGTAGTGCCTTTAGTCATACCAAGTGCATTTGTCAAGCTTTCAGTCAATACATCTACCAAAGGAATACATAATAATGTTCCTATAGGAATGGTAACTATTCCCAGTATCATATACTGGAAAATATAACTGAAAATGATATTTAAAGAGGAAAAACCTTGCGCCTTCAATATTCCAATGGTTGAATATTCGGACAATATTGAATTCGATATTGCAAAGTAAATCATAATAAAACAAACAATTATTATGATAAGGGAAAGTACTAACAATATCGCACCAATACTTTCTTCTACACTCGTATACTTACTGACAATATCTTCATATGCCAATTTATATCCGGTAAAACTTTGCCCAAGATATTTTTCGAAGTCATTCCAAATCTTTATTTCACCTTTTTCAGTATACTCGTCATAACGAATACCTATTACATAGCCAGTAGAATTGTTTGTAAACATTCTTGCCAATTCACCAGTTTTAACCCATACTCTAACAGGATTATGCTGCGGTGCACTATACTGTGGGTCAATTACTATTGCAGCAACTTTATAATCTTTCGAACCCTCAAGAGTTGGCAGTTCAATAACATCCCCTAATTTAACCTTGTTTTCATTTGCAAAGGTAGTTGGTATCCAAACTTCGTTCTTGTCAGGACTTGATTTTTTCTCGCCTTGAATTACTTTCAAAATATCCTGACGTTTATTTCCTTCTGTTACTTCAGCAATAAAAAAGCTTATATCAATTTTTTTGTCATCATGGTAGGCATTACCTTGCATGAAGTAAGCAGGTGCAAGAATAGTGCTCTCGACTCCCTCTTTTGAATTCCAATAACCAGCTATATCCTTATCGTTGTTATAAGCTGTATCATAAAACAGCAAGGTATGAGAGGCTTTGAGCTCCTTATACATATTTTCAAACGGCTTATCAATCATGGTTAAAATAGCAACACCAAGTGAAAAGACCAAAGAAGCTAATAGAATAGTAATAGCAATCAGTATTTTTTGCGTTTTTTTTCGCTTAATACTAGAAAAACATACCTTTAATACTGGGTGCATTTTACCATCCCCTTTCTTTTAGAAAAGTGTACACCTTCTTTTCTCTCTCGGCGTAACCATTCTTTGAATAATTATCAAGTAACAATTCACCGTCAATCTGACCATCACGCAAATACAGAATCCTGTTTGCACGGCAAGCTGCCTTCAAGTCGTGAGTAACCATAACAATAGATTGGCCCTTGCTATTTATTTCTGAAAACACATCTAATATGCTTTCACCCTGTGTCGAGTTAAGTGCACCTGTCGGTTCATCTGCAAACAGTACCTGCGGTGTATTAATAAGTCCTCTGGCAATAGCAACTCGCTGCTGCTGACCCCCAGATAATTGCGAAGGCATCCTTGAAGCCTCCTGATTTATCCCCATACTGTTTAAAAGCTCACGAGCTCTTTCATCAACTTTTTTCCTATTCTTTTGGGAGAGATAACCTGGTATTGTTACATTCTCAAAAATGGTCAGGTTAGGCACAAGATTTATGGACTGAAAAACAAAACCAATCTTATTACGCCTCAATTTAACCATCTTTTTTTCCTTTAAATTGTCGATTCTTTCATCCTCATACCACACTTCGCCTTTTGTTACGCTGTCCAGACCGCTTAACAAATATAACAGTGTTGACTTTCCTGAACCTGAACTACCCATTATTACAGTGAAATCCTTTTCATAAATATCAAGTGTTAAATCATTTACAGCTTTAACCTCTACATCAGCACTTAAATATGTCTTACAAAGACCTTTACATCTTAATAGAAATTTCTTCATTATATTCCTCCTATTAGAATAAGTTCATCCAATCAATAGAATTATACACATTAAACTTAATATTGTCTGATATATTTCTCCTTTTTATGCAATAAATTTATTCCTACATTATTTAAAGCATTATTTAGATACTGGAAATTGCTTCTTCATCTCATCTATTAATAAGTCACTGAACACTGCATCGCTTGGACTTAAAAGCTTATGCCTTATTCCTTCGTTAAAAGCATTTACTAAATTCTTAACCTGTTCAATACTCATACCTTGATTAAACAAATTTAGAATCCCTGTATTATCAAAATTGTATTTTGGGAGATGAATGGAGTTTTTAACAGATAACATCATCTTTTCCATCAAACTCACTGCAGTGCCGCAATCCATGGTATCATGACTCCATCCATATTCTGATCCTTTAAGACCGTATATATCTCTCTGGTTTGCAATTGCTGAAAACTTAGAAAAATACCAAAGGTTCATTGCATAAAATGTTGGTTTTGTTTCTTCAATAAACTGAATTGTTTCCTGTATCGTTTCTTCAGTTTCTCCTGGAAAACCGACAACAAATGATGCAGTGCTTGGAATATCAAATTCATTTATTAGTTCTAATCCTTTCCTGAATACATCAAGGGTTGCACATTTATTCATCCTGTTAAGAATCATTTGATTCCCAGATTCTATACCCAAAAACAACATAATACATCCGCTTTCTTTCATTAACTCTATCATTTCCCTATCGGCAAACTGACACCTGAAAAACGAGCCCCATTTGAATTTATATTTGTTCTTTATCATCATACGCAAAATGTCCTTGAATCTTTGAGGCGGAAAATTTAATGTATCATCAATAAAATATACATTTTTTATTGAATCTATTTGTTCGATTGTGTTAAGTTCCCGTTCAATTGCATCAACACCAGCAGTTCTGTATTTTCCGTTGCGTATTGGATATTCGCAGTACGAACATGCAAATGGACACGAAATAGATGTTCTCACCAGGATAGATTTTTTCATTTTATGTCTGAATAATGTCCAATCAACCATATTATCTTCTAGGTTGTTATTTTCATTGACATTTGCCGTTTTTACATACTTACCTTCCTGCTTGTAAAATAAATTTTCTATATCTTCAAACGAATTTGAATTTGACTTGATTCTATTGATCAAATTTACAAGCGCCATTTCTCCCTGAGCACAATAAATGTAGAAATCAGCATTTATCCTGTCAAATACATTAGCTACTTCATCAGCATCATTATTATCAATTAATAAATTGAAAATAAAAGGTCCTCCAATTATAATCTTGGCAGTATTGTTGTATTTCCTTACAAAGGATACAATTTCCAGTATAGGCTGAAGAGTAACATATAATGTTGTTGGAATTGCTATAGTCTGAATATTGCACGTACGTAGCATCTCAATTAGTTCCTCTTTTTCCTCCTTGAAGGAATTTACATAATCAAAAGTCAATCCTCTCCTATGTAAATAGGTTGCAAGATAAGCAATTGTTGCACTAAATATGCTTCCAACTGTAATATCATCAGTACCATACCTAAACTTATTATATAGTTCTGATAAGGAATATAGTTTTTTATTATGTTGTACAAACTCGAAGTTGAATTCTCTATAAGATCCAGATCCTGCCAACCTCATAAGCTTTTCGGTTTCTTCCAGTGGTATGTAATTACTCCCAATAAACAAACAATCAATATTTCTAACCGACATCTCATGACACCCCCTGAATTTTTTTTTGTTATCAAGTTAATGTTATATATTAATTAAGCATTTAGTTACAATTATACACAAAGCCTTAGTTTGAAGGATATACAGCATTCACTATTATCCTTGCTGCTCATTTCTCTCTGTATATTTTTTCAAGAGAATGGCCATCTCCTCATCAAATATTTTCTGCACACGTTCCATATCAGGCTCAAACTTGCACAGGATAAGGAAATCTAACCTGTTATTCATGACTTTTGCAAGACCGTAAAAATCAGCATAGTTTAATTTTTTCTGTTCCTCATCATCAAGCTGGTTCATACTATAATCCCATATCTTGTCATATTCAAGCTCGGTATTACCTGCATAATTTAAAAGCACCGGTGAATAGAAAGTAGAGTACCCTTCCTTAAATAAGTTTCTTAGCTTCCTCCAACGCCACCATGTCGGTATATTCCACATCAGGTTCATGAAGTTAACATTGTACTTATTAATTAGTTCTACCTTTTCCCTTATTACAGCCGTCATCCGGGACGGATTCTCACGATCTACAGGCACCAAAAACGGAACACCGTCAAGTACAAGTCCTACTACATCAGAAAAACTTTTACCCTGATATCTGCGGTTTTGGAAAAGCAGGTCAAAAGGAACATGATCCACACCTAACAACCGTGCCACAACTAAAACATGTATTTGCAGTGCTATCTCAAAAGGTCCGTTTGTATCATTATTACTGAAATTGAAGGGTGTCAGGTCAACCCCGCAGCGTGCCAGTTTAACACGGCCTGACGGAAGTGCCTTAAGTTTGTCTTTGACATCCTTTAAATATTGGGTATATCTTACTAGGTCAAACTTGGTAATTATACCGTCAGCATCAAGTCCCACAGGTCCTTTTTGTACCTGTTCTAAAAACTCCTGATAGCTATAAGATACTTCCATAGCTCTTCTGATGCCATTCTTCAAATCTCTGTAACGTTGAAGGATATGACGCCTAATAACCTGCCCTGATGAAACATCAAATATTGAATGATCGTACTGGAAGAACAAGTCATACCTCTGTTCATTTAACTTGATAAGCATTACATGATACATGGGACTACCTACATTTTTAAAATCCGCACCCCATTCCATCTTTGCAATAATGTCTATAATACGCTTCTGAGCATCAGGAGTCAAACCAGACAAATCAAGCCTTGGAATAGGTGTATTCTGTGGAGGTGCGAACTCTTTCCACCTGTAGCCAGTAAGTTTTCTAGTCAAACAACTGCGCAACAACCCATGACTTCCCACAACATCGCAAAAAGCACGTTCCAGTATCTCCGCATCCACCATTTCATAAAACTCTATTAAATACAGTTGTAACCTGACTTCTCCACGGAAATGAATTTTTTGAATATTGCTCAAATCATAAACTTTTGTCACTGGCTGATTCAGGATAGAATCGTTAAAGATTTTCCTTTCATCTTTAATTCGAGTCTCTAGGCTTTCAACCGCCTCCCTTTCCGAATCACTCAGCACACCCAATTCTACAAATCTCTGCGGTTCAAATGAACTCGATACCTTATCCTTAAGGGATATAGGTAATATATAGTTTGGCAAAAGATCACCTGACAGCTTAAGACCTCCAAGGTGCTTTCTTATAGCAGCAATATCCTCTGTTTTTGAACTATCCACAAACAAAACATTCATAGGTGTGGAACCACCCAAAGCCTTAAAACTGGTTGCTATACCAAATACATCAAGTAAAATCGTTTCCAATTGTGTAGGTTCTCCAACAGATTTATCCTTTTGAATACGTTCATTGGTAATATAACGTGCAAGGTTTCTTATAGTAGAATACTTAAACACTTCGTTCATTAGGACTTTATAGCCTTCTTGTTCCAGATCTACTGTCATTTGAATGACTTTAAACGAGTCTCCACCCAATTCGAAAAAGTCGTCATCCAGATGTATTCTTTCACGTCCTAAAACTTTACCCCACAATTTTACCAATAGTGCTTCGATCCCTTGAATTTCATCGACAGCTTCCTTTTGTATAATTGCTTTACTAACTGGCTTAATCGAAAACACCGGATGTTCATCTGGATCAACCACAATTCGACGTATACCAGACTCAAGCATCATTTCCATGACAGGTAATAACCCGTTAGTGCTATCTTCAAAATTTGCGGGTAAATATACTCTGTAAATTCCTTCGGTTTTATCCAATTTATCATGCTCAACAGTCCATTCCGTTAATCCAGATTCCCATTGGTCTTTCCTATCGATATTCGATAGGATCATCACAGGTTTCTGCCTGGAAGAAGCTGCATTAACTACAAAACGGTTTAAATTTATTGCCGTTTTCACAGTCTTCCCAAGAGCAGGTACAAGAGAATTGAATCGTGTTTCCCTGTCTCCTAAATTATCCCACAATATAAACATATCAACATTCTGCAATTGCCCTAATGATATTTCAAGAGCCTTTTTCAATGAAGCCGCATCCTTTGCTTCTACAGTAGGCAACAGTTTAATTTCCTTCTGAGACGGAAGCAAGCTTACTGCATTTGAATTTTTAACAGTAGTTGGCTGGCAACCTATAATCATACCTACATCCAAATTCTCTTGCAGCTTAGGTGAGTCAGGATAAGCTACAACCTGCTCCATACCAAGCGCAGTGAACTGCTGTTTCCATTCATCTATAGAAACTAGTGGCGAAAGCTCCCTCTCTGCTCCGTCAAAGTGCCACCATCCCTCTGCCATACCCCAAACGAGATCAACATAACGTCTAACCTTTGTACGTTCAAGTACACACAACAAAGCTCCTGGTTTTAACAGTTTCTGAAGGTTGCCAAGACTGACAGATAGTCGGTGTGTTGCATGAACAACATTATATGCAAAGACTAGATCAAAAGAAGCAGGTTCTAACCCTTGTTTTTTTGGATCCTCTGTTATATCAAAGAGACCAAAGTGGAGGAAATCTATTTCTTCATCAATGGCATGTTCCTTGAATCCATCCAAAAATGATTTCCCTAAATCAGTGAAATAATATTCAACTTCAATTCCTTTTAACAAAGGTGCTACCTTACGCAATATCGAACCATAACCACTACCAGCTTCCAATATACGGATTCTTCTTTTGCAACCAACTAACCGTGATAACATTGACGCAAATATTTCTTTTAAGAAATCGTCTTCCTTCTCTTGAATGGTATTTTTATAAGTTTGAAGGATCAAATCATTCTTTCCTTCTGGATACAAAACTCCTAAAGCAGGAATCTCTTCACGGAGTGCCTGACCAAAATGTTTTACACAATGCTCCAAAAGATCAAGCTGCCCCGAAAATAAAGATGTCATCTGCTCTATTTCGGCACGAATCTTTTGTGGTTTGCGAAGATTCTTCACCTTTTTGGTAACCCGATAACGGCTTCCTTTGTCCATAGCCTCTACAAGGCCATCCTGACAAAACATATGAATAAAATAGCTCACATACCTACCGAGCGAAGCTACCACTCCCAAACTCTCCGTTAATTCCTGTGGTTCAAAAATCCGATCAGGTTCTAATGGAAATGTCCCTCTAACAAAATCGTAACACAAACGAGTAGCATACTCATCAACCAGACAATGTGCCTTTGATACATCCTCCACTGTATTGCTGCTAATATACTTATTCTGATCCTCACGCAGTTCGAGCTGTAATTGTGCCAGCAAGTCGTTTTTAAAAGAAGCAGATGTTAATCTGTAAGGTAATACACTGATCTTTTCAGAAGGGTTTTCACCCAAGGCTTTGGTCAACGATGCCGACAATTGATCCTCAGGACACAAAAACATCATATTACGTCCATAGCCATACGATGTGCCCTCCAATATCTCCTGTTTTAATGTTCTAATCAGTGGCACATAACGGCTGCCGTTAGAATAATAGACAGCAGGATACGGATGAACATTTGCAGCAAGTTCACGCTCCATAATTGACGCCCATATTTCTGCAGAGTCACGGTTCTTCAGCGGTAATCCAGCATCAATCAGAAGCATTGTCAATTCTGGGTTTTCAGCCTTTATACCCCAAACCTGAGTCAGCAATTCGGAATTCTCTGAGAACCCGGATATCGGATTAAGAATAACAACATCAGGCAATATATCTCTTAATTCGCCATTTATAGCATGTGTCATCACTCTAATTTCTTCTTCATTTTGTTTAACTGTAGAATATGCTATTATAACAGTGTCAGGGAGTAATGCTCTGTTACGTAAGTCTCTGAACAGTCGCAACCTGTCTATGGCATTAGCCTTACGAAGAGTGGCTCCTAACGTACCCTTAAATTTATAACAATCTCCGATATCAATAAGTAAGCTTCTCCATCTTGGCAAATATCCCATCAACTTATTTATGGAATCCACCCTGTCCGTCAAAACCAAACAGGTTCTCTGCTGCTCGGATTGGTTTATTTGCGGTAGGAATGATGGCTCCCAGCAAATCTGTCCTATTGAAATTCCCTGTTTTTCAAGGTTCAGGCTAGAATTATCCTGAATACCCATGCCCGTCTGCTCTTCTCCATTACCTCCTGACAGTATTTTGTAAAACTCATTGATATTAATGGGATATTTATGCTCGTCAAACGGATATGAAGGAAGTGACAATCGGCTGCGAACCTGTCCTTTATAATATTCCTTCCAATCTATTACTACACCATACTTCCAAACTTCTCCCAATTTTTCCGCCAAATACGCATCATCTGGTGTTGATTCCTGCGGATGACGTAAAACATTTACCACACCCTGCAGTTTGTCTCCGGCAGTCTGACGGGCAAAAGTTGACAGGGTAAGCCCAGGTCCTACCTCTATAAGTATGGCTCTGTTGTCAGTTAAAATTGTTTCTATTCCCTTTGAAAAATTAACGCAGCTTAACAGATGCTTTGCGTAATATGATGGACTAACAGCATTCTGTGAATTAATCCAATCACCCGTTACATTTGACACATAAGGAAGTTTAGGCTCTTTCATTTGAATTGAAGCACATACTTCTTTAAAAGGCTCTTCAGCACCTTCCATCATATTAGAATGGAAAGCATGACTTGTACGCAGTTTGCGGCAGGTCAATCCCATGGCAGCTAACTGTGTCTCCAGAAAGGCGATATTTTCATCTGAACCAGAAACAGTACACTGATTGGGACTATTGACCGATGCCATGGACACACCTTCTGGCAAAAGGTGCATTATAATGTCTGATGAAGTATTTATAGCAAGCATAGATCCTCGGGGCATGGATTTCATAAGGCGTCCTCTGGAGGTAACAAGCTTTATCCCTTCCTCAACAGTGAAAACCCCTGCCAGGCAAGCAGCAGTATATTCTCCAAGACTATGCCCAATCGCTCCTGCTGGTTTAATACCCCATGACATTAATAATTTCGCAAGGGCATATTCAATAATGAACAACAGCACCTGTGCAATATCGGTCTCCTGTATTTTTTCTTCATCTCCTGCTTTTGGTTCCAGAATTATCTGCCGCAGTTCCTTCATATCCTGCTCTTCAGCTATTTTAAAACACAAGTCGAGCTCATCTCTGAAAACAGACTCTGTCTTGTATAGCTCTTTTGCCATACCAGGATATTGAGCTCCCTGCCCAGGGAAAAGGAAATACACTGACGGCTTGCTTAATGGAGCATTGAATATAGTTCCTTTTCCCAGATTCTCATTGTCCAAAGCTGCCGTAAGACCTTTTACCAGATCTTCTTTATTCCTATATGCCAGTGTAAAACGCTTTTTTAGGTTTCGTTGCCCTGTCTGCAAACTCCATGCCAAATCCGATAGATTCAAATTTTTATCAGCATTTTTAATAAAATCAATATATTTCTTTTGCAGTTTATTCATTGCCGTTTCAGTATGTGCTGAAAGGCATAGCAGCTTCCAGTCCCTACCTAAATCCGATTTTTGGTATTCAGGTGCCTCTTCAAGTACTACGTGAACATTTGTGCCACCTATACCAAAGGCACTTACACCAGCGCGTAGAGGCTCGTATGTACCATGTCCTTCAGTAACCTGCTTCCGTGTCCAATCCTCTTTTTGTGTAACAACCCTGAATGGAGTACTATCTAAATCAATGTTTGAATTAATCTCTTCAAAATTTATGCTAGGAGGAATAGTCTTATGATTAAGAGCCAGTACAGTTTTAATGAAAGATGAAACACCTGCAGCCACATCAAGATGTCCGATGTTTGACTTTAATGATCCAATACCGCAAGATTTAGGACTTACAGACTCAAATACCTTTGTTAATCCTGCAATTTCCACCGGATCTCCTAAAGCCGTTCCAGTACCATGTGTCTCAATATATGAAATACTATCAGCAGGAACATCAGCCATAACCAGTGCACGGCGAATTACTTCAGCCTGTCCCTCAACACTGGGTGCAGTAAAACCTACCTTGCGGTTTCCATCATTATTCACAGCAGAACCTCGGATTACTGCATATATGTTATCCCTGTCCTTAATAGCAGCATCCAGCCTTTTGAGTATGACTATGCCCAAACCGTTTCCCTCTACAGTGCCTTTTGCTTCTTTATCAAATGGACGGCAATGGCCATCTGGTGAATTGATCATTCCCTCCTCGTACAAATAACCGTTTTTACTCGGCAGTGTAAGTCCACTACCGCCAGCAGCAGCAACGCTACAAGCCCCAGTAAGTATATTTCGGCAAGCTAAATCCACAGCATATAAAGAAGTCGAACAAGCACTATGTACTGCAACAGACGGACCCTGCAGATTGAGACTATAAGCTATCCTCGTGGCTGCATAATCTTTGTCATTGAGTTGTACTGTCGCAAATCTGTGTCCTCCGTTGTTTTCAGCCGCTTTCAGTGTTTGAGCCTCCCATGCAAAATTATTGGTAGCACCAATAAACAGACCTATACTTCCACGGTATTGTTCCGACGCATAACCCGCATTTTCCAACGCATGATAAACCTCCTCGTGCAGTGCACGAACCTGCGGATCCATAACAGAAGCATCGCCTGGGGTATAATTAAAAAAATCCGCATCAAAGTTTTCTAATCCAGGGAAAACTCCTTTAGCCTTAACAAAATTGTTTTTTTTCAGCAGTTCCGAGTCTATACCTGAAGCAATAAGTTCATCGTCACTAAAACGGGATATTGATTCTACACCTTCGACCATATTTCTCCAAAACTCTTCGAGGTTCTGAGCACCTGGAAAACGACCTGACATCCCTATTACTGCAACTTCCAATCCAGTGTAATTTGTTTTTAGTTTCATATTTTCCCCACCTTTATATATTGTAATTCTTTAAATGACCTCCTAAAATTTGTGCAAACTTCTACAAACCAGATATTTCACCAGGCAGCTCTGAGGACTTTATTTTTTTACTTTCAAGACAACTCTTGACTTGATAATATTTCTACATACCCTTCTGTACCATTAACACGAATCCTATCTCCATTCTTTATAAGGTGTGTTGCATTCTCAACACCTACAACTCCCGGCACGCCATATTCACGTGCAATAACTGCACCGTGTGTCATCATTCCCCCTACTTCAGTAACCACTGCTTTTACTAATAAAAAAAGCGGAGTCCAACTTGGGTCGGTATAGTAGGTTACCAAAATATCATCATTTGCTATATCTGCATCTTCCATATTTAAAATGATACGTGCATTACCTTCTACAATACCCGGTGATATTGGCATCCCTACTAAAGCTCCCTGAGGTGTATTGCACATACTATATATTCCCTGAATTATCTCACCTTCAGATGTTATAATCCTAGGAGGTGTCAGTTGTTCATATAAAGAATATTCCTCCTTTCTTTTTGTAATTATTGAATAATCCAGTTGTCTGGTATGTACTACTCTTCTCAGTTCTTCAAATGACAGGTAAAATACATCTTCCTTTTTTTGCAGTATTTCATATCGAATTAGATCATCGGCTTCCCTTAATAAAGCTTGTTTATAAATTTGAATGCGTCTTGCATAAAAGTACTTGGGATACTCCCTGCATCCCATGAAATTACGTAAAACATCAATCATATGATTTAATGCTTTTTTCTTTCTCTTACCTCCACTTAATTGTTCAATTCGGGCCAGTATTTCCTGCTTTTTCTCAGTTGCTTCCTTAAGCCCCTGTTCAAATAATATAGTATGGCTCTGAGGCGGAAGATTTCTGATGTTACTTAAAATTATAGGAATGAGTGAAGTCGGCTTTTCATTCCAACGGGGCTTTGTAATGTCAATTTCACCCGGACAACGCATACCATATTTTTCAAGAAACTTACGTATTGCGGTATTTACATCATATCCGCCTTCCAGTTCAATGATGTCATCAAAAAACGATTTGTCCTTTGCGTGGTTTAAGTATTCTACTACCTCAGGATATTTACGAACGATATCGGATAAATCCAAAAGTGCCAGCCCCATATCTGACACCACATTATTTCTTACAGATTGGGATAAAATATATGCAACATCCTTTTCTCCTAACCATTTTTCTACTTTTTTGTTTATCCTCTCCATAAGTTCCGGTATTCCCACAACTGCCGCATATATGGTTGGATCATATACCATATCCTTTGCCTGCTTTTGATCCTGTAGTATGAATTCAAACAGTTTATCACCTTTTATATTGTTAATACGCCGCTCTAGGTCTTTAAGCAAAGTATCAAAATAATCCAGACGTTTTTTAATAACATCAAAATTGTTACTTATATAAAGCTTAGATGCAGGTACTATCCAAGCTGATATACCTTTACCGACAACAAAAGTTCTATTAACCTTTGGAAGCTTTTTTAGAAAACCTTCCTGCTTTAGTAAGCTTTCCAAGGCACTCTTTGACAAATTATCAATCACGTTTGTAAAACTAAGAAGTAACTTTCTCTTAATAGGGGATTTAAGGTTATTGGTTATGTCTAGGTAAAATCTTCCGCCTGCCTTCCAAAGTTGGTTATTAGTGAAATATTCAAAAAATGACATCCCTAACGGTTTAAAAGCATCAGTCATCATCTGGGCATGACCAACCGACATAAATATATGGTAGCTACTATCCTGCACCTCAGGTATGGGATATAAAGTAGTAATTTTCCTGGTCTGAAGAATGTAAAATCTCCCCTTATAAAGGCACCATTCAATATCTTGGGGGTGTGAAAAATTGGCCTCAATCATTCTTCCTATACGCTCAAGTTGTATAATCATGCTATCAGTTAGTGTTTGTACACTTTTCATATCAGCAGCAATTTCTTGCTGCTCTGTACCCCCATTTTTTGATGCGTAGATAGCTATGCTTTTCTCTGCTAATACTTTAGTTATTATTTTTCCATCTCTTACTTTATAGAGGTCTGCATTCACAAGCCCAGAAACAATAGTCTCCCCTAATCCGTAGCTGGCATTAACCACCAGTATATTTCGATTTGAAGATATGGGGTCTGATGTAAAGATAACCCCCGAAGCCTCTGCTGGAATCATTTGCTGTATAATAACAGCCATATACAATTTTTGGGATTCAAATCCATTTTGTTTGCGATATATAACAGCCCTATCTGTGAAAAGCGAGGAAAAACACTTTTTAATGGACTTTAAAACCTCATGTTTCCCTTTAATATTTAAATAAGTATCATACTGACCAGCAAAAGATGTCCATTGTAAGTCTTCCGATGTTGCACTTGAACGTACTGCATATGCGATATCTTCATCAGCGCTGGCAAGGCATAGATTAATTTCTTTAGCAATCCCACCATCGATTTCCATTTCTTCGATTACTTTACGTATCTTACTGCATAATATCCTGATTTTCTCCATATCATCTACTTTAAGCTCTCTTAGCTGTAGAAGCAGTGGTTGTAACTCCCTGTTATCACCGATTATTTTTCTATACGCATCAGTAGTAATGCAAAAACCATCTGGGACATTTACTCCATCAATCTGCACCAGTTCGCCCAAATTCAAGCACTTGCCTCCAACTTTCATTAGCTTTGAATTATTAATCTCGCAAAATTTTAATACGTAAGTGCTCACCGCTATACCTCCTCAATTTTCCGAAACAAGTCTCCCATTTTAAGCAAAGTATTCCTTCCCTCTGTAATTTCTCCTTCCCCCTTACTCTCTTCGCTGCTATTTGTAAATTCATCAGTTTTCAAATATTCAGCTAAGCGGACAATATTTGTATGTTCAAATAAGACCGTAAGAGGAATCTCTCTCTCAAAGGCTTGTTTAAGGCGATTGTTAATTGTTACAAGATTCAATGAATTTGCACCCATTTCAAAAAAGTTTTCTTCCAACGATATCGATTCAATTCCCAAAACCGCTCTGAAAATATCTGCAATGGTTTTTTCTACAACGCTTAGAGGTCTGGATTGGTTCTGACCTTCAGAACGTGCCATTACCGGACTTGGCAGTGCACGGCTGTCTATTTTTCCATTAACATTCAAAGGTAAAGCCTCCAAACATATAAAAAATGCAGGAATCATATATGTTGGCAGCCTTTTACCAAGAATGGTTCTCCAGTTTTTCTGGTCATACCCAATTTCAGCAGTAAAATAAGCACACAATTGTTTTTCTTTACCAACAGGACGTAACTGAACAGTTACCGCTTTAAGCCCAGGAAGTTCAGTCATTATGTTCTCAATCTCACCTAATTCCACACGGTATCCCCGTATTTTCACCTGAGAGTCGAATCTCCCTAAAAAGTCTACCGTTCCATCTGGCAGCCATCGTGCCATATCTCCGGTGCGATAAATCCGTTGCTTTGGATTAAAAGGGTCCCTTATGAAACGTTCTGCTGTAATCTCGTCACGTTTGTGGTATCCCATGCCTACTCCATCTCCGCCGACACATAGTTCTCCTATGGCACCGACAGGTAACGGTTTAAGCCTTCTGTCCAAAATATATGCTGTTGAATTAGCCAGAGGCCTGCCAATTGGAATCCTTTCCAATCGAAGGTCAGCTTCTGTTACAACATGCGTAGTTGAAAATGTTGTATTTTCTGTTGGCCCATAGCCATTAACCACCCTTAAATGAGGGTTAACTTCCTTAACCTTTCGTATATGCCTCACCGACAAAGTGTCACCCCCGACCAGAAGATTCTCTAGCGGGGCAAATATCGTCGGTTCTTCATCGCATAACTGATTGAACAATGCAGAAGTCAACCACAGACTTCTAACTTTCTTCTCGGATAAAAGCGTTCCCAGACGACTGGCATCCAGAATATCCTCCTCATCAGGAAGTACAAGTACCCCTCCATGGAGAAGTGCACCCCATATTTCGAATGTGCTTGCATCAAAAGATGGTGACCCCGTCTGGAGAATAACCTGGCGGGAATCAAAACTGACAAAATCCGTTCCAAATACAAGTCGAAGAATATTACGATGCATTATCAAGCAGCCTTTTGGCTGTCCTGTAGAACCCGAAGTATACATTAGATATGCTCCGGACTCAGAATCATGATCGGAAGTAAATGTTTTGGCCTCCAAATAGTGCTCTGGCTTGTCCAGCATCAGCGTCTCCATACCTGTAGGTACCTTGGATAGCAAATCCGACCTTGTACAAATTATCTTGACATCAGCATCCCCTATTAGAAAGTCCAAGCGTTCTGATGCATTTGCAATATCCAACGGCACATAAGATGCTCCAGTTTTCAATATTCCCAGAATACCTGCTACCATTTCGGGGCAGCGTGGTACTAACAAGCCAGCAACAACTCCATCCTTAAGGCCTTTCTCCATCATCTGCTGTGCTAAATGGTCAGACCATCTATCCAACTCCCCATATGTAATCTTAATATCACGCCAAATCAGTGCCGTATCTTCAGAATATCTTGATGCTACTTCACTAAATAGTCTATCAACAGTAGAATTCTTGGGATAAGGGCACTGTGTATCGTTAAAAGCTTCTAATACCAAGGCTTTATCAAATGCCGAGCAAATATCCAGTTCATCTACAGGTGTGTCGGGGTTTGCACATGCAGCCTCCAGCAAGCTCTTTAAGCTGCGTTCCAGTCCCTCCATAGTCTCCCTTGAGTATCGTCCCTCATTGAAAGCAAAAGTAATCTGAAAATCATCTCCGGGATTGACAACTATATGAAAGTCATAATTCGTCTGTTCAAAAACGTCTACTTTTTCAAACCACAGAGACTGACCATCTTTAGAGCTTAAGTCCCGTAAGCGGTCAGCTAAAGGATAGTTTTCAAATGCAACTACATGGTCTATGAGTTTATTTTTCAACTGGCTTAGAGTTTGTATCTCGTACAGCGGATAATACTCAAATACGGCTGCTTCATAACTTGCCTTGAGTATCCTTGCGCATAAAGAAACAAAGGTATCTCCATCTTCAGTACACACACGCAGCGGCTGAGTATTGATAAACAATCCCACCATCGATTCCACTCCCGGCAACTGGGGTGAACGGCCAGATACTACATTACCGTACACAACATCCCGCGAATAGTTGTATTTTTGAAGTAATAGCCCCCAGGCTACTTGAAACACTGTATTAACTGTCATGTGCCTGTTCTGTGCCAATGCTTTCATACTTTGTGTCAAATCAGCATTTAATTGGAATGTATAAGTAGCATGACGATATGGTTCTGAATTACCATAAGATGGCAATACAGCAGGCTTTTCATAACCAGCAAGATAATCAGTCCAAAATGTACGTGCATCCTCAGTATTCTGACCTTCAAGCCATCGTATGTATTCCCTGTAGGGATGTGTTTCCTTATTAATAGCTGGTTTATCAGAATTCTCATAGTTTTCATAGTAGTTTATCAACACCCCGAATAAAGGTGCTAGAGACCATCCATCCATTAAAATATGATGAAAAGTAAACACAAACCTCCAATTATGATCCCCAGTCTGCAGTAATGCTCCCCTTAAAAGCACATCACTACTCAGATCAAATCCCTTCTGCCTATCTGCAATTTTAAAAGCTTCTACCGATTCTTCAATATTGGGGCTATTTCTTAAATCCTGTAAAGATAGCTGTGTAGCCCATGATTTTAAAACAACCTGTCGTGGCAAGTCGGTTTTTCTATAGGAGAACACAGTACGTAATATGTCATAGTGTTCCGAAACCCTTGCCAATGCCCAGTCCATACGTTGAGGCTCAACGTCCCCGCATATTGTGAAATCGAACTGCTCAACATAAGCCGAAGATGAAGGATTGAGTGCATAATTAAGCAGCATACTTTTCTGCATTGGTGATAAACCATAAATATCCTGAATATTCTCTTTCCTTATCATAATTAAGCTCCTTAATTTATTCTATACTTAAATCATCAAGAATATTTTCCAGCTCTTCCTGATTTAATTTGGTTACGGTAAAATCAGAAGCTGTTTTCTCTTCAGAAGTTTTCCCCAAACAGTGCACCGCAATTTCTTTAGCAGTAATATCCAACTGTGCCAGAAAACCCTTAAATACTTCCTCACTAAACAATATACCTGGGTATCGTATTTCAAGACTGAGTTCAGAGCCTATTCGGGCAGCTACAATATCAAGCACCCAGTTTGATTCAAATTCCCCGTCCACAGTTACCTCTGCCGGCAAAGCTTCAATATTAATGTCGCCGGAATATGTATTCTGTTGTACTCCAAGATAGTTAAAGCTGATGACAGGACACAAATTACTCAGTAGCGTCCTATCTTCAATATCCAGCCCCTTATCCAACCAGCGAAGAGTTCCAAATCCGAACCCTTTTTCTGGCATCTCATTTATAGCTTCCTTTACTGCCTTAACTGCCTCTCCAATTTCGCCTACGGCCTTCAATAAAACCGGATAAGTACTGGTAAACCAACCAACGGTACGGCTAACATCCATCCCTCTTAAGTTGTCCTCTCTTCCATGCCCTTCCATGTTAAACAACAAAGCTGTAACATTGGTCCACGTACATAGTGCCCGTGCTATGACAGTTAACAACAGATGAACGGTTTCAGTGTGATAAGCAGAATTAGCTTCACCACATAATGCTCTGCCAGTTTCCCCTTCTATAAAATGTTCTACTCTTATAGTATCCTTTCTTAAAACACTTATTGGGGCAAATGGCTTTGGTAATACACCTGCTTCTTTTGCCAGCTTACGCCAGTAAGGTAATTGGTCTCTAGCACCGCCTGATTGAGCCCAATCGTTTATTGCATGTGTCCATACAGGGAACGGTGTGGTCTTTTCTGGTAAATTTGTTTCATTATTCATCAGGCAAGACATAAGATCCTCTAGAATAACACCCCATGATACAACATCAACTGCCATATGGTGAATAGCAATAAAGAGTTGTGTCTCTTCACCGCTTTTCCCCACTGCTACTGCCATCAGTGGGCCTGACTCGAGATTTATATGCTTTTGAGCTTCAATAAGCTCATTGTACAACTCATTTTTGCTAAGATTTTGAGACAACTCAGTTAAATGATACAGATTTGCATCATCGGGATTTCGAATGAACATGTTTCTATCAGAAGATACTGTCAGCCTTAGTACATCATGGTGACGGCATAAACGTGTTAAAGCCGCTTCAAGCCCTTCGATACTCCACTTCACGTTACCTTTTATCAGCATAGCCTGGCTAAAACGCTTTTGCGAGGCAAAACCCTTACTTAAGAACCACGTCTGTATCGCATTTGGTGCACAAGCCCCAAAAACATCACCTTGTTCTGCATTCGTCTTATACTCATCTTTCAGATGTGGAGCTAAAGTTTCAATTGTCTGATATAAGAAAATATCCTGCATATCAACTGTCAGGCCATTATTTCGAATCCTTGCAATCACCTGAATAGCTTTGATGGAATCGCCGCCTAAAGAAAAGAAATTATCATCAATTCCCAGTTCTACAATTCCCAATACTTGTGCCCATACATCAACCAGCAGAGCTTCACGTTCATTACTTGCTTCCCTTATTTCCTTATTAGTTTTTGACAACGGTACTGGAAGCCTTGCTTTATCAATTTTTCCGTTTTTATTAAGCGGAAGAGCATCTATAGGCATCACAAAGGTCGGTACCATATATCCCGGAAGCGTCATTGCCAATAACTGACGAAGCTCCTCTGCATTGAAAGGCTCCAGATTTTCCTCTGGAACAACCCACAAACACAGGTTACGGGCTCCATTTTCATCGGTATATACACCCGCATGGGCTTTCTTCACTGAATTCACCTTTAAAGACGCTGTCTCGATTTCTCCCAATTCTATACGATATCCTCTTAGCTTTACCTGCTGATCCCTACGACCTAAGAATTGGATAAGATTACCTTTTCCCCAAACTACCATATCTCCACTTTTATACAATAGCTCCCCGGGTCTGAAAGGATTTTTCACGAACATCTCGCTCGTAATCTCGGGCTTGTTGATATATCCAGCAGCTAAACCCGACCCTCCTATATATAACTCACCAGGCACCCCTAAAGGCTGGAGATGCATCTCGTCATCCAACACATATAGCTCCGTGTTACCGATAGCACTGCCAATAGGAATAGACTCCTCCTCTGGGTATTCGTTTATTTCATAAGCCGTAGCAAACACTGTCGTTTCGGTAGGACCATAAACATGGATCAGTCGTCCTTTACCCAAACGTTCATACGCTTTACGCACATGACGTATTGAAGCCGCTTCACCACCAAAGAGTACTTTTCTTGTACTATCAAGGCATTCTGGGCTTGCATCAACTAAAGCATTGAAAAGAGCTGTAGTAACAAAAAACACTGATACTTTATTGTCATGGATAAGCTTACCAAGTACTTTTGGATTAATTACTTCCTCCTTGTGCATTAATACCAGCGATGCACCGTTTAAAAGAGCACCGAAAATATCAAACACCGATCCATCAAAAGAGTAATTAGATAGCTGTAACAACATATCTTCGGAAGATATGTCAATATATCCAGCATTACGAACCACCCTGATGACCGATTTCTGCCGTATCAGCACACCCTTTGGAATACCAGTGGAACCTGATGTATAAACTATATAAGCTGGTTTATCGCCTCCAACCTTTATACCAAGGTTACCATCCTCCAATTGAGGATTCAGTAAATCCAGTTCAAGTATCGGAATCAACTCAGCTACTGCATCTTTTACTGGATGCTCTATGGAATTATGGGTCATCAGAAGTTTTGCTCCGCCATCTTCCATCATGGCTTTCAATCGAACTGAAGGATATTCAATGTCCATTGGGATATAATAACAACCAGCTTTCAGAACTCCCAGTATGGCAGCTATCATATCAAAGGAACGTTGTAGCAGCAGTGCTACACCTGAACCTGTCTCAACTCCGAGGGAAAGTATCTCCCGTGCAATTTGATTAGCTTTCGCATTAAGCTCCTGATAACTCAATCTTTTTCCATCCATAATCAACGCAGCTTTTTTGCCATAAGCACTAACACACTCCTCAAAAAGTGTAGCAATACCATGATGGCCAGGGTATTGCCAAGCTGTATCATTTAATTCCTCAAGAATAAAATTACTTTCACCCTTATCCATTATGTTCAGTCCACATAATTTTTCATTAGGGTTATCTACTACTGATGCAAGTAAGTGCTCGAAACGCCTTGACATACGTTCAATACTTGAACGATCGTAAAGAGCCTCCGCATATTCCCATTCCATTACCAATCCCTCAGAAGTCTCACGGGCACTGACAGTCAAATCAAACTTTGCAGTGCTGGAATCAAACTCAATAAATTTTTCATCAGAACCCGACATTCCCATGTCAACATTCTGCAGAGCAAAATATACATCAAACAAAGGATTACGACCTGGATTACGTTCAAGCTTCAGATCTTCAATCAAGGCTTCATAAGGGTATTCCTGATTATCAAACGCTTCCATAACCGTTATTTTCAAATTATTTATAAAATCAACAAAGCTTTCTTCACTGACCGATTTCGTCCTTATAGGAAGTGTATTAACAAACATTCCGACAATACCCTGTAATTCAAAACGTGGGCGGCCCGCTACCGGAGTACCGATTACCATATCACGTCCACCTCCCAATAAGGCCAGTAGATTATGAAAAGCTGCTAACATAACTGTAAACAGAGTAGTTCCTGAGTTCTTTGCCAATGCTTTCAATTGGGCTGTCAGAGTCACGGGTATTGTACGGAAAACACGTGACCCCCTATAATCGCGTACTACTGGACGGTGCCTATCTGTATAAATATCAAGTACGGGAATACCCTCCGCAAACTGCTCCATCCACCACTGTCGCTGCCTGCTTAAAGACGGCTCATCTAGACGGCTTCTGAGCCATCCTACCGCATCACGGTATCCCATAGCCATAGGCGCCAAATCCTGTCCAGCCGACAATGCCATATATTCAGCAAACAACAGTCCCATAGATGTTCCATCCGTAATAATATGGTGCAGATCAATTGCTAAATAAGTTTCCTTATCCTCAAACTCAAAATACCCCGCTCTCACTAATGGTGCCTTTTCCAGTTCAAAAGGACAAACAAACTTTTTGAGCTCGGCATGAAGATGTTTCATTCGTACAGTTTCATCATCAACATATTCAAGCATCCTTCGCTCAACTGCAAACTCCACTTTCGTATGTACAGTCTGCATAGGCTTTCCATTTTCAAGTCTAAATGAGGTACGTAAACTTTCATGACGTTCAATAAGCTGGCGCATCAAGCTTTCAGCCTTTGAAACATCTTCTTTCCTTTGCAGTCTAACTACTCCGGTTACATTGTAAGCTATTGAATCAGGCATCATACTTACCGAAAGGAAAATTCTATTCTGTGCTGATGAAAGAGGGAATGAAGGTTCATCAACGCTGGAAATACACACACACTTATCCTCTTGGACTTTACTAAGCTTCAAATCCAATACAGCTTCTGTAAATCCGTGATCAGCAGATATTGTCCTGACAAAATCAGAGAATACCGAAGAACCTAAAAGAGACGAAGGCGGTAATTCCAGTCCAAAAGCCATATTCAGCAGTTGAATGATTTTGAAAGCATTGACTGAATCGCCTCCCAGGTTATAAAAATCATCCATGGGATTGATCACCTGATATCCCAACACCTCTGACCACACCCCTGCAACAAGTATCTCTATTCTGCTGGAAGGTTTATAATCTGCAGGCAGTCTGTAACCCTTGGAAGACACTGCATCCCAAAGAGATACGGCATCTATCGTTCTGTCCTGTTCTGCTTCATTATATGAGGGTTGTTCTTCGCTTATATTTATGGAAGTTTCATCCCAGTATCTTCTATTGTCAAATACCTGAGGAGGTATGGAAGTACGTTTCACATCCCAGTTTGCAAAAATGCTATCAAAGCTTATATCCGATCCATTTACATATAATTCCGATAGTCTCTCCCAAGTGTTTTTATTTTTTCTTTTCACTGGATTTGCAAGCTCAGCAAGAAGCTCCTCAATTTCAGCTTCCGAATAAGGCTTCTTAATATAGCAGGGTGAGGCTATCTCAGTCTGAGGTGTAATCCACAGGCTAAATTCCTCCCCAGACAAAGCGTTTATATCTGATTCTCCCTTTGACAAAACTTCCTCTAACGCCTCCAGTCCTGTCACTAGCGTACTCAGATCACGGCAAAGCACAACTGCACGTATCTTATGATGCTCACGCCCGGTACATGCAGTATAGCAGAGATCTTCCCACCTTATATCCTGATGCTTTCTGAAATACTTTAAATGCCTCTTAACTGATTCTTTCAGAAGTTCTAATGTACGACCTGAAATAGGGTATATACCAAGTTCCTTCTTTGAAGCACCTCTTTTATCGGAAGGAGCTTCTTCTATTACCATATGACAGTTTGTACCAGTAAAACTAAACGAGCTAATTGCAGCACGTCTAGGTACATTTTCAGTATTCCACGCAGCCAGACAATTCTGTACATATACTGGACTGCTGCAAAAATCAATCAGAGGATTTGGAACATTAAAGTTTATGCTAGGCAACAAAGTGCGTTCCCTTAGGCACAAGAGAACCTTTATAAGAGAAACCATTCCAGCACTACCTATTGTATGACCTATATTGGATTTAACAGACCCGATAGCACAAAACTGTCGTTTGCTGGTATACTTTGAAAAGGCACCTGTCAAGCCCTTGATTTCTATCGGGTCACCTATACCAGTCCCTGTACCATGAGTTTCAATATATGTAATAGTATCAGGAGGAATACCCGAACGCTCCCATGCCTTTATCAATACTTCCTGCTGGGCTTTGGCACTGGGAGCTGTTAAACCGTTGGTTTTCCCGTCATTGTTAACTGCCATTCCCCTTATGATTCCATATATGTGATCACCATCAGCCTGCGCCTTTGAAAGAGGTTTGACATATACAGCCCCGATACCCTCACTCCAAACAGTACCATTGGCATCACGGTCAAAAGCCCGCACAACATAATCACTTGATTGGGTCTCACTATTAAAGTCTACTGGATCTAAAAACAAATTGGCACTTCCTACCAATGCCGCTTCACAGTCACCCTGTCGGATTGCTTTTATAGCATAGTCCAAAGCCGTTAAGGCTGAAGAACAACCAGTATCAAGTACTACCGCCGGACCTCTCAGATTTAACAGATATGATAACCGGCTGGCCAGCACACCTGACCACGAACCAGTTATTGTAGTAAAATCGGGTTCTGATACAAAAGGTATATATGACACATTCAGTCTATGGGTATGATCATTTCCCACAAATACTCCTATAGCACGCCCCTGAAGCTGTCCTCTGTGATACCCAGCATCCTCTATTGTTTCGATCAGTATTTCCAGCATCATACGGTGGTATGGATCCATATGCATAGCAACCTTGGGAGGTATTTTAAAGTATTCGGCATCAAAACCATCCACAGAGTCAAGGAAGCCTCCTTGTCTTAGAGGACCTGTAATTTTTTTGATTCTCTTGAAATCCTCTAGCCTTGATTGTGGAAACGATGTTATAGACTGGCGTCCAGCTGCAAGGTTATCCCAAAATATATCAGCATTCTCAGCGTCTGGGTAACGGCAAGCCATCCCTACAAGTGCTATTGGTTCATTCTCATTCTTCGGCTGGCTTCCCAATTCCTTTAAGAAGCCTTTTAGCAATTCCGGCTCCAAATCCCGTTCTTTTACCTTGGACAAAAGATATTGTATCAGTTCTTTTTTTACATTTCTGTTGTCAGTTGACATCGCTTTCCTCCCCATTGGAATTATCTAAAAACAATTCCAGAAACTCCGTCCCTGCCAGTTCCTTTTCAAGTAGCTCCCGTATTTCTTCGTCTTCCACATTGAACTTATTGTCACTAGTATTATCCTGAGTAGTTTCTTCTCTCTTGCTGTCTATGTAATCTGCAAGATCATACACTGAGGGATATGAAAAAATGTCTGAAATATCTACAGTTCCCGGGAACTTACCCTCAATTAACTTCAATAGCTGGGTAGACATTAACGAATTGCCTCCCATATCCTGAAAACTTGCGTATATATCTATCTCATCAAGACCCAGAACCGTGGCAAAAATATTGCCCAAGGTACGCTGTGTGTCAGTAATATCAACAGCACCCTTGATTTTTATATCTGCAACATTTCCTCCGTTCACTGATTCAACTTTGTCAGCAGTAGACATGTTTTTAGTAAGTTCCTGAGCAATACGGAAAGGCAAATCTTTACAATACTGTGCTGCCAGCACAGTATTTAAGGCTGCAGGTATGAGGCGTCCATGGGGATTCATTATCAAGAATTCAAGCCAGTTCAGCCCATCCTGAACATCAATATGGCTGAACAAATTTGCATCATCATCTACACCAAAGTCGACAGACATTCCTACTTCCTTCCAACTAGGCCAGTTGATTGAAACAATTCTAATTCCATCCTGCCGTCCTGCTTCAGCTAAGGAATCCATAAATGCATTTGCTGCACAATAGTCCCCTTGTCCTTCTCCTCCAGTCAATGCTGTAATTGAAGAGAATAGTGCTAAAAATCCAGTACTGCTTCCAGCTAAAAGCCTCATCAGATTCATAGTGCCGTCAAGTTTAGGATTTAAAACCTTCCTGAAGTTGGAATCATCTTTAGACATCAAATATCCATCTCCTGCAACACCTGCTGCATGATATATTCCTGTAATTTTTCCGTAACGATCCTTTAAATCCTTTCCCAACGCTTGAACTGCCATGCTGTCTACAACATCGATAGAAGCATACTCCAAACTTCCCAGTCTTAGCTTAAGATCGACAAGACTGCTATACAATTCTTTCTCTTTAGAAGAATCGGATTCAGCAAAAGCCTTCCAGTCATCAGTAGCTGCTATAGATCTTCTTCCTAAAAGAACCACATTAGCCCTTCCTTTATCTGCCAAACGTTTTGCCACTGCCAAACCCAGGCCTCCCAAACCACCTGTTATCAGATAAACGCCATCCTCATCCAATGGAAGCTCATCAAACATCATCACCCTATGAGGTTGAAGTTCCTCAACAAAAACACCAGAAGGGCGTAAAGCTCTTAGACCAGCACCTTTGAACCCGAACAACTCCAAAATCACATCAGATTCGGGTACTGGACATGACGCATCAATTATATCAACATTAAAGTGTGCGTATTCCTGTCCTATTACCTGCCCCAAGGCTGCCGTAGCAGCAGAAAGCGGGAATATTTTAGTCTCCGATTGATCTATCATCCAGGCATCTCGTACAAGCACCTTCAACCCTCCGGGCCATTTGGTCTTATTGTCCAATAAACACTTGCATAATTGGAATAAAGCATCAACACCAAGGCTGCGCCTGTTAATGAACATACTGTCATTAACCATCATATTGTCTCTTTCTTTATCTTCCATAGTATAATCACATGAGAACACAATTCCCTTGGCATTATGCATTTCTGCAGAGATTAATATGGCTTCCAGCCCTTTTCTGTCAGGCGTATATGTATCAGAATCCTCTTTATTGCTATCAATTTCAAGATAATATGTCAATACCTTCAAACCTGCAACTTCAAATGCACTCTGCAGCTTTTGACTCCTGCTTCCCCTAGTTGCAATTAGAGCCCAGACACCTATGTTTTCAGGTAGTATTGTCTGACTGGATTCCTCACGTGGTATCCATCCCATCTTCAAGCAAGCACCAGGCACATTATCACTGCCTATCAAATCAATATCACGCACCCGTTTGACCGAGTAATTACTAATTTGTGCTAATATCCGACCTTCCTTATCTGTAATATCAACATCATAAGTCATGGTTTCGCCCTTTCCAGCTTTACCAGAATGAAGACGAATATGTGAATACACTTCCTTTGTAAAAGGACTATACATTTTAAAACTCTTGTAGGTGAACGGTAGATATGTACTACCCGTACTCTGGCTGGTAAGGTTCACCGCATTATCCAATACCGAAGGATGCAAAAGGAAAACATCAAGTTCTGATTTCAAATCTCCTACAAGCTCCAAGCGCGCTAAAATTTCTGAACCAATTTGCCAGACAGCACGCACTGTATCCCAGTGAGGTCCGAATTGGAACACTCCAGTATCGCTTTCACCGACAAACGGATCCTGTGCCTCATCAGCATGGGATATAAGCGACTTAAGATCAGTACTATTCCGTTCCAATTTGGTATCTAAAGGATATACCTTGCCATCCACATGAGAAACCCAATTTCCAGCCTCATTACAACTGGTAACTGAAAATGAGAATCCTAAATCTATTTTAGTTAACGTCAATCTCGCTAATACCTCAGTACCTTCCTCAACTACCAGCGGAACAAGGAAGAAAACATCCCTTAACTCAATACCTTCCTGTCCAAAAGCTCTAGTCGCAGCAAATCTTACCATTTCTAGATAAGTAGTGCCTGGCAATACTGCCCTTTTGCTGATACGGTGATCAGACAATACCCAATGCCGATCTATTCGGAAGGTTGTCTCATAACAAATCTCCCCAGCCTTTGCCGTTACTTCTTGTTCTACCAGAGGGTGCAAAACATTTACATGTTGTGTTCGTATCTTGCTTATCTTGGGGTTAGCCCAAAAACGTATTCTTTGTAAAGGGTAAACTGGTATAGCTATCCTGCGGCGTGTTTCCCCACTGTACAAAAGTTTCCAATCTATATCTGCACCTTCTACATAATGTCTACAGACACTTTCAAGTATCAATGCATCAGACGAATGCCCTTGAATGTAATCCTTCAGTTTGAACATTGCCAATTCACTGATATTATTACGGTCACGCACACTGATTTCTCCAGCATCAAGCACCTTTTTCTTATCATTTACTATTCTGTGGAATCCCACATAAACACCGTTTAAACCGTCAGGACGTCCATCGTTATCAGCCAGCTTCTTTACTTTTTGACACAGTTCATCCTCATTGTCCGCAATAACAATTGCCCTGTATTCGTAGTGCCCCCTTCCAATGTTGGAAGTGTAACACAAATCTGCAAGATTCCATGTGCCTTCACCTAAAAAACTCGCATATTTCCTTAAGTACTTCTTTAAAACCTCTCCATTTTTAGCACAGACAGTTAGGCAATAGCGTGGTTGTACGGCTGGAGTAGGCTCAACATTTGGAGCTTCTTCAATAACCATATGACAATTGGTACGGCTAAATCCAAAGGAACTAACAGCGGCACGGCGGGGAACCCCGTCAACATCCCATGTTTTTGCAATATTATTTATATACAACGGACTTTCAGTAAAATTAATATAAGGATTTGGAACCTGGAAATTGATAGTAGGTGCCAACTCTTTGTGCTCCATCGATTTAATTACCTTTATAAGTGCAGCAGCACCTGATGCAGCTACCATATGCCCCATATTGGTCTTGAGTGAGCCGATTGCACAGAACTGCCTTTTCTTTGTAAATCTCCGAAAAGCACTGGTTAGTCCCTTAACCTCAATAGGGTCTCCCAATACAGTACCTGTCCCATGGGCCTCGATATATGATATTGTTTCAGGAGGAATGCCTGATTTATTCCATGCAGCACTAATAACATCTTCTTGTGTTTTTGCGCTTGGTGCTGTAAGACTATTTGTTGTGCCGTCATTATTTATCGCACTTGCCTTGATAATTGCACGAATGTTATCCCCATCCTCAAGTGCACGTTTTAAAGGCTTAAGGAGAAACAATCCTATGCCTTCACCCCAAACCGTTCCGTTAGCCTTTGCGTCAAAAGTCCTGATCATTCCGTCATCAGACTCGACGTTTCCCATATTTGCGCCTTCCAAATAACGTGCCTTTATTTCTCCTGTTGTGGTCAGGTTTAGACCCCCCGCAATAGCCAAGTCGCATTCACCAGCCGCTATTGCTTGTACAGCCAAATGTATGCTTACCATTCCTGCCGAGCAGGCTGTATCTATAACCATACAAGGACCCTTAAAATCAAACGCATATGCTATACGGCTTACAATCATGCTTTCCCATGAACCTGTCAATTGCATAGGATCCTTATCAGAACTAAGCCTGTAAAAAGAATAATTCGTTTCATCCCTGCCTATATATACTCCTGTACGGCTGCCGACTAGAGAGTCTCCACCATATCCTGCATCCTCCATAGTCTCCCATGCAACCTCCAATGCCAAACGTTGGTTAGGATCCATATAAGTTGCCTCAGTAGGAGGAATCCCAAAAAAAGCTGCATCAAATTTATCTATTTCCTCCAAATATCCGCCTTTAACATTTATTTTGTGTATATCCTCAGGCGGTATCGCATTTCCTAACATAAACTCAGTATAATGTGGATTTCGCAGTACATGTTCAATATCCCTAAGTCTATCTTTTGGAAATTCACGAATACAATTTATGCCATTCCTCAACAATTTCCAGAAGGCTTCGGCGTCATTTGCACCTGGAAATCGTCCTGCCATACCTATAACTGCTATATCCTTCTCAACAGGCACCGAAGAATTGGCCAATTCAGAAAGCAAAACTTTGGCATCCTCTCTGGACAACTGCTGTTTTGCAACTTGGGATAAAATATACTTTTGTAGCTTTTCCATCATTTATCCCTCCTTTTATTTAAAGATAACCGGGCAGAGGATTCCTCCACCGTCATTTCCCCTTTAGCTAACAGTTCTAGGATTTCATCCAAATCCTCTTCCTGAGAGTTTTCTGTCAGGGTTGAATGCCCAAACTGTGATTTTAAATACTCCGCCTGAGCAAGTATCGTAGTATAAGTAAACAAATCGGCTAACTCCATTACCCCGGGATATTGCTTTTCATATTCCCTGAGCATTTGTGAAGTAAGTAGAGAGTTTCCACCCATACTACCAAATTCAACATCAGCTTCAAGCTTATCCATCCCTAGTGTAAGTGCCCATATACCTGCTACAGCAAGTTCAATATCATCTGGTTGAGCTATTCCTAGTAGTTCGACTTGTTTTAAGCTTTGCGTATTTTTAACACCGATAGCAACAGTATTCTTTTTTGTATCCTCAATATCCTGACTTGTCCTTCCTGGCATTATAACCGCAGGTAGCTCTTTACTCCACAATATCCTGCCAAAAAGACCTAAAGCTTCGTCTGTATCTATCGGTTTATATAACTCACTTTCATCAACTGCGTCCATTCGTTGAGCTATTCCTGTCTCACGCCATGCTGGCCATTGAATACTTACAGCCGGCAGCCCTAGATTCCGTCTGTATTCAGCAAAAGTATCCAAGAACATATTGGCAGCGGTATAATCCGACTGGCCTGGGTTTAACAGTAACGATGAAATACTTGAGAATTCTATGAAAATCTCAGGTCTATCCTCCAAAGTTGAATGATGAAGATTCCAAGCTCCGTTAGCCTTAGGAGTATAAACTTCAGAGAAGTTTTTATCAGTTTTTTGAAATATAAAGCCATCACCTGCCCGACCTGCCATATGGATAACACCTTTGATCCGTCCATAGCGGCAACGTATCTGTGAAATAAGATTGTGGACAGCTTTAAATTCGCCAATATCAACTGTGCAGACTTCCAACGCCTCCAAATTCCGTTCTAGTTCCATCCATCTATTCAGTCTTCGATGCAATTCCATATCTTCGGATGTCTCCAGTAAATTCTCCCACAAATCCCTTGCTGGAACAGTATGAAAACCTAACAATGCCAGTCTGCGTATACCCGATCCTGCCAAATATTCAGCTATTTCTATACCAAGAGCACCGGTTCCTCCTGATAAAACAAATATACCCTCATCTTCTATCACATCATGTACTTTTGGAATCGGTAAAGCAAACCTTTCCATATAAGGTTCATATACCTGCCCATTCCTATATGCCAAAAAGGCGGGTCTATTGTTATCGGCAAATTCATTTACCAGTATATCAGCAGGAGTATTTCCGTCATGATCTATGCACCGTAAGTTTAACGTTTCAAACTCAAGGTCTCCCACACGCCAAACACCGCACAAAGCTGCCTGGCTCGGATATAATTCTTTTGTTTCTTTTATGGCAAAAGCATTCTGCGTCAAGGCAATTATCCCTGATTGTGCCTTTATTTTAGCCATTGACCATGCCTTAAGAAAATTAAAACCTTGATACACAGCCTCATTCATTTTATCATTCCATGCCTCCAGATGCTCATCTGAAACTTTAGGAGTATCCCAGGCAAAAACGGCAAGTGCCAATGTCTTCCCTTCTATTGCTTCCAAATTATTCGCCCAGTCACCTGAATCGGGTGAAATTTCAATTACGCTGTGCCCATTGTCTTTTAGAGTCTGCGACAAACTCTTGAAAGTTGTAGGAGACTTACCTGCCAACACTACTGTTCCATCAGGTAAATATTTTTGTGCAGGTAATTGCTGCGGATGGAAAGTCTGCCTGTAACCGTAATCTCCAATACTGTTTTTCATTTGTAGTATATCTGGAGCAGATTTTATACAATAATCCTGTATTTCTACAAGCAATTTACCGTACAAATCGTACAGTTTAATATCAAAACGATGTATTGGAGCCTTCTTAAGCTCACTAGTTTTGTGTAAATGTGCAAAAAAGCGGACAGGAAGATTCTGATACACAATCATCTCGCCATATGATAAAGGTAAATACAGCTCCCCTTCCCCCATCATATTATTTGCGGCATTTACAGCTACGTCCATAAGTGCTGGATGCAAGTGGTAAACACCTAGATCTGTACGATAATCTTCTGGCAGAGCAAGCTCTATTAAGAACTCCTCAGAGTTCTGCTCCATACTGCCGTTAACAAATGAATTATTCCAACGTTTGCCTAATGCCAGACCTCTCGATAAATCATCATTCGAGTTCATAGTTGCCGATATTGTCAAGCGCTCTTTTATGTCCTTTAAATTTAATATAGTTGCTTTTGGGGAATGCTCTCCAGTCTGATTTTGCAATATACCCTCAGCATGCTGTACCCATTCTCCATCAGTTGAAATACTGGCAAATCGGAGGTTTTTCCTTCCTGCCTCATCCTCCACCAAAAGATGCAGTTCTTTCGATGATCCGTCATCTACGGTGAAAGGTTGCTCAAATATTATATCCTTAAAACTCAAAGGGAATTTATTTCCATTTAACTTTAATGCACACTCAACCATCATTTCTACAAGAGCGGTTCCTGGCAGAAGACAGGTTCCATTTATCCTGTGCTCAGCCAATTCCCAATTTACTTCCGACCTGAGGGTAGTTTTGAACAAAGTATGTCCGATTGTGCTAATTACCGACGCCCCCATCAAAGGGTGAGACTGGCGGATTTCAGCCACAGTATTCTTGTATGAAGGCTCAGGCCAACAGCGTACATGTTGAAAAGGATAAGTCGGCAGCGGAATACGCCTAGCTCCGAGAGTATGCGTAAGTTGTCTCCACGGTAGGTCTGCTCCTGAAATATAGAGTTCCACCAATCTGTGCAAGACCTCAGCGGAAGGTCTTTCACTGCCTGACCCTACCATAGCCAATGCCTCAGCATTCATTCGCTCCCTATCAGTCTCAGTTATTTCGTTTGAGCCTTTATGGCTCTTTTCTTTCATTACAATGCGATGTTCACCATAATACATTGATTTTTCCGTCAAAGCTTCAGCTTCTGTCTCAGAAAAATGTATCAATGCAGAACACAACTGCTCCCGGGTTTGAAAAACTACCACCAAACGGTGATTATGATGCAAGCGGCCAATGGAAGCAGTCATAACAGCATCAGCAAGATCAACCTCCGTTTCTGACAAACGTTTACCATAGTCGGCTGCTAAAAGTCTCAAGGCAGTCATGTTTTTTGCACTTATAGGCAATAGCATCGGTCCTTGTTCATTTGTTCTCAATTTCCGAGGCTGAACCGGTGCCGATTCCAATACAATATGACAATTTGTTCCGCTTAGTCCAAAGCTGTTTATACCTGACCTTAAAACTTCATCCTTGCCACAAGGCCACGATACTGTCTGATTATTAACATAAACTGGAGATTGCACAAACGGAATATTCCTGTTCGGCAAATTAAAGTTTAGGCTTGCAGGTATAACTCTGTGCTCCATAGCCAGTACTACTTTGGCTACTCCCCCCAAACCCGATGCGTTATCAAGGTGTCCTATATTGGTTTTTAATGAACCAATCGAACAAAATTGCTTCCTGTTTGTAAAATGCCTGAATGCCCTTTGTATTCCACTAATTTCAATAGGATCCCCAAGGCGTGTGGCTGTACCATGAGCTTCTATATAACTGATGCTTTCAGCCGATACGCCAGCATCCTTCAAAGCCTTGACAATCAATTCTTCTTGTGCCTCAGAGTTTGGAGCTGTAATACCGTTGGAAGCACCATCCTGATTAGCTGCACTTCCCAGAATTACTGCTCGAATAGTATCCCCATCACTCAAAGCTGCTTCCAATGGCTTCAGTACAAAAGCAAAAGAACCTTCAGCTCCCGAAGTACCAGCACATCTATCATCAAATGTACGTGTGTGTCCGTCAATGGCAAATGTATCCTTAATATCCTTTATACCAACTCCACTTTCCTTATCTTCAGCCAGAGGCACGATGTCACATTTGACAGCTCCGGCAATAGCCATAGAGCACTCTCCAGCACGAATAGACCGAGTTGCCAAATGCATTGCCAACAAGCCCGATGAGCAGGCTGTGTCAACCATTAAAGCCGGGCCTCTTAAATCCAAATGGTACGCTAGCCGGCTGGCGATAATGGATTTTATATTACCAGCTACTGCAACTTCCGAGGCATCCCGATCAAGGTAGTTTAAAACATTCCTATATGCTTCTCCAAAATCAGATGAAAACCCTACAAAAATACCAGTATCAGTTCCTCGTATTTCCTTTCCTCCATATCCAGAGTCCTCTAAAGCTTTCCATGCTGTCTCCAGAAATATCCTCTGATTAGGATCCATGCATCTGGCCTCTATCCTGGATATACCAAAAAAGCTATGGTCAAAGCCTGCTATATCAGTTAAAAAGGTCTCATTAACGTATAAACTTTCAGGTAGGGGGAGCTTGACACCCCTGGCAGTCAGATATTCATCCAGATCCCGTCGTCTTTCCTCTGGCAAAGCTCTTATTCCTTCCCGATTATTTATTAAAAGTTCCCAGAATGATTCTAGGTCTTCAGCAGCACCTGTCTTGCCGTGCATTCCTATTATGGCTATAGCTCCTGATTTGCGACGCTGAATATCCTTACTTATAAATGTCTCTGTGCCAGACAAGCTATCTGATAAATCATTCAGTTCGATGTCTTCCAGTTTAAAAATCGGAGTTGCCATCACCATCCTCCTCTGCTGAAATCATATATTTCGGGAAAAGCTTGTCGGTTTCTGTTGCGGTTAATATCTGTCTAAATCTGATAAGCTGCTCCTCCTTAGGAGCTCCCTTAGTCACAAAAATTTGCCTAAGTAAGTCCAGTGCGTATCTCATTTGTTCCTCCGAAGCACTGCCCTCCTTCTCTACATGCTCATTAAGCTTCTGAATTTCATTATAAGGTTCTATAACACCTTTCTGATAAGCGACCTCATCCCAATTGATATTACGTGTGCATACTGCTGCACCCAGACATAGTCCAAACAAACTGGGCATTTGCCTTTTTCTCTGAATAATCATATCCAATTGTTTTCTGATGTCTTCGCTGTCAGCTTCTTTGTCATAGGCATAAGCCTTTACATCTGGCAGTGTCTGTAATGTAAGTTTTTTCAAGACATCCTTCGGACCCATTTCAAGCCAAAGTTCTATACCTTCGCTGTATAATTTGTTAAGAACTGTTGTCCAGCGAACTGGTCCTGTCAACTGGGACACTAAAGCTGCTTTGATATCGTCATCCTTAGTATATAACCGGCCTTCAAGACCATTTATAACAGGAATCTTCATCTCTCCTAAATTTATAAGTTCCAGTGCACTTCTCATAGCCTCTTCGGCACCAGACATGAAGCGGCTGTGAAACGGACCGCCTACATTCAATGGAATAACCTTTGCACCTATGGCATTAAGACGCTCTTCTGCTATTTTTAGACCTTCAGCACTCCCTGATAAGACTGTTTGTGTCGGAGTATTGTAGTTTGCTATCTGGACCGAATGTCCTTCAGCCTCCAATTGTTTTATTATCGGTTCAATTACATTTGCTTCTATTTTGGTCACAGCCGACATACCTGTTTTGCTTCCAGTAGAACAGTTAGCCATGGCCTTTCCTCTTAAATGTGCAAGTTTAACAGCATCAGCAAATTTTAAAACACCTGATGCCGTTAATGCTGATATTTCTCCAAGGCTATGCCCCGCTAAAAATGAAGGTTGCAATCCCTCTTTTTGAGCCACTTCAAACATGGCAATGCTAAGCACTAATATGGCAGGTTGCGTATTTTCAGTCTTTGTTAAATTTTGTGCAGCTCCATTGAAGCACAACTCTGCCAAATCAAAACCCAGTACCTCCGAGGCTTCTGTAAAACGCTGTTGCACCGACTCGTGGCGCTCATATAATGATTTACCCATACCAACGTACTGGGATGCTTGTCCTGGAAACATTACAACTACTTTATTCATGATTATCTCCTTTCACGCTTTTATTACCTGTTACTAAATTAAGCAAGTTAATAAACCGTTTAAGATGGTATCTTACGACAGATACATCTAAACGCTGATTATATTCAATAGAAATATTCAGCACTTTACCATCTTCCTCAACTAGCATCACAAGATCCAAATAACTTAGTATTCGGTGTATATCTAATCCTTGACCTGCCGCAAGACCTATCCGCACTCCATTACCCGAAGAATCCATTAGACCTAGTGTTCGAATCAGTCGGCTATCCTTGAAGGGTAGAACAGACGAAGACAGTTCCTTCAGCACTTCTCCAAAATCCAAACGCCCTTCAAAACAGAAATCAATAAGAGAAACTTTTTCCGACCCTTCCATTAGCCATATTGGTATGCTATATGTACCTAATGTCTTATGCAGGTATAAAGCAAACAGAGACATTAAAGTTTCCGAACAATCAAGACTGTAAGGTACCCCAAGTTTTTTTATATCTGATGCCAGCTCTGGTTTCAAAGATACCGTAATCCTGCCTTCCTCAGCAGTGGATGCTCCAAACCAGGAGGATTCAAGTTCCAATATGCCTTGATTATTTTGCGGTGTATTAGAAAATGAAGAAGTAATATGCTGCCTCAAACGTGCAATAGTAGGATTAGCAAACATATCTGCCACCGAAACAACGCCGGGAAACACTTTATCCAGCTCAGCTTGCATAATTACAAGACTAAATGAGTTGCCTCCCATATCAAAAAAACTGTCATTTATTCCTATAGGTCTGTCTCCCAAATATTTCTTCCACATATCCAGCAAAATGGTATCAACCTGTTGTAACGGCTCGTCACAAATATTGCTTTTATTGGAAGGATTGATTAAAGGCAGTTCCTTCCTGTCTATCTTGCCATTTTGGGTCTGCGGAATATCAGGCAACGCCATAAAGAAGGCGGGCATCATATACTCAGGCAGGCTTTCAGAAAGCAATGCCTTGAGTTCCTCTTCAGCAACAGTCATACTATTTTTCAACTGGTAGTACGATACCAATAGCCTGTTACCAGCACCAAATTCCTGTGTTGTTACCGCAGCATTGGCAACAGCAGGATGCCTTTTAAGAACCTGCTCAATTTCACCAAGCTCTATGCGGTATCCACGTATTTTAACTTGATCATCATCACGACCAAGGCATTCAAGCTCACTGCCATTCCATTTAGCACGATCCCCTGTACGGTACATCCTTCCTTCACCGAAGGGATCTTCCATAAAGCGTTCTTCTGTAAGGTCTGGATTATTAATATAACCTCTGGCTACACCTGATCCTGCAATCCAAAGATCACCCTCGACACCAAGCGGAACCATACACATATTACCGTCAAGTATGTATATACGGGTATTATCTATAGGCCGCCCTATTCCAACATGCTGCATCCCAGTCATATCTTTACATGTAGACCATACACACGTTTCGGTCGGTCCGTAAACATTATAAACCTTCAAGGATTTGAATTCCTCCATTGTAGGAATAAGTTGTTTTGGAAAAGGTTCTCCACCAATAATAAGCGTCTTTATTGAACCAAGAACATCCTTCATCGCTTTTTCATTAGATAATAATAACTGCAAGCGAGTCGGAGTCATTTGTAAATAATCAACTCTTCCATCTTTTATTAACATGTCTATAGACATAGGGTCAATTGATTCTTTTTCGTCAGCCAAAACTATACATCCCCCCTGCGATAAACACAGAAGCGTTTCCAGTATAAAAATATCAAAAGAAACTGTAGTTAAGCATGCAGTACGGCTTTCTGGAGTCCAATCCAGTGCCCTGGCCATACCTACAAGGAAATTTGCCAGACACCTCTGTTCGAGTTGTACGCCCTTTGGTAAACCAGTAGATCCTGATGTGAAAATCAAATAAGCCAGATCTTCAGGACAGCCCTTGTAGTCGGATACATGTTCTGTTACTTTTTCCACTATATCCTCTGGATCCATAGTAGGTATTGAAATATGGTAGCGCTGTACCAAAGCAGCATTGCATAAAATCATTCGTGCTCCACTGTTATCTATCATGTATTGTATACGTTCTTCTGGATAAGAAAAATCCAAGGGCAACCAAGCAGCTCCTACTTTAAGAACTGCAAGAATAGCAGCAATCATATCGGAAGACCGAGTTAGTAAAATACCGACTACATCCTCTTTACCTAGCCCGTGTTCTATCAATCTTCCTGCCAAAACTGCAGCTCTTTCATCAAGCTCTTTATATGTCATTTCTTTACCCTTGAACCAAACTGAAGGCTTAACAGCATACTTTTTTAACGCTTCATTAATAATTTCCGTTGCTGTTATCCCATTCGTAACTATCTCAGGTCCATTTCCAAGGTTCAATAAATGCTTTTCCTCATCCTCACTTAAAAGTCTGACTTCGCCTAATACCGTTGAAGGCTCATAAATCACTTCCTTCAAAAAACTCTTGAATCGTTCAATCCATTCCTCTATCCTTGATTGCGAATACAACGGAACAGCATAATTTAAGCTGCAGAAAAGCATGCTATTGCGCTCAGTCATTTCTAGAGTCAAATCAAAAGACGCACTGTCAGTTGAAACCTCTCCAGATTCACAGTGAATTCCTTCAATATCAATCGTCCTGTTTTGACCGTTCTCATAAATAAACATAACATCAAAAAGTGGATTTCGTCCCAAATTCCTTTGTACATTTAAGTCTTCCAACAGCTTATCCAGTGGATATTCTGCATTTCCGTATGCTCCAAAGCACATTTCCTTTACTGATGAAAGGAAATCTTTAAATGAACCGTTTGGAGTAGGCTGCAGCCTCAATACCAAAGTTTGGGCAAACATTCCTACTACACCACCAAAATCCCCATTATTCCTGCGATCCCACGGTATACCAATACAAAAATCCGATTGAGCAGAAATTCGACCCAAAAACGCAGACCAAGCTGCTAATAATACCATAAACGGTGTCGTTTGACATTCCTTTGCAGTTACCTTAACTTTAGCAAGCATCCCTGAGTCCAGAGTAAAGAATCTGCAAGCCCCCTGAAATTTGTTTATTTCCGGTCTCAAGCCATCATTAGGTAGATTCAGTGCATGAGGCATAGGTCTTAATTGTTTCAACCACCAATCTCTTTGTTGAGAAGCATCACTGCTTGCTAAAAAATCTTTTTCAGCTGTTACAAATTCTCTATAAGTCAAAGAAGGCTTTTTTATAGTACCTCCATTTATTAATATCTCAAGTTCTTTCAGAATCACATCCATGGATGGACCATCTACAATAATGTGATGGAAATTGAATACAAGCTTATGACATCCATCATTCTCCACCAATAGCCCAAATCTCCACAGGGGTGACTGGCTGAGGTCGAATGGTCGTTTCCAGTTTTTTTCAAAAGCTTCCGAACTGTCACCTTTTCTTGCATCCGCAAAAAGGAATTCAGGTTCAACAGCCTGGTCTATATAATGTACAACCTTTGAGCCTTCCACACGGAAAGAACTCCGCAGCATCTCATGTGTTTCGGAGATTTGCTTAAATGAGTTCCTTAGCTTTTCGATATCCGGCATACTATCCAATACCAGCATGCCTCGCACCTGATAAGCTTCATTTCCACCCTTAAGTGTAGACATTATGTACACCCTGCGTTCCTCTGAGGATAAGTCAAAACTGTTTTGACAGTTTGTTGATAACTTGTCCTGATTGGTAGGAGTACCCAATGACCTAAAGTCAAAGCCCCCTTCCCTAAGTTTCTCAACACTGTACTTCAATGCCTCTAAAATTTTTCCTGCATCCTCATCAGTATGAGCTGTCGAGAAAAAGCAGGTACGCCGTTCCCATATATAAACTCCAGCTTCCATCATTAAACGGAAAAACAGATCCAATTCCAATGTAAACGAAGTCATATTCGTGGATACTCCCGACTCGAATCGGTACATGGAACCGAAATGTAACACCTTAAGCGGAACCTCAGCCTGAACAAAATAGTTATTAGCCCTATCAACAAAGCATCTGGTGCGTTCATTAGCCTCTTCGATAAGAGCCACCCCATTATCCTTCAAGCGCTGTAACACTGCTTTGCAGGCCGCCATTGTCAAGGGATGTTTGCAGAAGGTTCCTGCAAAAAATGTAGTTTCAGTTGTTGGTCCTGATTCGTCACCATAAGACCATGTACCTCCGTCAACTGCATCCAAATAAAGCGACTTTCCAGCAACTATACCTATAGGCATACCACCGGCAACTAGTTTACCATAAGTAATTATATCTGCCTCTACACCAAAATACGCCTGTGCTCCGCCTGTATGAATACGGAATCCTGTTACCATTTCATCAAAAATTAATGCAATTCCTAGTTCTGAACACAAAGCTCTAAGTTGATGCAGGTATTCCTTAGGTTGAAGTCCCGGATTACGGCTTTGGACAGGTTCTACCAACACAGCCGCCAGTTCCGTTCCATTTTCACGAATTGCATCAAGAGCTTCCTTACTCCCATAGAGTAATACCATGGTATCTTCTACCATCGACTGCGGTATGCCTATAGACATAGGCTGGCTGCCAGTCTCACCAGCTTCGGCTAAAACACCGTCAAAGCTACCATGAAAGGATGTAATAAATCTTACTATCTTATTCCTGCCGCTTACAGCACGTGCCAATCGCTGAGCCACCATAACAGCCTCAGTACCTGTATTACAGTAGGTTACTCGCTCCACACCAGTAAGCTCACGAAACAATTCTGTCACTTCTCCCACCAAATCAGATTGTGGTCCAAGTTCAAAGCCTTTATCCAATTGTTTACGAATGGCCTCAACTACAAAGTCAGGTTTGTGTCCAAAAAACGCTACTCCGTACCCTATAGCTGTATCTATATACTCATTCCCATCTATATCCCAAAACTTAGAACCTTCAGACTTTTTTGAAACCAATGGGTATACCAGCTCTTTTATACTGAGACTGAAGTTGAGACTTACTATCCAGTCAGCCAAACCATCACGATGTTTGGCTGCATATTCCTTAGATTTCTCGGTTCTCATCGTCCATCGGGCTATAAATTCATCCAAAAATCCCTGCTGACGTGGGGTTAAGGAGTCCTCTGTCAGTTTCATACCTCTCGAACTGTTGACAGCAGAAGGTTTTGCAATTTGAATCGGTTTGTGTGTTCTTTTTTCATTTCTCCCCAAACGTGCAGCCCCCAAAAGATGCAACTGTTCTTCCATTATAGCTAACTGTCGGTTAATTATTTCTTTTACTTCATAGGACGGCATATGTTGTTCTTCCGCCGGAGTGCTATATATTTTTGGACAAACTGGTCGATTCTTCATCAAATATTCAGCTAACATTTCAACAGTATGTAATTCTGCAAAAAAAGTCTTTATAGGAATGTCTACCTGAAACCTGCTCAGTACATTCTTTCCTAACTGAACCAGCATCAGGGAATCTATCCCTAATGAGAACAGGTTTAGAGAGTTGGTTATCTCATCCGTAGAGACCCCTGTAACCTGTGAAATCATTTTCCTGATTGCTTCCTGTATTTCATATATATCTTCATTTCCATAAGTTTGCTCATAAGCCGCAGCTGCTTCTTTCATACCCAGCTCATATTGATTTTCATTCCCTTGAGTATTTACAACATTTAAACCTTTGTCATCAGCTTTAATATCACTAACCCACACACGCTTTCGTTCATAAGGTGTATGCGGTATATTTTCAATTCGAACAGCATTTCCTTTATAGTAACTTCTCCAGTTAACTTCATATCCTGCCTGCCATAATTGGCCTAAGCTCTCGTTTATTTGTTTCCAAACTGGCTGATTTTTTCGCAAGCTTGGCAACACCAGATAATTATTATCTTTCATGTTTTGAGCAGCCAAGCCGCTAATAGTAGCTGTTGCTCCAATCTCCAAGAAAACACTACCGCCCGATGAAATTGCCGTATTTATTGACTTTTGGAATAGCACTGGTTTCATCAGATGATCGCCCCAATAAGTAGCGTTCATAAGCATATCGTTTGATACAAGTCTTCCTGTACATGCTGATATCAAACGACGGTTTGGAGCATGGAACTTTATATTCTCAAGCCGCTTCTCCAACTGACGTGCTCTATCACTCATAAGAACTGAGTGGAAAGGATGGGACACCCCCAGTTCCTCTACGAATATTCTGTCTTTCTTGGCACAGCGAACCAAATTATCAATACTATTATTTCCACCAGAAACAGTCACATTCTCTGGAGTATTAACAGCAGCTATCGATACATCGTTATAGCACCTTATGAGTTCCTGTACCTTGTCTTCATCTGCAAGAACCCCCACCATTCTGCCCAGAGACGGAGTAGAGTCCATAATCTCGGCGCGAGCAGCTACCATGCAAACAGCATCCTGAAGGCTCATCACACCCGCCATAAAAGCCGCTGCATATTCTCCTATACTATGGCCTATCAATATCTCTGGAACAATGCCTAGCGACTCCCAATACTGTGCTAATGCTACTTCTAATGAAAAAATCAACGGTTGAGCATATAAAGGACGTTGTATGTCACTATTATTACCGCAATAAACCAACTCCACAAGTGATGCCCCTATCAGCGGCATAAACGCTGTATCCAACTCATCAAACTTTTCTTTAAATATATCTGACTCATAATAAAGCTCCCGGCCCATATTATGATATTGAGAACCCTGCCCCGTAAACATGAAAACCAAAGAACCAGTCTGCTCAGGTGTATCCTTCCCTACAGGCTTTGAAGATTTTGCCAATGTCTCCAGCTTTACCATAAGGGCATCTGTACTTTCTGCTATCAAAGCGAGGCGACATTTCAGCGGAGCTCTTCCAAGACCTAAAGTCCTGCAAAGTGCTGAAATATCTGCTGTTGGTTTCCTACACCAATCTGCCATTTGCATGACATATTGACGCAAAGCTGGTTCAGTCCGTGCTGAAATAGTAAAAAGGTTTGTAGATCTGCAGTATGTACTATCTGCACCCTCATCTGCATCTGTCACTCCTTCAAGAACGACATGGGCATTTACACCGCTTATTCCAAATGAACTGATACCTGCCCGCCTTAAGCCGTTACAAGCTTCCCAGTCCTTTTGCGAATCCACAGTCTTAAACGGTATCGTATCCCATGAAATCAAAGGATTTCCTTTTTTAAAGTGAAGGTTGGCTGGCATCCTTCCGTGTCTCATTGCCAAAAGCACCTTGCACATACCTGCTAAACCTGCTGCTGCTTCTAAATGGCCCACATTGGTTTTAACACTCCCTATATATAACGGACGTGTTGTACCATCGAAAACTTCTGCCAAAGCATTTATTTCCTGTGGGTCTCCAAGCTTGGTTCCCGACCCGTGTGCTTCTATGTAATCAATATTATAGGGTTCCAACCCTGCATCAGCTAATGCCTGCCTTATAACCTTCTGCTGTGCCAATCCGTTGGGTACGGTTAATCCACTGCTATGTCCATTATGATTAAGCGCTGCACCTTTTATAATGCCCCATATTGTATCTCCATCTTTACGAGCATCCTCCAAACGTTTTAGAACAAGTACTGCGCCTCCTTCACTACGGATATAGCCATCAGCCGTTTCGTCAAAACTGCGGCATCTACCAGAAGGAGACAATGCTTGGAGCTTTGAAAAGCTGGCATGTCCCCCAGCTCTAAGAATAAGATTTACTCCTGCAGCCAGTGCTATATCGCAGTTACCTGCCCTGAGTTGTAATAAGCCCTGATGAACTGCTGTCAATGAGGAAGAGCAAGCTGTGTCTATCGCCATACAAGGTCCGTTAAGACCGAAGGTATAGGAAATACGTCCCGCAGCGGCATTAAGCATCGTGCCGGTATATGTGTAAGGACCAGGCTGATGCCCCAGATCACGAGCAACCTGTATATATTCGCTACCTGAAATACCAACAAAAACACCTGTATTGCTGCCGCCAAGAGACTTAGGGTTCCATCCTGCGTCCTCAAAAGCTTCCCATGTCAACTCCAGTAAAATACGCTGTTGGGGATCCAATGCCTCAGCCTCCACTTGAGAAATTCCAAAGAAAAGCGGATCAAATTTATCTATTTCATCAAGAAATCCACCCATGCGGGTAGTCAATTCTGATTGGCGCAGCGGATCCCTATTCCAACGCCATTCTGGAATTTCCCGTACCGGGTCAACACTATTACTCAAGAGATCCCAGAAAGTCTCTGGTGAGTGAACTCCACCTGGGAAACGACATGCCATACCTACTACTGCGATCTCCCCACTTTTCGCAGGTTCTGCAGCTTTAATATGAAGTGTATTCTTGTTGCTGTTTTCCTGTTTCGACAGTAGTTTTGCCATCCTACTGACACTTGGGTAATCCAAAACCGTTGTACTCGACAGGTTTATTCCCAAACGTTTTTCCAAGCGTTCCTGAAGCATTATCAATTTATGTGAATCAAGCCCAAGATCATTAAATCCAATATTTATATCAATGTTACTATTACCTGATATTTTTTCTACTTCCTCACGTATTATTACTGTTAATACATCTTCCTGAAGTGAAAATGGCAGGCTTATTACCTCATCTGTCGAATCCATATCCGAAGAATCAGAATTGTCAAATTGGCGAATAAATTCGTCAAACTCGCCATTCAAATAGGATTGAACCAGCTTATAGCGCTGCACTTTTCCACTTGTTGTTTTGGGTATCTGTTTAACTGGTAACACGTGGGCTACTTTAAGTCCAAGCTTGTCAAGGACTTGCTGGCGAACACTTTTTATCACAGGCAGGAGTTCTTCACTTTTCTTTTTATAATAAATAAATATAAGCAAATCCTCTGTACCTTTTTCTCTATTAGGAACCCCGCATGCTATATACTTGTTTTGTTTGTTCCCTCCCAATCCATCTAAAATTGCATTTTCAATATCGTACGGAAAGTAATTGATTCCTCCGATTATTATTATTTCTTTTTTACGACCCACAATCACCAATCGGTTATTATGTATAAATCCGAGATCCTGAGTATCAAGCCATCCATCTTCCGTCAAAACTTCTTTAGTAGCCTTTGGATTCCTATAGTAACCTGATGTAACACATAATCCTTTGATTTCAATGTTTCCTACTATATCCTCACCTAATGGCTTTCTTTCAACATCGGTAATTCGAACCTCTGTATGTTTACAAGGAAGACCGCAGTCTACAAATTCCAGTGCTTCTGGATCGGTTGGTTCTACAAACCTGAGAGCCTGACCTATTGTAATATACTTACGGTTAACATTAAAAGTCATATATTCTTCTTCCGGCGGACAGACAGAAACTATTAGAGTGCCTTCAGCCAATCCGTAGCCAGGCTTTAAAGTTTTCGAATATAACCCCCATTTTTCCATTTCCATATTGAATTCATTACATAACGAAGCCAATATAGGTTCTGCAGCATTAAATATAATCCTAACACAGCTCAAATCCCAGTGCTCAGCCTCCGCAGTTTCATGCTTGAACCTTTTGAGAAAATGTCTAAAGCCAAAGTTAGGGGAGCCTAGAATAGTGGCTCTGTATTTATTCACTGATGAAAACCAAAATACTGGATTCCAAACAAAGGTATTTGTGGGAATACGATACTGCTGCAAACCAGCAACAAGTGGTGCCAAATGAAAACATATCATACCAAAGTCATGTGTAATAGGTTTCCAGCTTAAAAATGAATCTGTCTCAGTTATACTATTACTGTCAAGAATATCGTATATGTTATATAAAAGATTTTCGTGTGTTAGTACTACTCCCTTAGGATTTCCAGTAGACCCCGATGAAAACTGAATAAATGCGATATCCTCAGAACGAATGTCTGGATATTGAGGTTCATATTCTCTGCACTCAACACTCTCAGGGTGAAAAAGCCTTGAAGCCATTGCTTCTAAAACTGGTGTTAAATTAGTTTTGTTCGAAAAACTCTCAAGCTTTTTCATCAATTTATCTTCGTCAGTTGCAATAAATGGCTGCTTTAATATTCCCCAAACGCTGAATACCTTTAATGTGTCATCCTCATTTTCAGGGTAAGAAAGCGGAACAGCTACAATACCCCCTAAAAGACACGCCCAAAACGCAATTAGAAAATCACGATGTGACTTATATACCAAAATCATTTCGTCTCCAGCACTAACTCCAACCGACTGAAAAGCTGAAAGGCGGAGACTTGCCTCTTGTAGAAGTCCAGAATAGGAGAGGAAATCTTCACTTTCAGTGTTATAAAGGAAACGGATTCCAGTATCACAATGAGAACTATCTCGAAGTGCCTCAACCAAATTTCTATATTTACACATTTCTACTCCCCCTAAATAACTATCTCTTACGATACTTTCGCATACCATAGTTTGCAATCATTACTTGCTGTATCTGCGATGTCCCTTCAATTATTTCTAAAAGCCTTGATTCCCTAAATAACCTTTCTACAGGGTATTGATTCCAAAATCCATTGCCCCCAAATATCTGTACCGCATCTGAAGCTACCTTATGAGCTATTTTCGAAGTAAAATACTTTGCTATATTTGTATCCATTACAGCACTGTCGTCACCAGCAAGAAATGCTTCCCCAGCTTTGTTACAAAGAGCCCGAGCGGCATGAACCTGTGTTACAGCATCCGCAATAATACCTTGAACCAGTTGAAACTTTCCTATCTTCTCGCCAAACTGTTCGCGTTTTCTTGCATAACTTACCATCTCTTCCAGTGCCGCTTGCCCAATTGCAAGACCTGCCCAAGCTATACTGTAACGCCCATAGAATAAGGCGGTATTTACAACAAAACTAAAACCTTCTCCCAAATTACATAAAACATTTCCTTCTGCTACCTCAACGTTATTAAAAACAATTTCAGCAGTATAAGCAGCCCTGTTACCCAACAATCCACTCATGGGTATAACTTCGATTCCTGGCATTTTAGCATCAACTAAAAAAGCACTGACTTTGTTTGTTTCCTCATCAGCTGCAATTACTAAAAAAAGATCTGCTATTCCTGCAAATGTTATCCACTTTTTTCTCCCATTAAGGATAAATACATCTCCTATTTTTTTATAGGTAGTTTTAACAGAAGACGCATCAGTACCAGTATTGGGCTCTGATAAAGCAAAGCAAGCAAGCTTGGTTCCTCTAGCCAAATCAGGCAGAAAGCGTTCACGTTGGGCAGGATTAGCCAATTTAACCAGCGTTTCACCTACCAATGATGTATGTACAGTTAACAGAGATCGTGTTGAGGAACATACTTTACCTATAATTTCTGTAAGTTGTCCGTAATATAATGGATCTAGACCTAATCCACCATATTTTTGAGGTATGGCAGCCCCTAAAAGCCCTAAAGAAGCCATGCTATCAATTATCTCCCTCGGGAGAAATTCCTTGCGATCGAATTCCCCAGCCTGAGGGCGAATTACTCTCTCAGCATATTCTGTTGCCTTAATCAAAATAGACTTTTGATAATCATTGTCCATAAGCTTCTCCCTTCAACCTTTGCACTAAACGGATTATATTATCTACCGAGCTAAAGTTAGACAATATGATATCCTCGTCCAATACCTCAATTGAAAACTCTTTTTCAATAAAATTTAATAAGCACATGGCAAAAACAGAAGTGACAAAGCCTTTTTCAAATATGTTATCTGAGTCATTTAAATCAATATCCTCATCAAATGAAACCATGTTATCTTCAATGAAATTGCGAATACACAAACGTGCCTGTTTTTCATTATCCATACTATTCCTCCATCTTTATATTAAAATCAATTACCTGCCTCTATTTTGATGTACGGCGGGTATTTCTGAATAATCTTTAGGTCATTCTCAAATAAAATAGTATTTCCAGAACGTTCTTTCTCCTTAAAGTTTGCAAATTGGTATGTCATCAACATCTGGCGGTTACGCTCAGTCCGTCGGAAATCAGCTTGTAAAACCTTGCCTGCCGCTTTAGCCTCATTCATTAAAAAAGATAATAATACTGTCCCAACACCCCGTGAAACTACACGACATGACATAAGCAAAAGTCGTATGACCCATGCATTGTCTTGTATTTCTACTAAAACCAGACCAATCTTGCCATATGACCCATACTTGTCATTAAGTTCGCAAATCCACAAACGGTGATTTGGAGAATCCAGCAATGACTTTAGTTCATCGTAACTATATTGAATGCCTGTAGAATTAAGCTGATTAGTTCGAAGTGTCAATTCCTCAGCACGAATCAAATCCGATTCCTGTGCTTTTGAAATTGTAAATACCATGTTCAGACTTTCTAAAAATTCGCCAGGTGTGCCCTGGTAAACCTGTTCGTCAACCTGACGTTTCTGCTCTTCCATATACATAAGCCGCCGTCTGCAGCTATCTATGGTTATTACTCTTGGATTCAATCGAGGCATGGAAGTTATTTCTCTATAATCTAATGCATCAACGACAGTAACTTCTGGGTGGGCAGCTTTCACCTCATCACGTTCGAATACTTGATCATCTATAAAAAGAATGGTATCCATACCAATATTCAAATTTTTTTGAATATTGGCTACAGAAATGGACTTGGCATTCCACCCGATTTGCGGACTTAGAAAATACTGATTCAATCCAAAACTTGCCAAACATGCCATTGTTTCTTCATAATTATTCTTACTGGCTATGGACAAAAGGATACCTCGTGAATCCAATATTTTCAATATATCCACAATGCCTGGTTTCAGATATACCTTATCCCCTTCAAGAAGAATTCCTTCCCATAGAGTATTATCAAGATCCCAAACAACACATTTTATATCCTTCAAAACTACACCCCTCCCAATTGGTATGTATAAAACCCCCGACCGCTTTTTCTTCCCAACAGTCCGGCATCTACCATTTTTCTCAGGAGTGGGCAGCATCTGAACTTTGTATCCTGATAACTCTGGTAAAGAACATCAAGAGAGCGAACAACTGTATCCAGACCAATCAAGTCAGCAGTCTCCAAAGGTCCCATTTTATGGGCGTATCCAAACTTGAATATATCATCAATCTGTTTTGGTTCAGCCACTTGATCCTGAACTAAAAAGGCTGCCTCATTCATAAACAGATGGGATAGCCTGTTTGAAACAAAACCAGGGTAATCCTGAACAAGAATAGCCTTTTTATTAAGAGATTTAAGGAAGGTTTCTGAGGACTGCACGATCTCATCGGATGTATGGAAGCCCTTGACAGTCTCAACCGCCTCCTTAAGGGGTACAGGGTTCATAAAGTGCATCCCAACAACTCTCTCGGGTTGGGGTAAAAGTGCTGCCAGCTTAGTAATCGAAATGCAGCTGGTATTTATAGCAAATATTGCATCCGGTGAACATACTTCCCGCAACTCTCCATATAAGGTTCTTTTAACATCAAAATCCTCTATCGTGTTTTCTATCACCCAGGAAGCTTTTTCGAAGCCTTCATACCTGTCTGTGAAAGTAATACGCGAAAGAATATCGGCAGTGTTCCAGTTCTGAAGTGTAGAAGACACCATTTTATAGTTCCTGATATTTCGACGAATAATCTGCGGAGCCTCCGACAAAACCTGAGGAACAATATCTTTCAAAATAACACTGTACCCATGAAATGCAGCTGTTGCAGCCACATCCACTCCCATTACACCAGCACCTACAACCGCAATAACATCCATCACATAACTCTCCCCCTCTAAAGTAACTAAATCTGTACTCTGCTATTTCCTGTTCAAAATAGCAATTGACCCACCATACCCAATAATACACCATATAATTAAAACAACGTAATGCCAAATTTCCGCTGTAAATGTACTGGCAGCCATAGATGCACGTACTACTTCAGCCATCGAATATAGTGGAAGTATATGATGAACAACTTGAAGCCATTCAGGAAGACGTTCCATTGGAAAATTTATAGGTGAAAACATAAGGGCCCCGAAAGCTATTATCTGCGAAAGTGCCATTGCTCCTGGAGGCGGTAAAGCATGGGAATATCCATATCCGATTCCAATACACGTTAATGCCACCAAAAGAATACTTGGGACTACTGTCCACGAAATGTCATAACCAGGATGAAAAATAAAATGTGCACATATTGTAGACACAATAAGACCAGGAAATGTAGTTATAAACCATACTACGGTATCTGCCAAAACTACAGCTGCACGATTAACAGGCCAGGTTCTGATAAAATCAATATATCCTTCGGCTTTAGCTGTAATAGTCTGATTAGGTAAAATAACTAGACCTGTCATAACCAGAATAATTATAGGAGCTCCAGTAGCTAGATAAAGCACTGTACCCGGCTCCGGACTAGAAAACAGATATGTAAAACCAACAACAATCCCCAATGATATCATAATTTGAATAATTGCAAAAAACACTAAATTCCCTGCATTTCTCAACAATTGTATTTCAAATACATACTTGAACTGTTTAAAAAAACTCATATTAGTTACCCCCCTTGTCTTCTGTCAATTCAACATATACATCCTCAAGACTTGTCGGCGACAAAGAGTAATCAATAATTCTTCCTTTATTAATCTGGTCTTTAGCCCATTCTATAGCCTTTAGTACCGACTCCTGTTCCATGTAAAAAGACATACGCCCATTACTGCTATATTTGGAAAAAGCCCAATTTGGAGTATCATAATCCTCTGACTCTTTAACCAGGCTTACTTCAATACGCAAACGATTATCCATCGACCGTTTTATTTCAGATGGTGAGCCTTGTGCAAGAAACTTCCCTTTATGTAGAATTGCTACTCTATCCACTGCCTTTTCTGCTTCAAGTACATTATGGGTAACTAAAATAACCGAGGTTCCCACATCTGTCAGTCTCCGTATCTCACTCCAAAGGTATCTACGGCGAACGGGGTCAACATCATTTGTAGGTTCATCAAGAATCACTACCTTACCGGGGTTAACTACCGCCATGCAAAAAGCTGTCAGTCTGCGAATACCTCCAGATAACTTTAGTCCCTGTGTATTGGCCCAACTTCCAATGTCTAAGGATTCAAAGAGGTTCTCCATCCGATGCTTTACATCGGCTTCATTGCCTCCTCGCATCTTTCCCATAATCGAAACTGCCTGCGATGGAGTTAACTCTCCAAGAGGCAACTGTGACTGCGGCTGAATAGAGCAAATGCGTCGGGCTCTTTCAGGTGACTTTGTCACAGATTGTCCTAACAAAATAATTTCACCTTTTGTTGGTCTTACCAAACCTAAAATCTGATTTACGAGAGTTGTTTTTCCTGCCCCATTGTGACCTAGAAGGCCTAATATTTCTCCCTCTTTTACACTCAATGTTAGGTCATCATTAGCAACAACCTTAGATTTACCAGAATAAACCTTTGTGACCCCCTGAATATTAATTATCATAACTTCCTCCATTAATTAAATTCTTTTTTCTCCCAAATCATAGTATTACGTACTTACTATCACGATCCTAATGGCTAAATCACTTAGTAAATGGTTATCTATTATTCTATTCCTTCTATAATAATTTCTTCCTTTACATCCATATTTAACCTTCAGGCTATCGTACAAAACAGTATATTAAATTATAAGTCAGTTATTATTAAAGGACTGTATACTTATTTATACTTCTAAAGAAGTATACAGTTCCTTAAAAATCATATGCTAATAAATATGTGGGTACAGCTTTTCTAACTCACCCACAGAATACTGCGAACATTTGGTAACCTTATTCTCCTCTTTTTTCGGGAAGCAGTATTCAACTACACTTAGAAAATTCCCACTGTCTACAAGTAATCCAAACTAGTCAGCATCTACGACAGTAGTTTTAGACATGTTGCGGACTTTGGCTGTTCTCTATAAAAGGTCAATATTTTACATTTCCAAGGTTCACCACCTGTATAAAATAGCAAAAATGTAAGCATACAACTTAAGTTAAGTAGTCGTATGCAATATTCTTATTTGAAAAACTTATCAGTATTATTCTTATCCTGTTAAGAAGATCATAAACTTTTGATACTTTAAACTTTTCTTACTTTGACAAAAATACAGTAATTTTTACCCAACTTATATAAGACTATGTAGAAATAAACATGTTTGTCTCTACATAGTCTTCAAATTCGTAATAGAAATTACTGGTTTGAAGAAAAACTAGCAATTGTAGTTGGTCTTAATACATATCAGTAGTATAAGTATGCGAATTAAAAAATGAAGATGCATGGCAAGTTGTATGGCTAACACTTATATGTATATATTGTTATTTCCAACAGGTAAGATTGCCCTATGCTATTGTTTGAGCTTTCATAAATGACGGGAGGGGCAAAGTTGCAGTCACAGTCCAACCGCTACTTGCATATGTCTGGTTAACTACAAAATATTGTGCAAAAGCTGCAACATATCTCAGATGTATCACATTTTTGTACTGTACCAAAATCAGTATGATAGAAATTGTCCCAAATTCCGTTTAAACATTCTGCTTGCTACACAGCTTGTTTTCCTATAAAAATATTTGTTCCGTCTCTACCAGTACTCATATCATATCTTGACCACTCATAAGTAACCTCAGCTCTTACTTTCCTACCTAGTTCTTCCTTAATCTTTTTGTTATTTTTATACTTATAAGTTACTTGACTGGTACTATCAGTTGAATTAACACTTAAAGCCATTTCTTGACTAATATTATCACCCAAAACAGCAGTAATAGTTATACCATTGTCCTCAAATGTTTTAATCGTAAAATACTCATAATCAACTTTTTTCTTCTTTAAATATTTTGCCTATTTAGTGCCACCTGAATTGCTACTTTCATAAAATATACTTATAGCCACAAGAGAAATTATTGAGACTAAAGCAATTACTCTCATTATGCCTTTTTAATCATAAAAACTTCTACTTTTTAGTAAATGTTTTTCTAACTTAAGGTTCTTTTAACTATTGTCGACAATTGTTTGTGCTTGTATTATAACGCTGGTTGGAATTTTTGTCAATATTGTGTATGTAAAATAATAATGTATTATACGTTAATATTTAATCTCGTGTCTATTTATGTAGAATCGTATTTATATATAATTAACTCAACTTTCCCAGTTAAAAATCGCAGGTGTTAAACTTATCAATGGAACGTTGGGTTAGAAATAATTACATGAATTAGTTGTTGAACCACAGTGTTTTTGCTTGAAATGTCCATTTTAATTTTTTATACTACACAAACCTCCATTATTTTTTTGAGATATACGCATATTCCAAATGTATTATATAGTGTGGAGTATATTAATTTTACACATATTATTCTATAATTAAATACCATCTAGATAATCATTGAAAACAGTTTTTATTATTTGAGCCTCATCAGGGACAATAACTAAAGATTCATTCTCCATTCGGTAGCCAAGAATACTTGCACAGCTTGGTCTGCCTTCCTTGAATCCATTTCTTATTCGCCATTTGCAATTTTCACTGACTGAGCGACTTTCCTCCTGTGTTGAGTCAGGGAAATGATAGAAATACGAAAAATTATTTTTGCACCAGAACCCAAAATTCTATGGGGATAGCACTGTATGCTATGTTTATTGCGTTAGTTCTACCTGCTGCAAAGAAATCAAAAGCGATTTTTATTGTTGCAGCATGTGCTCTTGGTGCAAAGTTATTCCCAATGGAGGATGTGAAAAATGGATAGAATACTAATTGCAGTTTTATTAATGGCAATTGTAACATATATACCTCGAGTAGCACCTTTGGCCATTTTCAAAAATAGAATAAAGTCTTGATTTATAACTACATTTCTAAGCTATGTGCCCTTTGCAGTTCTAGGAGCAATGTTTTTCCAGATATATTGTTCTCTACGGGACACTTATCCTCGGCTATCATTGGACTTGTAATAGCGGCAATTTTAGCATATTTTGAGAGAAGCCTACTGCAAGTTGCTGTTTGTTCAATAATAGCGGTTTATGTATGTGAATTAATTACGTTATTGACTTTTGATCAACTATATTATAGTATTATATGGTAATAATATAAAAAAATGTAATATTAAGAGCGTTAGTGTTTTGAACTGCAGATATATTTATTCGTAATCAATTTTCTTAAAGAGATAGTATTTAGCACAATGGGGGTACAAACTAATAAACATAAATACCATAAAAAGAAGATTCTAAGATATTTGATTATAAAAAAGGAAAATTTATGATTGCAATGTTGAGTATTCTTTGGATATTATCTTTTATAATATTATTACCTGATACAAAATCGGAACCAAATAGATGGGCTAGCTTAACTTTTTTTCTCTAAGTATTGGATTAGTTACCGATTTGTTTAAAGTACATATGATACCTTTAAAACTAACTATATACTTCTTTTGATTTGGACAATACCATACATGCTTTTTTCATACGCTTTAGTTATATTGTCATATTTAAAAGAAAAAAATAAAGGTATCAAACTAGAGAGATTGGTGAATATTATTTTCATCATTCCGGCTTATACAACTCTGATGATTTCAGATACAATTCTTCCTATTTTCAAGCATACTGACAACTCATATTTGTATTTGTGTATTATAATTTACCTTATCGTATGTTCATGCTTTTTGGCATTAAAAGCCACATTCTTTGGTGTAAGAATAACATTTGTAAAGAATAAAAGCACTTATGAAAATAGGATGTACAATTCGAGTGTTTCAATGCTTAATCACTCTATTAAAAATGAAGTATCAATTATTTTAAAAAGCTTAGTGCAAAAAATACCAAACAGGCAATTGAAATAGTTAGTAGAAGAGGCATTTAATAATTGGTTCTCACGCTTATGTTATTTTATCAAGTATTACAGAGAAGGTATAGGCTAAATAGCAGTGACTGACCTATACCTTCTCTATTATGATATAAATAATACTTTTATTTAACCTTTTATACCACAAGTCCATACTGGTTTATTTTTTAAATCATATATAACCAAATTACTTTCATTTTGCATAATTAAAGTAGCATTTGTACAACAAAGTTTCCGTCATCTTGCCACACTGCCTTGTATCTGCCATCTTGGGACAAGAGATAATTGTTTTTTTGTAAAAATGGTGCACGAAGAAATTTTTTCGCCAAGGTTGTTTATATCAGGTCGCAGTAACAGTTCCTGAATAAGTATAACACAACTTCCAATAGCAATAACCATAGGGAGCACCAGATATTTGGTCTTGCTTTGTTTTATATCCTTTATACGTTAAAGTACCTTTATATACTCCATCATCGTATTGCTTGGTTTGAGGAGGATTTTGCAAGAGTAATGATAGTAGCTCATTGGCATTAGTGATAGTATCGTAATTATATATGTCACCTGCATAGTAAATAGAATACTCACTATCTACAGTCACAACCTTTGATGGGGGTGTCCCAGTAACAGTTCCTGAATAAATATAACACAACTTCCATACGCACATACCTTGGGGAGCACCAGATATTTGGTCTTGCTTTGTTTTATATCCTTTATACGTTAAAGTACCTTTATATACTCCATCATCGTATTGCTTGGTTTGAGGAGGATTTTGCAAGTATAATGATAGTAGATTATTGCCTTGATTCATATCAGCGGAATTATATATGTTACCCGCATAGTAAGTAAAATACTCACCATCTACAGTCACAACCTTCGAAGACTCTTCAGCAAATACATATAAGCTCAAGCAAGACATTAAAATACATACAGCAACTATAAAACCTATTTTCTTTGAAAATCCATTTTTTACAACCATCTTTCTACCCCTTTCATTAATCCATGATTTATAATATCTTCCAATAAATATATTATATACCTGTTCAAGTATTATTTGCAACAGAATCAATTTCGTCGTCAATTTTAGGTGTACCATAGTTACCAACGATTTTTCCATCTGCTGTAAATCCCTTTTCAATCAGTTACTATTACTGGAATATCTGTTCCTTTTTCAGCGAAGAATACATCCGGCAAAATGTTATATAAATACTGATTTACACATTGCCAAGTATGTGTACCACCTGTCAAAAGCAGTAAGTATAAGTTACCTTGTGATAAATCCGCATTGTAATTGAAGATTGGATTGCCTTCACTATCTTTCTGATCTGCCATAGCTGGAATTGCATTTACCATTCCGCTATAAGCAATATCATCAGTGCCAGTGGATGCGAATACATAGTAATCATTCATTGCATAACCTTTTACAACACTTGTAAAATCAGCATTTCCTGAACCACCACTTACTGGTATGTAATATTTAAAGTAAGCAAAACAATTCTTCATGATAGTAAATGTACATCCAGATCCTTGAGAGAATCCACCAACTGCTTGATGATTTCTTGCAGCTTTCAGAGCATCCTGAGTATCTGATTCAGCATAAGTATTATATTTCTTAGCTATAAAAGGTAATATCTCATTGACCATTTCATACTGTAATCTTCCTGATTCCATACCTTTATAGGTAGGGCAAACAATGATCATTGGATCCAGTTCGCCATTCGCGATCATTTGATCAAGTACTTTCTTCATTACAGTCGTTACATTCACATCATCATCACCAAATACTGTATTTTGATCTTCTGCTGTACCATGAATTAAGTATAATACATTATATTTTTTAGCTGTATCCTCTGCCTTATAGTCGGCAGGAAGATATACAAGCATATCTTTTTGAACTGCATTACCACGTACTCCATTGTCACTATACTCATATGTGTCGTAGAAATCTCTTACAACAGTTCCCTTTGCTTTATCGTCATAAGCTGCTGCAGTAAGATAATCTGCTGGAATTCTTCTAAACTCTTTGAGTTTTGATATTGCCGGATCTATATCTTTAATTGCCTTATGAACGAGTGCCTTAATTGCCTGATTCAAAGAAGCACAAAGTGCATCAACCTGAGCTTGATCACCCGTAGCAATCGTTGCATCTGCTTGATTAACTAATTCTTTTACTTTAGCTGCTGTATCATCAGTATAACGAACTAATTGAATATCGTTTGCGATATTAACCATCTTCAATAAATCATATTTGTTGAAGCCAATTACATCTCCAGCATCTTTTTCACTGAGAACAACTTTACCAAGTTTTGTTGGGCTTGCATAAGCACTGCTTGTATTATCGAATACATTTAAAGTACCAGTTCTGTTTCCACCCTTAGCATCATTTAACTGTAACTCAATACCATAGATATTCTTATCCTTTGCCGGGTTTTGAAGTGCAATTCTAGCTTCAAGAATATAACCTGTTACCTTACCATCAGCATCTTTCTTCTTAGTTACCATAGTATATAACCGATCCAAACTACCGCGGTCTGCAGAAAGACTGTTTTCACAGCTGATTCTATAGTGGCAATCATCAAGGTCAAAAATATTCTCTATAGCATTGTTGCCTTCATCCAAGAAGATTTCAACACAGTCTCTGTTATAAACAGTTCCTGAAGTTACATCAAGTGCACTATCAGTAACATCTGCTAAAACATAGAGTGCCTTATCATCCCATAATACTTTAAATTTAGCTGTTGTATCTGTTGTTCCAGAACCTGATGCGATTGCTGGAACAAAGTCATCTCTATCCCATACCGAATCGATTTCACCATCAATCTTAGGTGTTCCAAACTTAGCAACCAAGTTACCATCTTTGTCTATTCCATTTACTTTTAATGCTGCAATTGCTTTATCTAATGCAGCAATTGCTTTATTCATCTTATCAAGTTTTGGATGTTTTACTGTTAGAAGTTTTTCTGCTTCTTTAACTGCGTTCTTAACAGCATCTACGCCCTCAGGCTGATATACGGTTAAATCTATCTTTGCTGCTTTAGTAACTGCATTTACAAATGTGATTACATTATTCAAATTATCATAAGCAGTATCTATATCCTTCTGAGTTGATTTATTATTTTTGATTACATCTTTTGCTTTCTGTAAGCTTGAAGTAAATGCTACAGCTTTAACATCCATATTCTCAGCAGAAGTGACGAACTTAATTAATTTATATGGATTAAGTCCGGGAGCATCTCCAGGCTTTTTACCGATAAGTACAACTTCACCAAATACGGATGGATTGCTCCATGCACTATCTTTTGTATCAAATATAGTGATTGTTCCTGCTCTGCTCGTTCCAATACAATCATTTACTTGCAAGTCCATACCATAAATCGTATTATTCTTTGCTGCATTCTGTAACTCAATTCTTCCTTCAACAAGGTATTCATTTTCACCTAACTTTGTCGCTGTATAGAACCGGCTGTCAGAACCTTGATCGATTGACTGAACATTATTGTAATTTACTCTGAAATGTAAGTCATCAGAAGTATATGAGGATGCTTTATCATTTTTCTCATCTAAGAAAACTTCGATAGAATCTTGTTGATAAGCATTGATAGGTGCAACTGACAAGTTAGGATCTTTTACCTGTGCAAGAAAATAAAGTGCATTGTCATCCCATAATACCTTAAATGTTGCAGTTGCTTTTACTGCTGCATTGTTTGTATTTGGAGGTAGAATCTGTATTGCATTCTTCCACATATCGTCAATTTCGCCATCAATTTTAGGTGTTCCAAAATTGGCTACTATTCTTCCCTCAGAAGTAAATCCCTTATCATCTACAGCTGGAATTATATCTGCACCAACACTCTGAACATAACCATTAACTTCTACGTTAACCCTATAATTGCCTTCTACTTTTGGTATTGAATTACTATCTTTTGCCGTAATCTTTGATTTTGCAGCAGCTTCTGTTTCCAATTTAAGTACTGCTTGATAGGAAGCATCAATCTGAAGTGCAATGTTTGTATTGATTTTAACACCGGTCGTCCCAACATTTAATTTAGGAAGATCTTTTGCTGTTCCATTGCAATTAATCTCACACGGTTTTAAAGCGTCAATCTTAGCAATTCCATTTAAGGTAAGACCTAATTTAATATTTCTTTTATCAACTATAATCGCACAATCTGCACTCTCTTCAACTATAATAAGGCTTGATGCATAAGCATATACTGTATTTCCTTTTGCAAATTCATCCCAGCCTTGATCATTTAAGGCGCGAATTGTAATTTTCTTAAATACTCCATAATTATGTATTGCTGCATTAGGTGCATCAACAATCAATTCTTGTCCAGAGTAGTCACCTTCTGGAATTGTTAATTCCATATCTGTCTTGGAGCTAATTAGAATTGTACTTGCTTTACCTGCTTTTAAAGCCTGATCAAGTTCTCTCTCAGAAGATACTATAACCTCTGGTGACACCTTAATTGTTACTTTATCCGTACGAGATTTATTAATTGTGGTTGCTTTAATTGTTACCTTACCATTTTTTAATGCAGTTACAACACCATTAGCATTAACTTGGGCAACTGAAGTATCACTTGATGTCCAGTTTACAGAATCAGAAGCGTCTGATGGTGTATAAGTACAATTTAAGCTATATGTTTCACCCACTGCCATGGACTGAATAATATTATTTATATTAACCTTTGCAGCTGGCTTCTTAGAAGTTTTTTCCACTAGTACTGTTGCCTTTAGAATTATACTACTTTCTCTTGATGTAATCTTGCAGGTGATTGTTGTGCTGCCTGTGTTAAGTGCTTTTACAACACCCATACTATTAACTGTTGCAACTGTCTTGTTGCTGCTTTTCCATTGGTACGTTGCTTTTGACGGTTCATTTTTGATATCGAAATCATAAGATTTCCCAACCAAAATTGTTCTGAAACTTGTCTCTTTAAAGACGGGGTCTCCGTTTGCTGTTGCTGCATTAGCAACCCAAATTCCTGATCCTGCTAGATCTAGAAATACCATGGAAATGATAGCAAATATAGCAATGATTCGCTTTAAGATCTTACTTTTCTTCATAGTAGTCTCTCCTTTTTGATTATAGTCTCATACTGTGAACAAATTCATAAATGTAGTAAATTTACTCGTGTTATAATATGTAAATTATTTACATATTATAACATTATGCTAACACATGTCCTATAATTAGTCAATTAAAGTTCATCAACATATTATTGACATTTATTTATAAGTCCCCGCTTTTACAATATCATTGACGATGGTAGTGAGCTGTTTGGTCCTCAAAGCGGAGATGGCTTTAAAGAGCTATCAGCTTATGATAATGATTCAAATGGATGGATTGATGAAAACGATCCTACATTTGATAAACTCAGAATTTGGACACTTAATGATAATGGAGACAAAGAATTAATTGCATTAGGTGTAGCCGGAGTAGGTGCCATTTATTTAGGAAATATACAATCACAATTTGGATTAAAAACATTTTCAAATGAAACTCTTGGTCAAATACAACAGACCGGTATTTTTTTGAAGGAATCAGGAGAAGCTGGCACAATTCAGCATGTTAACTTAGCCGTGTAAATATCTCATAATTATAAGTATTAGTGTCTTTAATTAATATCTTTTTCGCATTTAGCCTACAATTAATCCCCGAAAATTATAACGCCTAGATTCAAAATGAAATTTTTCGATTGTAGAAAAATTTCATTACATTAGCGGCGTTTCATCGAGGCGGGAGATATTCTCACCGCCTGATAACCAAAGTGGTACCCGCCACTTATAG
>JAEWST010000157.1 GCA_023398105.1 Bacillota bacterium | reverse complement strand
CTATAAGTGGCGGGTACCACTTTGGTTATCAGGCGGTGAGAATATCTCCCGCCTCGATGAAACGCCGCTGATGTAATGAAATTTTTCTACAATCGAAAAATTTCATTTTGAATCTAGGCGTTATAATTTTTCTGCACGTGGCAGAATTGGAATACACAGTAGCATGTGAGGCTACCTTTTACGTTTCAAATATCGTTGTACCGACCAAAGATGGAAGGCTCATAATGTGGGTTATTCCCCCTTTAGGTTACAAAATATATGTTCATAACAATGAAGTATTACCCTCTGGAAACCACGATACAATTTTTTGCATTCTTGTTTTCATACCTACCAACTCATATAGATAAGTTTTTAAGGAATTTATCATATATAAGTGAGCCTCCATAAAAATCGCATTTACACACATCAATTTGCATATCCATTCCCATAAAATTTATTTGCATAAATGTTCCAATATAAATGGTATATGCAAAATATGCTCCTTCAGAAAGCTTTGGTTTAACAATAAAAATTCTGTCGTTTTATTTTTCATATTGCATATCTTCGAGTGTTATCTCCTCTATCTTCAATCTACCTTCCAGTAAAATTTTATGCAACAAATTTTTACCATGATCTTTATTCGTCATTGTATCACCATATTTTTTTATTAATTTAGTAATACTATGAAACACTTCTTTTTTTATTTCATAAGCTTTTTCTTTTTTATATACTGAATATTTGAAAGTCAAAAATGCTTGATTATAAATATCATATAAATCAAACAGACTTTGAAAATAAGAATAATCTGCCTCAGACAAAGAATGTCCATAAAATATTAATTTTTGACATTCTTTGTCTCTATCCACTTTATACGGAAGAATCATAGAATCTGTATTTTCTGATATTTTCCTATATGTTTTTGAAAATATAAATTCATCTGTACTTATATCACACGCTTCCTGATCAATACCAAATATCGTAATTTTGTCGCATTTACCATGAACATTTAATTCTTTAGGCCTCTGAGCGAATTGATCTAAATTTTTCAAAATACTTGTATAATTAAAATTGAGAATATGTGTAGTTTCTCGATTCTCAATAAGTTTTTTATAATTATCAATATATACTTTTCTATAACTTGGTGATTTAAATACGTTTTCACTTATTTCTTTGATATATATTTTAAATTGTTCCTCAAATTTTCTTAATTCTTTCATTAATATCTCATATGGATTCCAGTCACACTCTAGCTTACACGATTCCATGAACATTATTAAAAACAAACTATGTATTTCTTCTTTCGAAATATAGGAACTCATTTTAAAAACTCTTTGTCCTAATTGTATCATAATAATATCACTTGCTTTATCATCTGGTCCATCAATATATTCATTTATACGTTTAACTATTTGTTTTATTTGACTTTCTACGTCGTACCAATTGTTTTTCCCTTTATTTATATAAAAATATAAATCAAAAAAATTTATACTATTTTCTCTAGCACTATCTATTATTTTTTTTATTTCCGAATGAATGTCTCTATATGTTATCCACTTTTCTATAGTATATATCCCAACCATCTCCAAAGGATCGTCATTTACATTTCCCAATATATTTTGCTTACTTGGTTTTCTCTCTATGTAGTCGATATATCTTTTTATAATTATATCAATGCCATTATTTTTCTTTTTAATTTGTTCAAATCTCCACGACAAAAAATCATAATATGATGTAGGCAAACCACTTGCGAGATCAAAACCATTACCTAAAATTAAAATTTGCATTGTTTCTCCCTCCTTGGCAAATGAATAATACTTTTATCATGTATAATTGTAGTCTTGCCATAATAAAATTTCTTCCTATGATTTTATATTTTATCACAAAATATACCCATATATATAAATTTATAGAAATCTTTAATAAATATCTGTAGCAATCTTAACTTTGTTAAGTATCTATCCGTAATTTGAAGGGGCTACTGCAAAACAGCATTTTCTGTATACCGATGTCTTATTGCAAGAAATAGTACGCAAGTGTAATATATATATAATTGCGAAGCTCGGTAAGAAATTGATGCTAGAAATAATAGGTAAAGAACAAGTATTGTAGCCGACACAGCTACAGGAGGTAGCTGTGAGTATAACGTCAAGACAGGATGTCGAGTGTTATACGGTCGGCGGAAGTGCTTGTTCTTCACCGCCATTATTTCAGCGTAAATTTCGGGAGCGAGCTATAGATATATATTGCACGAGAGTACTATTTAAGCAGTTTATAGTTGATATATATTATTTCTTGTTTTACATCAGTTCCTAACAAATGAACCTATAGATGGTAAATGTGGTGATAAATTTGAACACTCATAGAGTAAGCTAATCTAATAGGCTGAATAGAACACTATTTATAGTATATTTTACTAATTCATTATATCCAGCCTTGACAGCCATTTGAATTAAATAATATAATAAAACAAATTGATATTTATTAGCAACGACGATAATAAGTACATCTTTTAGTTCATAATGTCATATTTGACAATCAGAGAGCCGACGGTGGTGTGAAGTCGGCATGAGCACTGATGGAAACAGGTATCTGAGCTTCGGGCTGAAGAAACAGATTTATTCAATATCAAGGATAGTATTTTAATATACTGCTTCTTGTAATGTGTTCATTGACTGCATATATTGTTCTAATCTGAAGTAAGCTTGACGGGAACTCCCGTTACAGAGAAAAGAGGGCTTTGCCAAGCACGGTGGTACCGCGGAAGATTAACCTTTCGTCCTGCATATGGACGGAGGGTTTTTATATTTTTTTAACTTATTTATTTGTTTGAAGGGAGATTATATTACATGCAAACTACAAGAACAAGATATGCACCAAGTCCAACAGGATATATGCATATCGGAAATTTAAGAACTGCATTATATGAATATTTAATTGCTAAAAAGGATAATGGAAAATTTATTTTAAGAATTGAGGATACTGATCAGGAGCGTTATGTTGAAGGTGCTGTTGATGTTATTTACAAAACTCTAAAGCTTGCAGGAATTGTTCACGATGAAGGTCCTGATGTTGGCGGAGATTATGGACCATATATTCAGAGCGAAAGAAAAGGCATGTACCTTGACTATGCAAAACAACTTGTTGAGCTAGGCGGTGCATACTACTGCTTCTGTACTAAAGAGCGATTAGCACAATTAAAAGAGGAGCAGGATGCAGCAGGTCATGGTCATAGATATGACCGTCATTGCTTAAAGCTCTCTAAAGAAGAAATAGCACAAAAATTAGCTAATAACGAGCCTTATATTATTAGGCAAAAAATGCCTGACACTGGTTCTACAAGCTTTGAAGATGCTGTTTATGGCACTATTACAGTTGAAAACGCTGAGCTTGATGATCAGATTCTTATTAAGACCGATGGCTTGCCAACATACAATTTTGCAAATGTTATAGATGACCATCAGATGGCTATAACTCATGTAGTAAGAGGAAATGAATACCTCTCCTCTACCCCTAAATACAATCTTTTGTATAAGGCTTTCGGATGGGATATTCCAACATATGTTCATGTTCCATTAATCCTTAAAGCATCAGGTCAAAAGCTAAGCAAAAGAGCTGGTGATCCTTCTTTTGAAGATTTGGTTTCAATGGGCTATTTAGTAGAAGCTATAGTTAACTATGTTGTTCTGCTTGGCTGGAGTCCAAGTACAAATCAAGAAATATACTCACTTAAAGAGTTAGAAGAGGTTTTTGATATATCGGGTATCAGCAAGGCTCCTGCAATTTTTGATATTAACAAGCTCACTTGGATGAATGGCGAATACATTAGAAAAATGCCTGTCGAGGAGTTTGACAAGCTAGCAAAGCCTTTCTATGAAAAGACGTTAACAAACAAAAATATTGATACCCTTAAGATTAGTAAATTGCTGCAGGTAAGAACAGAAGTGTTGACAGCAATCCCTGAAACTATTGATTTTATCAATGAATTGCCTGATTATGATATAAATATGTATGTTCATAAAAAAAGCAAAACTACATTAGAAAACTCACTGGAGAGCTTAAACTCTGCATACCCTGTTTTAGAAGCAGTTAGTGAGTGGAATGAAGAAGCTATACACTCAGCTTTATTTTCACATATTGAGGCATTAGGTATTAAAAATAGCTTGATGCTTTGGCCTGTTAGAACTGCTATATCTGGTAAAGCTGTAACACCTGGCGGAGCTATTGAAATAGCTGATATTTTAGGAAAAGAAGAAACTCTTAAGCGAATGAAAATAGGTATTGAAAAACTTAAAAGTGCTATAGAATAGGAGTGTATAAGAATGTCTGAAGAAACAAAGAACGATATTTCTAACGAAGAATATGTATCCTCTAATTTCATTTATGATTTAATTGACGAGGATTTAGAAGCTGGCAGAGTTCCAAATAATGAAATACACACGAGATTTCCGCCTGAGCCAAATGGATATCTGCATATCGGTCATGCCAAAGCAATCTGTATAGACTTTGGCACTGCCTTAAAATATGGTGGAAAATGCAATCTCCGTTTTGATGACACAAACCCAAGTAAGGAAGATGTGGAGTATGTTGAATCAATACAGGAAGATGTAAAATGGCTTGGCTTTAATTGGGATAATCTCTTTTATGCATCAGATTACTTTGAAACCATGTACGAATGTGCAGTAAAGCTAATTAAAAAAGGCATAGCATTTGTATGTGACTTGAATGCTGAAGAAATGAGAGAATATAGAGGAACTTTGACCTCACCTGGTAAAAATAGCCCTTATAGAGACAGGTCTGTAGAGGAAAATCTTGACTTGTTTGAAAAAATGAGAAATGGTGAATTTGCCGATGGGTCAAAGGTTTTAAGAGCAAAAATAGATATGTCCTCTCCAAATATTAATATGAGAGACCCTGTTATATATAGAATTGCAAGAGCACACCACCATAGAACTGGTGATAAATGGTGTCTTTATCCAATGTATGATTATGCTCATCCAATTGAGGACGTTATTGAAGGTATTACCCACTCACTGTGCTCATTAGAATTTGAAGACCACAGACCTTTATATGACTGGGTAAAAGAAAATGTTGATTTGCCTGCAAAGCCAAGGCAGATAGAGTTTGCGAGGCTGAACCTTGCTTATACTCAAATGAGTAAACGTAAGCTCTTACAACTGGTTAACGAAAAGTATGTAAGCGGTTGGGATGACCCAAGAATGCCTACAATATCAGGTTTGAGAAGACGTGGTTACACTCCTGCTTCAATTAGAACCTTCTGCGAGAAAATTGGTGTTGCAAAAAATAATAGCATGGTTGATTTTGCTTTGCTTGAACACTGCATAAGGGAAGATTTGAATGCTAATGCTCCAAGAGTTATGGCTGTATTAAATCCACTTAAGGTTGTTATTGAAAACTACCCTGAAGGTCAGGTTGAGTGGTTTGATGTGGAAAATAATCCTGAGTGTCCTGAAATGGGAACTAGAAAAGTACCTTTCTCAAGAGAAATTTACATTGAGCAGGAGGACTTTATGGAAGAGCCTCCAAAGAAATTTTTCCGTTTAGCACCAGGAACTGAAGTACGTTTAAAAAATACCTATTTTATTAAATGTGAACGTGTAATTAAAGATGAAGCAACAGGAAAAATTATTGAGCTTAGATGCTCCTATGACCCTGCATCAAAGGGTGGAAATTCACCTGATGGAAGAAAGGTAAAGGGCACACTGCATTGGGTTTCTGCTGAACATGCTTTAAAAGCTGAGGTTCGCCTATATGATCATTTGTTTTCTAAAATCGACCCTGAGGATGTTGATGAGGGAAAAGATTTTAGATCCAATATTAATCCCGATTCCTTAGAAATACTGGATAATTGTATGGTAGAACCAAGTCTTGCTACAGCAAAACCTGGCGATCGCTTCCAGTTCCTGAGAATGGGCTATTATTGTGCAGATATAACCTCAAATGAAAGCAAGCTCATATTCAATCGTACAGTTGGTTTAAAAGATACTTGGGCAAAGGTTGCTGTAAAGGGATAATAATTAGTATATCTACTGCGATACAGCGTTACATTTTTTGAGTAATGTTGTATTGTAAATGACTCAATAGAAAAATTGATTAAACTGTTTATTTAAGGGCAGTGAATTATTTATGGAAGTTGGGTTGTTAAATTTTAAGCGAAAAGGATTTGATTTTTATGAAATATATTGTAATTTTAGGCGATGGTATGGCGGATTATCCTATACCTGAGCTAGACAATAAGACTCCTCTTCAATATGCAAAGAAGCCAAACATAGATATGCTTGCCCAAAAAGGGGTTGTAGGTCTTGTAAAAACTATTCCCGATGGAATAGCTCCTGGAAGTGATGCTGCAAATCTTTCTGTTATGGGCTATAATCCAAAGGTATATTATACAGGACGTTCGCCGTTGGAAGCTGTAAGCATGGGTATTGAGCTTTCTCCAACAGATGTTGCTCTCAGATGTAATCTGGTTTATCTTTCTGAAGCTGAGGAGGAATATTCAGATAAAACTATGATTGATTATAGCTCTGATGAAATTTCTACTGCTGAGGCAAAAATCTTGATTGAAGCAGTAAATAATTATCTAAAAAGCGAGGCTATAACTTTTCATCCAGGAATAAGCTACAGGCATTGCATGGTTTGGAATAATGGAAAAACAGACCTTGGATGTACTCCTCCCCATGATATTTTAGAGAGAAAGATAACAGAGTACTTACCAAAAGAGGAAGCTGGCATTTTACTTGATATGATGATAAAAAGCTATAATATTCTAAAAGACCATCCAGTAAACCTTGCTAGAAAGGAAAAAGGACTAAGACCTGCCAATTCCATATGGCTTTGGGGTGAAGGTAAAAAGCCTGCTTTAGCTTCTTTTCCCGAGAAATATAATAAAACTGGTGCAATGATATCGGCTGTTGACCTTTTAAAGGGTATAGGTATTTGTGCAGGACTTGAATCTATTGATGTTGAGGGTGCTACAGGAAACGTTCATACCAATTTCCTTGGCAAAGCAAATGCTGCTATTGAAGCAATTGACAGCGGTAAAGACTTTGTTTATGTACATGTTGAAGCCCCTGATGAAAGCGGTCACAGATATGAAATAGATAATAAGGTTAAGTCTATTGAGTTAATAGATTCTCAAGTTGTTGGACCAATTTTAGAAGCAATGAAAAAATATGATGAATACAGGATAATGGTTCTTCCTGATCATCCAACACCACTAAGCTTGCGTACACATACGGCTGAGCCTATCCCATTCATCATATATGACAGCACAAACGAAATTAATTCTGCTGCTTTAAGCTATGATGAATTTGAGGCAAAGAAGTCAAATGTATTTATTGATGAGGGCTACAAGCTAATGGATTTGTTTATGATGTAATGAAATTTATCTACAATCAAAAAATTTCATTTTGAATCTAGGCGTTATAAAAGGGTGTATTGATTAAGAAGATACATAGTTTAATACACTCTCTGTTAGATACTTAAACCGTTAATACTTCAACTATTTATATATTATGGAGTATTAGCGGTTTTTTATCTTTTTGTCAATGACTTTGAATAAAGTTCAAGTCCTCCGTGGCTTTGCCTTTTACATAGAATACAAGTCTGGATTTATTTCTTTGATCCCATGTGTCCAGCCACTTCTCATTTCCATAGATTCTACTTCCCTTTTTTGTAATCAAATCAAAGCTTATAAAGGTTTTGTTATCTGTTTCCAATGGAATTATACATTCAAAGGTATAAGTATTTCCATTGGCTTTTGATAGTAAAACTGTGTCAGCATGTGCTTTTCCGCCCTTTATGTAGTTAATATTGAATTTTGCATAATCGGGATCACCCACAATATCTATTTTGCCCTTAACCTTGTAGCCAGCCTTGATATAAGTTCTATCAAAGCCAACAAGACTATAGTAGTTTATTGGCATTTTTATTGTTCCTATGTCAGTATTATTACGTCTTAGATACCTATCACTCACTCCGTCATGGTTATCATCAATTCCATTATTAATATCAAAATAGTATTCTCTCCAGCCAATATCCAGCATCATTGTAATAAAGAAATTTCCAGCTTTTATCTTTTCAACCGTATAGGGACCAAAGCTTGTATAATTCTCATTGTTGCTTAAATTTCCTGCATAATCTTCATCTTTTAAATATAGATACCATATTCCCTCTTGGGTTTGGGAAGCAACAAAACTCTCTGTATACACTCCTTCTTTTGGGATGTTTATAGTTTGTACAGTATCAGTGTTTTGTGGCTTTACTGAATTTTTTGACCATACATAGGAAATAGTTTTTAGTCCTCGGTTATATAATTTGTTCAAGGTACAATCAGCACATGCCACAGTGATTTCAGCCCCCCTTTCGCCATTAAAAGTTCCGCTACTTTGGCTGACCGAAACTGTTGGTTTAATTGTGTCAATTACAGTTATTGTTTTGCTATAGGGTTTTGAAACTTTCCCGTAATTGTCTGTTACAATAAGGGTTATAGTGTATTGTCCAAAGCCTATACCTGCAAATTTCTTATAATACTTACTGTTTGCAGTGTCTATTCTGTCAAAGTCCAATTTTTGAGTTTTTCCTGTACTTAATTTTTTTATAGTCCAGTTTCTTGATTCAATAATTCCTCCATAATTGGGGCTATAGGACTGGTCTGTAATTACCAACTCATTTTGCATCGGCAATGGATTGGGAGTTGCAACAAATAATGCTGACGGGGCTGCTAAGCTACCATCAGTTCCAACTACTTTTGGCAAGCTCCATTCGCCTATTCCATTTAAGCCATCACTATCCTGTACCTTGTACCAAATAATCACTTGCGTATCTGTTGGAAATCTCCTTGATTCAGGTACTTTACCATCATGCCATGTTGTTTCACCTGAAGTTATCTCTGCCCAACGCCACAGATGGTTGATTATACCTTTGTTTTCTTTGTCTGTATGGTCAGGATCAAATGAAAGCTGATTGTCGGCTAAATTCATTATTTTAAAGGCTCTAGCATAATTCTCAATCTGATAAGTAAATTCTGCTCTAGGTAGCCTGTGGGCGTATATTGTTGTAGTGGCTGGTGTTGAAGTTTTTCTGTAATTATTGAAAAGTGAGTTAGGTAGCAGCTTGACAAAGGTAATATTGTCTGCAAACAAGTAAGTTCGATTTTCATTTAGTATATCATTTGAAATTTTATTAGCCGAAATCTCGTTATTTGAAATATAATCCTTTTCTGATTCTTGAGCCAATAAATTTTCGCTCTTTACAATATGTATGCGTAGCCTTGTTGTATCAAAGCCTGTTGTGAAGTAAACTGAACTTGTTTGTGGATTAGCAGGATTTCCTATTTTAGTAATAGAGGTTACTCCATCAGTATTCCTAGTTTCATTTGATACATGATATTTTATTATATTGAAGTTGTCATCCATTTCATATATAACAAAATTGCCGAAACAGTTATATGCAGCCATTAGTCCGCTTAATTTATAGCCTGTATTAGGTGTTGCTGATATATCTTGATAGTAACAAGCCGAGTTATTAGAATATACTGTGTTTGATTGTATATTGCTTGTAGCATTTGATTCAGAATTTATCTCTGTGACTGCTTTTGTTGTTAATTCAATATTAGTTTGGCTATTTATTTCAATTAATTCTTGTTTCTCCGTAGATATTTCAAAGGAGTTGTTGCCTGCTATTATATAAGGCTTTGCCTCTTTCATTCCAAATGCAGTTATGCTGGAATTTTCCGCCCAAGTAGTCCAGCCTGATAATTTACCTGACACATCTATTATTTCTGCAGCACCATTTTGCAATAAATTTGTGGCATCACCAATTTGCTTTGGAATATCCTTCGCATACATTGATATTTGATATGTTCCTGCTCTTGTAAACCTTTCCATTGGTGCTGATAACTCTATACCACTTAAAACAGATTTTTCTGCTTGATTAGTAATAGCATCTCCTGCAATATTCTTATTGTCATGATCAAATCTAAACATTATATCAGCAGGGTCATTTTCATTGTCTATTACACTAGGCTTATATTCCAGTCGTTCTCCGCTATTTAATGAATTTTCAATAATAGTCATTCTGTTTGCTTTTATCACGTCAGTTATTGGACAGGTTAATTTTATGTAGGCTGTGCTTACTGGAATTGTAAATCTATTATTTGTTGCAACTTTTGCAGGAGAACTGACTAGAGACAAATTTGATTGGTAAAAATATAAATTTACATAATCTATTCCAGAATTATTTTCACTTATTGAATAAGTGCCACCGCTGTTTACTTCTATGTATTCTTTTGTTCTTATAGCTGATGGTTCACTACATTGCACACCTGTTTTATCATTCAAGCCTCCCGCCTCAAATTCTAAAGGTAATTCATTTTCCGAAACGACAACATAACTTCCATTTTCAAGCTTGCTAGACAACCGCTGTTCTGCTCTTAATAATATATAATTTGCTAATTCATTAATTGCAGTATCTAGGTTTTTATTATCTATAAAGCTTCCGTTATTATTGTTTTCATTTATTAGTAGCATTGCAGCTTCTTTTGTTGCACTATTTCCTAGCTTTATCAGGTTAATATTCTTATCCAGCAAGTCTAATAGCGAACTTGCTTTGCCCTCAGTATATGTATTCTCGGAAAATTCTCTATTACTAAAATCTACATAGTACTTTTCAGTTCCCTGCCTCCAGGTCATGTCTGAGATATTTTCACTTATAAAGGCTTTTCGTTTAATATTCTCTGTAAAAACAGACATGTTTCTTAACCACTGCAACTCATTTTTTCCATCCTGCATAAGAGAATAAGAAAAATTCCCACCATATTGTGCTGAAATAGTAAAGAAACCGTCTACTCTGAAAGAAAAGGCTTTGGCATTGCTACTAAAATCAATTTCAATGTTGCTGCCAGAAGAATTATCCGAATCGTTAGAACTATACTTTGCTCTACCAATTTGTGACCAAGTGATATCCTTAGTTCCAATCAACTTATTTTTTTCATAGTCTGAATAGAAGTTTATATATAAGTGTCTTTCATTAGCACAATTTGTATTATCATTTATCGCTTCATTGTCAAGATTAAAGCTCTTTATTTTTATTTTATTAGGCTCAATTGTATACACTATCTTCCCCTTAATGCCTCCGCTTATTTTACTAAAGTCAGCACCAAAGGGACCTATTTTATTCTGAGGATAAAAAATCTTGCCAGTATCGAAATTTACTTCTTTTAGTTCGGATTGGGAAGAGTTTATAATTCTGTCATAGGAATCAATAATATTGAGCTTGTAATCGATACCCTTTTGAGCCAGCTTGGTTTTTAGAATTTCATTGATTTTGCTGTTGAGAGTTGATGTACTGTGGCCTGTTGTGCCATCATTAGCAATATTTATATCAATTGCAGTTCTTTTTAATAAGTCCAGTGCTGCAAATGGAGGAAGGTTTTCTCCTTCAATATCAATGTATGCAAATGACGAGAATTGAGAAATAATCAGAAATATTACTAGTAGAAGGTTAATTGTGCTTGCTGCTTTAACTTTCCGTGTTCTGTATTTTCTGAAAAATTGCTTTTTGTAAAACTGTATTAAATAAAATTGTTTTCTAAATAGCTCAGCCCTGTAAAACTGTCTTAATCTTCCTAGAAAATCAGAATCCCCGCTTTTAAGCAGGTTATTGCTAATTGACGTGTTATTTCTTTTTTGTTTTTCTTTATTCAATTTTATCACCATCCTGTTGCAATAGATCTTTGTATATCTGAAGGAATTAGCAGCTCTTTAATTGTTTCATCCTCTGGAATGTACTCTTCGACAATTAAATCAATTCTATATTTTCCCACGTCATACCACCACAATTCTGCAATACTATCATTATCATTTTCAACTATTAAGCGTATATTTTCTTCTGGCAAAAATGGACTAGCTACATCCCCTGTATAAATATGTTGATTGGTTTCATCAGTGAAAATATTAAATCCATTGGCATCAAAATTGTTATTGCTGTTGTACCTGCAGTACCAAAATCTCTTTCCAATAATATCTCCATCGGGAGAATAGGATTTATCATGAATTGTTATTTTTCCAAATTTGCTTTTGGTGCTGTCAACTGGGTTATCATATTCACGCAAATTTACTTTTGGTGCTTCGAGAATTACAATGGGAGGTTCATCCTCTTTCACTGTTATCGTGCCCTTTAAGGTGTCTTTTGCGGGATAACTATTTGTAATTGACAATGTTACTCTATATACACCCGAATTTCTTGCTTGAAAGCAAAATTCAGCTTGTCCATTTAAAAATGCTTGGTCTGAGTCTGATGGGACTTTGCTAATTGTTCCGTCACTAAGCTTAAATCCAAAGTCCCATGTTGCACCAGTGCTAGTATCAGGTTCTATATGCCAGGTAGTCTTACCCCAATTTATAGGGTAACGATCAGGAGTATTACTCATCCTTGCACTTACTGTTATTTTTCTATTTTCTTTTGTTTTTCCTGATGTATGAAGATTTGCAGTTGGTGTAGGTGGTGTAACCTCTATTTCATGGGTTGCACTACCAGTTAACCCATTGCTGTCTGTTACAGTCAATGTTATTGTATATTTCCCTGGATTGGCATAGCATAAAGTGCCATCAACCTCTTCTAAGCCTGTAGACCAGTTATAGGCTTTGATTACTGCATCTGCCTGCTTACAATATGAACGAGCACCTGATACTACGAACTCTTTGCCAGCCTGAATTTTTTCGGGTGCGTCAATCAGTGCTTTTGGTCCATTTAATTGCTGATACCAAAAGTAGACATAAACATTTGAATTTGCTTCTGATAATGTGACTCTTTGAGAAATGACTTCTGGTTGCATGAGGGATTTTGAAGGTATTGTTTGAGTTGAACTAGCATGTACTGAATATGAACCTTTTACAGTATAATTGTTTTGAGCTGGGCTGGAAATTTCTTTAGGCGTGTCATATGGAATATTTGGTAAAATACTGGAGGATAGGATTGTGTTTGTATCATAATCAATGGATTTTATGTATATATTTCCTGTATCGGGCTTTGGTGCTATTACATGAACTGTATGTATTTCAGATTGTGCTAGTACTGAGTCTTGGTCATTTGCCAGTTGAGTATTTCTGCCTTTAATTTGGAAGGTGTAGTCTTTTAGTTCATCTAGCTTTACTGTAGTTTCATACTCCATTGGGAGATTTATGTCATCATTTGGGTTTAGCTGCTCAGTGCCGTAAAATTTTCCATCAACAAAGGCTCCTATATGGTGACAGCCTGTACCAGTGCCTTTAATGGTCACTGTAGTGCCCTGTATTACTGTTGAATTGTCTTCGGGAAGATTAAGAATTACATCGGGTGGAGGTAACGGCTCGGCAGAAAGTGTTAAGCTTAGTTCAAAATAATCACTTTTTGTATTTTCTTTAAAGGTATCGGAAAACTCTGTAAAATTGCCATGCTTGATGCCTTTTGTATCATTATATTCTATATCATTTTTAAAATCTGCAAATACGTTTGGAGGTGAGTTAATCCCATTTGAATATGTTCCCATTGGTGTAGGCTTTCCGTTGGTATACTTATACTTTAGTATCTTTGCATTGGCATGAACGGTACAGCCTGCTTTTATTATTTTATCATACGTTCGTTTATTGCTGACTAAATCACGTATTGACTTGCCTCCTGCAATTCCTGTAAATTCCCTTGTCCAACCAGTAGTAAGCGGAAATGTATAGGTTCTTGTGCCGCCGCTTGTGTTTACACTGGATAGCGGCACATATACCGAAACAGGGGTTGATGAAACGTCTGGATTGCTGAAAGTGAAATTCCAGCCTATGCAAAAGGCTTGAAGGGGGGAGCTGGAAGGGATTGAGTCGACGGTCATTTTTAATGCTTGATGGTTTGTGATGTCGATGTCTAATATTAGCATACCTGTATCACCACCGCCATATCCTTGTACAGATGTATTGAAACCAAATAAGAATATGGTAATAACAAGTATACATATTATTTTTACAATTATTTTTTTCATTTCAATATTCCTTTATCTAGAAATTCTAATATTTGATACACCATTCATTGCAGTAATTTTCAACACCTCTCTTTCTGGATAAAATCTTATTTGATAATCCTGTTCATACCATATATTTAAACTTGATGCTTTTCCTGTATCCTTAACTATTTCTGATTTAAGTATATTACTACCTGTTGGACTTAAATACCTATATTTCATAGTACCTCTAACTGTCATTGAACCATCATCTGTAAAAACAATAAGTCCTTTACTAGTTTTAAATTCCCCCTCTGAAACTAGTGTATTATTTTTAACAAAAATAAGATTCTTTTCAAGATAATTTCTAATTACATTTGTTTCCCAAAGAGATTTTAAGTTGTTTTCTAACTCATCAATTTTTTTATAATTAGCATTCGCCCATGCTTTAGCATACAAACTCCCCACCCTAACCATCTCATCAGCAAACTCATCTTCCGTCATACCGTATTTGGCTCCCCAGTTCTTCAGGTAGTCTGTTTCCATTCTTAAATACTTATTGCTCTCATAAACCGAACCCTTATACAAACCTTTAGTATTATTCAGCAGCTCAGGTGAAATATCCTTGACGCTTTCTTTCCATGCAGCATATCTTTCTGCTTCTGCCTTCGCCTCATTTGCTTGCTGCTCTTTTTGTTCCAGTTCAGCTATTTTTGCCGTTTTATAGCTTTTTGCATCAGCCTTATAGTCCACTAGATTAACAATTACTGCTGCCACTTCTGAACGCTTTATATTATTTAGTGGATAAAAGTACCTCTGACCATCAACAATTGAGCCTAGCATTAAATACTCTTCATATGCCCTGTTAGAATAGCCTGCTTCCGACTTTACATCTGCATATGGTGTTGTCATTTCTGTATTTTCCTGCAAATTAATTGACCGACAAAGCATTTCTACCGCTTCTTGCCTTGTAATTGCCTTATTGGGATAAAATTCACTGCTAATGTCTATTATATTTGCAGTTACAGCTGCTGAAAGCCATTTGCTTGACCAATGATTTTGAGTATCTGTATATGTATATCCTTCTGTCTGCGTCAGTCCATTTGCTTTGCATAGAAATGTTACAAACTCAGCTCTTGTAACAGAATTATTAGGTCCATATTTATTGTTGCCTATTCCTGCTGTTATGTTTAAGCTTACAAGCTTGTTAACATATCCATAATACCAAGTGTTATTAGCCACATCAGAAAAAGCTGTTGCTACTGATATTGCTGAAATATTTGCTAATGAAACTATTGCCATTGCTAATAAAATAGATAATGCTCTTTTTATATTCCTCACTATGATGTCCTCCCTTGATTGGCACTTAATTGATTATAACATCTGATATAATCTTAACAATTCACATAAATCTCTACTCTATACGATCCTTCATTAATTCATATTCCCTTATTGCAAATGCTTTTGTAACACTCTTAATCATGTAAATCCGTATATTGTGATAAACAATTTCTTCTAAGCTTTATATGTAGTTAAAGCTCCCTCCACAAAAGTCAAGAACTGTGTCTATATCTAGAATATAAGTTTAATTTAATTGCAGCTCCCACGGAGGTGGTATTATAGGCATGTTGTCTGGAATCTCCGCTGTATATGTGATATTAACTGTCTTTGTCCTTCCATCCCAAGTAACCTTTGCACCTAAATTTTCATAAATAAATCTTAGCGGCACAAATGCTCTTCCCTCGTAGATTTCTGCTTTACATTCCATTTCCATTTCAGTACAATTGACTAAAGCACTAGCTTGTCCAATTTTCATGTAAATGATTATATTCCTATTTCCTGTTTGCTGTTTGACAATTATTGATTTGGTGGTGGCAAGCCATTCTATAGTAGTGCCCGACTCCTTTGTTAAATCTGTAGCCTTTATAAGTATTCTGCCATTAACAATCTTAGTATCCACTTCTAAAAGCTGCGGACTGCCGTCAATTTTAATATTAATTTTTCCCTGTGCGGCTGCAAATACTGGAATGCCAGTTAATAAAATTGCCAAACTCAAAATCATGCAAAATAAACCTCTTAACATTACTGCAAGTACTCCTTTTGAAATATTTTATTTGGGATATGTCTATTACAGAATTGAAAGATTGTCGAAAACATCTATAAGATAAGAACTAATTCTACATTTGCATATGCTAGAAATGAGCTATGTCTGAAGAAAACACAACACAATTTTGAAGGATTTTCTACACTATAGTCTATTATACTACCCATTTTTGTAAATTAAAAGTGTTATTTTTGATTTTTGGAATTTATTTTTAAGCTGATATCAAAATATCCCTCGTTAATCAAAAATCGTATCAGAGGTTATTATGATCTGTAACTTTAATACTTTTTAGGATGCTATAAACTTGCTCTTTATATTTTTCAAATAAATCTTCACTAATTCTTATTTGTGCACCATAAAAAGCCCCTTCTCCTAAAGTGAGGTAAATATATAAATATCCGTTTTTCTTGACGTAAGATAGCTCACCCTTTACATTCTCAGTTGTAGTAAATACCTCTTTCGTTAATGTTTCTTCGAATTGACTAAAGTCTATATGTCCCACTGCATGATAGACATAAATGCTATTTAAATATATATTTTCTTCAGGTTTAAAGAATTCTTTATTATCAACAGATATTGAAACACCTCGCTCAGGACTGCCATCAGGTGTAGTAGTATCTAATTCATCATTTGGTTTTGAAGCTTTCCATGTAGAAGGGTACTCCACACTAAATTTAAATTCATCATCATAGTATGTCTCAGGGTTATCTATTTGATAACCGCTTATTCCTCCAAATAGTTTTGATTCCGATATTTTTTGTGTATTTTGTGAGTCTGTCTGAATAGAATTATTGTTTAAACTACAGCTCGACAATAATATTACAGCAACAAGAACTATTGAAGTAGCTTTCAACTTGGTTAAGTTCATTATCCCAAATCCTCCCATACACTTCTTTGTTGTATAATACCCTACAGATATTCAGCAGTATACAACATTAAATTTTATGTATTATCGAGTTATTTATTCTTTACCGAATACACCATTAGCTGTAATTCTTTATAGGATGCTTCTTTTACAGAATAATTTAAAAAGGTATTAATTATCGACATCTGACTAAAGTCTAAAGTTAAAATACAAATATGCTGTGTTATTTTTAGTACTCAAGCCACTTTTCAATTTCAGCATTATACTTCATCATGTCTGGATAAAATTCTTTCTTCATAGTATTTCTATCCTCAATTTCTTTATTTATCTGCTCTGTACTTATACTATTTATGTCAGGGATATTAGGATCTCTCATTTTTAACCTGTTTATAAATGTAGTTAAAAATTCAGAGTCAAAAACTCCCGGTACATTCGATACTAATAAATGCTCTTCAAGTGGATAATAAAAAATAAACCCATTAAAAATATCTTGGTATTTATATTCTTTATGTGGTTGTGTATCAAAATAATCGAATCTATCCTTCCCAAAAGGAGAATTTTCAAAGTCAAAAGCCATATTTATATTTTTTATATAACGGAAAGCAGCATCCCATTTACCATTTTGGATTGGTGTAGATATTGAGATTTTGTCAGTAGTTCCAGGTAATTCTTTTATTGAGTTAATCATTATATTTGCTACTTTACTAGGAAGTGATTTATTAAGGTATGCAGTTGTATTATCATTCACGCCCATATGTTCCTTAAAACCATGTCTGGTATTCATTATTACCAGTGCTTTTTTACTATGTAGTCCGCTTTTCTCAGATTTCTTATATTTGTTTATAATAAATTCTGCCATTATTTTTTCACGGAAATCCAATTTATCAGTAATTTGCTGCTTATACCTTTCTGCTGTAATGTTATCCCAATCTATAGGCATATCTGAACAGTTTACTTCAATTTTCTTATCTTTTGATAAAGTATTATTTAGATAATATATTTTTTTCAAAAAGTCATATAGATTATATTTCTCCCAGTATCCAATTCTATCTAAATCTCGGTATATATCAATAAGTCTATTATCTACTTCCTTTTGTGTTAGACCTTTAGTTTGTAAAAACGTGTTTAATCTATCATTAATAGTTTGCGTACCTACTTCAGTGAAAACACAACCTACTTTTTCGATAAATCTTTCATCACTTACAATATCATAAATCAATTCATACTGAGTAATATCTTGATGATTTCTTTCACAAAGAACTACAATATCATATTTTTCAAACAGATTCATAACATAATCAACTGGATCAATAGGAGGAGTTGTTTTGAGAAAATTCACATAAGCTTCAATCTCGGTAGCATAACCTGTTGGCGTATTAAAATTGTATTGAGATTCCACTTTTATGCTTGAGGTTTCTATTTTTTCAGTATTTTGTGAGCAACCAGTTATAGCTAGAGCACAAATAATCAGTAAAATAAGTTTTAATTTCATAATACACCTGACCTTAAATTTAATAAATATACAAGCCAATTAGTTGTTTACTTATTGCCATAGCTGGAGGTGTGTGGATTTCTGTTTTTTTATATATTTGCTACAGTTTTTAAATAAAATTCAATCTTATTGACTTCTGCTTCAGGATTATTCCACCAATCCCTACTCCAAATTCTTATAATCTTCCATCCTCTTGATTCAAGATATCTCTGCCTATGAATATCTCGCTCACGAGCAGACTTTGAACTGTGATAAGCTGCGCCATCACATTCAATTCCCAAAACATATTTTGACGTATTTTTGTCGTATATAGCTAAATCAATCCTATATCCTGAGACACCAACTTGTGTTTCTACGTGATAGCTCCTTGATACAAGAGCATCACGAACCTCCATTTCAAAATCACTATCATACTTTATCACATTAGGTCTATCTATATCTGAATCCAGTAAACTATACAAAATAGAATTTGCTTCATCAATATTTTTATTAGATACTTCTCGTGCATATTGAAGATATTTTTTAAATAACTTTGGACCAGCGTTTTTTGTACCTTCCACATTTAATTGCTCAGGTTCTATTGATGTAATAATATACACCCTTTTCTTTGCTCTGCTTATAGCCACATTAAGCCTATTCTCTCCTCCGTCTTTAGATAAAGAACCAAAATTAACAGACATCCTACCTTTTTCGTCAGGTGCATAGCCTATTGAAAAAATAATAATATCTCTTTCATCACCTTGAACATTCTCAATATTTTTTACAAATATACTTACATCCTCATTACCATCTTTCCTATCAATTTCGTTTAGGTATTGTGCTCTGAACTCAGCATCCTCATTAGCTTTAAGCTCCAACATATCCTCAATCAAGTCTTTTTGATTCATATTAAAAGTAATAATACCAATAGTTTCGCTATTTTTTCTTAGCTTAAATATTTTTGAAACCAATTTAACTATTTCTTCTGCCTCAGCAATATTCTTACGATCACTCCATAGTCCCTTGACCTTTATCCTTTTGATTGGTGGAGTTGAAGCATTTGTGTTAATAATATTCGGTGACACCTGCAATTTCGCTCTGTAAAATGCATAATTTGAAAAATTAATAAGTTCATCATATCTTGAACGATAATGATAGTTTAGATGTACTGAATCAAAATTGACCTTTGCCAAGTCAAGTAGGCTTTCCTCTTCAAGAGCTGCCGAACTTTCAAGTTTAATATCCTCTTCATCAATCTCATCATCATATTTTGAAGCAAATAGCGAATTGGGTTTTAGCTGCTTATCATCCCCTGCAACAATAACTTTATTCCCTCTAAATATCGTAGGAATTGCATTTTCAATAAACATTTGCGATGCTTCATCAAAAATAACCACATCAAATAGTCCATTATTTAACGGTAAAACATCTGATACTGTCTCAGGACTTATTAACCAGCATGGAAATAGGTTTAGTGCCATTTCAGAAAACTCACTGACGTACTTACGAATAGGCCAAAGCATTCTTTTTTTGTTTGCTTGCCTCTTAAACTCCTTATAAATTTTTGACTCAGAATATTGGGCAATCTTTTTATTCCAAGTGCTGACTATTAAACTAGGTGTTAGTGAGTTCTTTTCTTTCATTAATTCGTTTATTTGTTCTGTTAAATCCTTAAATCTAGCAATATTCAGTATGGAATGCTTTTCAACTGTTAGCTTTTCAATATCATAGATATTATTAAGAATTGCAAATTCTAAAATATAATTAATTAGTTCTTTAAATTTTTCTACTGATTCTGTATGTTGGTAGCAGTACTTTAATATATTTTTATCTAAGCTATCAAAATAACTAAAAATACTATTTAGGTGCTTGTATTCATCGTATTTTTCTATAGCCCGTTCAATAAACATTAGTTTTTCATCTATATTAGCACCATTAAAAATATCAAGCATTAGGCTTGATACAATCTTTTCTTCAAGTACACTGTTTAAAAATTGTAATTCTTTTATCGCATTAAAAATTTTACTATTAAAATCCAAAATTTCTTTTTGGATTTCTTCTTTCAGTCTTTCAAACTCCGCTTTATTTTCTTGTTCTATAATTTTGTTTTGCTTATACTGAAGCCAATATTTTAAGCTCCACCATCTTCCATTATTTAAAGGTATAAGTAAACGACTGTTTTCATCATTATTTAACTTATCAATAAGTTCTGTTATATCATTTTTTTCTATTTTAAAATATTTGCTTTTATACAATTGAATTAAGCATTTTCCTTTTTTATTTTCCAGTAAACTATAAATACCCTCTTGGCATGCTTGTAAAATGCTATCTTTTCTATTGCAAAAATCATCAGCCTTGAATATATCAAGATCACTCTTCAATTGTGTTAACAAAAAGTTGTCTGAAATCATATTGGATAGCCCAATGTAATTTTTAATTATTTCCTCTGTATTAATTTTTGAAACGGCTTCTTTTATCTCTTTGTATTTATATTCTTTAAACCAATTTTCACTTCTAAATGCTTTAAATTGATCATAACGCATGTCTGACTTACTATTTATAGCCTTTGTTTTAGAGTACATTTGCTGCAGTGTTATACCAAATTCTCTAGGTTTATGCAGCATATCCGCAATCCCTTCAAGCTGTATAATTGCATCATCAATTTGTTGTGCTTTTTTGTTAACATCAGCACAATGATTAGAGTTATCAAATGACTCAAGCATATCCGAAACTTTATCATAAAAGCTTTTTTTATCTTTATTAACATCGTGAAGGAGTAATACCTTTGATTGTATTGAAGAAAGCCTATTGAATATAACATCAAGAGCGGCTCTTTTTTGGGATACCATCAAAACTCTTTTTCCTTTAAATAAAGCATCAGCTATTATATTTGCAATAGTTTGAGATTTTCCTGTCCCTGGAGGTCCATATATAACTAACTGTTGGGTATCATTAGCCTTTTTTATAGCATTCTCTTGACTATAGTCCAAAGGAGTAATAAAGTTAATATCTCTTTCAGAAAATCGTAATTTACCATCTTCCTCACTATCTTCACTACTTGTAGTATCAGTTGATATATCGTTGAGCAGTAATTTATCCAGTAAAGTATTTTTGAGTTCAACACTTTCTAACAACTGGTAATCATTATAAATTGAATTTGCAATTGGAAACTGTCCTAGAACAATATAATTCTTTAAAACTATTTCACCTATTTTATAATTGGGTAGGCTTTGGTTAGTATAGTCTATGAATTTTTCTATATGTCTGATTCCAGTATCCTGTATTTTTATTTTATTTTCATCAAAGTAGCTTAAAATACTTTCTGTGAGATTATCCCCAAACTGCTCAAGAGATGAAAATTCTGTGTCAAAATTATTAACTTTTACTTCATTATATTTTGCATAACCCAGCACAAAAACTTTGTTGATAAGTATATCCTGATCCAGAATATTTTCAAGATACCATTTATTATGATCTTTAATAATCCTTACAGGGAATAGTAATAAGGGAGCTTTTACAAAAGAATTATCATGAAATCTTCCTTCTGAGAAAGGATATCCAACAAACAGCTCATATAGACCTGTCTCCTTTTCGGTAGCACTTATCTCTCTTTGTAAATAAATAAGACTATTTGAAAAGTCTATTATCTTATCAAATTTCTTATCTATCTTTTTTAACTCCAACTCATATTTCTCTTGAATTTTATTATCAATTTCCAGCTTTTTTTGTTCCAATAGCTGCTTGTCATCTATATTTAGTTGATTTACAAGCTTTTCCTTTACAGATTTGATTTCTTCATCCAATTTGCCTATTTCTTGTATTCTTATTTCATAAGGATCTTCTAATAATAAAAACCTATCCACTTCTCGCTTACATATATATGGCACAATATGTTCATCTAGTTTTTCATTTAATGTATTCAAACCAGTTAAATCAAATGCTCTTTTTTTGTGTATTTTTTTAAGTACTAGACTTCTATTTCTACTGCTAAGATTTATAAGTCTATCTTTATATTTATTGAGTATTGTTTTCATTAGTAGATCATCCCCTGATAAATTTAAATATATCTTACAATAGTGGTTCTTATCAATAATATAAATATTTATATTTTCTTTAAATATATTTCTATAACCTTATCTTTATTTCCATTATTTACTATAAACAAATATACTTAAGTAGAAATCAATTTATTTCCCATATATTCATAATACATTCTATCAATCTCTTCTGCCTCTGTCTTATTATTTCTTCTGTCCATTCTATTTCTTCACATATTTCTTTGGTTAAATCAAAAGATACTTTTTTATTCAATTGAATATAAATCTCCTTTTTTTTATCAAAAGAAAATGCTTTTGCAGATGAATTTTTACTTGCACTTAATAATGTTAAATTTCCAATTCTATTTAACAATTCTCTATGCTTTTCTTTTGTAAATCGTATTGTCCAGTATTCATCTTGAAGATATTGAGGTAATACATGTTCTATTGTAATTCTACCGTTAAAATCCTTTGAAACACTATCGTCTTGCAATTCTCTTTCTATTCTAAAAAGAACTGCTTTACAATAAGTATTATTGTAAAAATCACTCTCTAAATGACTCTTGAATTCTTCATTATTAGCAAACTCCACAACTGTATGTCTAATTATATCAGTAGTTTCACTATTGTTTATTTGATTTATTAACCTATAATATACTGTATTCCTTTTAGTTTTACCTAATCTTCTTATCCAATTTTGATAAGTTATTCTATCAATTAGTCCAATAAAATCATAGAGTTCCATATTTTTTACAGGTTTGTTGAGAAATGCCAATATTGGGGGTATCCATTCATCATGTGAAACATTTTCTAAGGATTGTAAATAAATATCTGTCTTGCAATCTTCAAAATCCTTTTCTATTATTTTTACATAATTATTAGCAGAATCTACTAATAGTTTTGCAAATTTTGAAGGAAACTCTTTATAATTTTCATCAATAATCTCATAAAATTCTTTATATAATGTTTCTTTTGCCTTATTACCTTTAATTGCTGTCCTTAAGTGTCCAAGAAATATGTCAAGATTTTTTATACCCACAATTTGTTCTAATTCATTCCACGAATTCTCTATTTGTTTTCTTTCTTGTTCTTTTTTCTCTGCATACTCAAACAACTTATTTTTTAATAAATCACCGTTGGATAAAGACAATCCTCTTGCGTTTAAAACATTAAAGAGTCTGTATGCCGAAGTAAGACTATCTGTTATAACAAAAACTACATACACATGTTCTAAAATGTAATTTACCAACCTTCTTAGACCATTTTCTGACTCTTCAATAGATTTCAAGAAATTTTTAATTTCATTAGAATTTGTACGTAATCTTTCCTGCGTTTCAGAAATTTCTTGATATTCTTTAACCTTTTCTCCTAGAATTATATGGTTTAGAAAAAAATTCTGATCTTGCATTCTTACTGTAAGTCTAGGTTTTTCAGGCTCATCTGTATGTGGATTAAGTGGCATTAGCCTTTTTTGAATATCTTCAACGCTAGACTTATTTGATATCATCTGCTTTAAGACTGCAAATATTAAGTTTAAAGTAGTTAGCCTTTGCTGTCCATCCACTACATCATATGTTCTATTTTTCTCTTTTTCAATTGTAATTATTGAACCAATAAAATATTCTGTATCATTTCGTTTAAATGCATTGTATATATCTTGAATTAATTCTAATGAATGCTCTTCATCCCATGAATATGGTCTCTGATATGCTGGAATTTCATAAAGTCTATTTTCTGTAAGTATTTCATTTATTTTTCTTTCCTTAGCTTCCATATAAGCACCTCTCTGTCTCTGTTCTCTGCCAACCTTCCACCTAACCCTTTTAATTCTACAATCAGCTCCCATTTTCCTTTATAATATTGAATTTATTTACTTATTTTCTATAGATAAGCCAACAAAAAAAGATATCTTTTACAGATACCATTTTTTTGTTGCTATTAGTTAATCTCTTTAATATCCCTCAAACCCCATCACACTAAAAACTCGTCCTATATAACGGAATAACATTTATAACTGGAACCTCATAGGGATGAATTTTCTTTATGGCATCTACTGTAACATCAATATTCTCACGCAGGCATGTAACCTCTACTTTTAACTCAGGTTCTGAGCTGAGTGCATTTGCCTCACCCATATAGGGGCTGCTACCCGAAAGCGGTCTCCAACAGCCTATAACCTTACTGTAGGACAAGCAGCTATCATAGTTTCCAATATGCCCTGCATCCACGCTTCTTAGAACATCTTGCAATATGGTCAAGTGGCTTTCTGGAATAAAAATTTCAATTTTGCAATATGTGAACTCATTCATAGCTATTTCTCCTAAAAATATCGGTTTAGCTTGCAACTCTAAAAGATAAATGTGTTGAATTAATGATGTATAAGTTAGTCTAGTCACAAGAAAAAGTGCCTTCTATTTGTGTTTTATTTTTATGTCTACTGTTAGACCTCCAAAGCCATATTATCTGAGTCACTAATCCTAATAATATTATTGTTCCTATTATAATATTTGCCATTATAGGCATTCCATTTATATCTGGTTTATTACCACCAAGACTGTTGTACACAAATGTATCAATAACTTCTGTCGTATTAAATGTTGAATGTTCAAGTAGCAAACTCATTTTGTCAAACTCCATAATTGCCATAATGAAAATATTAAAAATCACACGAATTATTACTGGCACCCATATTGATTTTGTAATCATATATGTAATGCCTAGTAGTATGCCAATAATTAACGCATATAATCCGCTAAGCACATTACCTTGTACCATTCCAAATAATAATGCTTGCAAAATAATAGTTACCCACAGCGGTAGTGTAGCTCTAAGTTTATTATAAACAAGTCCTCTAAATAAAATTTCCTCAAAAAAAGGAACTATTACTGCCATAATTATTATTGAGAATAAATTAATCAAAAGCGTATTTCGGATTATAATTAATACATCCTGATTATTAAAGATATTAGACAGATTTAAAAATCCTTTTCTATATATCAATTCATACCATACTTGATTGCATAATATTAATAAACCTAGTAGAGACACTGTAAATCCGATAAGTATACCTATAAAAATATTTCTTGCTCCAGCTTTTGAAAACCCGTAATTTGCTGTTATCTTTGATTTTAAAATCCATTTATACAGAATATAATATATCAGCATTGATATTATTATTGGAATCACCTTTGTTAGATTTGTATTTATCTGTTCATAAAATACAAATTTTGCCCATGTTTCTGGATTTGAATAGTCAGGTGTATAATGGAGTATTCCTTCCCCTATTGTTTTAGTGGCAATTAATTGTAAAACCAAGTATGTAATTAGAAAAAATATACTCCAAACAACGCTTTTTATATGCTTTGACATAATATCTCCAAAATAGTTTTTATAGTAATTTTATACGAAATAATATTGCTATTGTTTTATTATAGTTTTGGGACAATTCAGCAATCAAAATATCGCTAGCTATTCTAATTTCACACACTATCATGAATTCCCTTCAATTATTGTACTTATTTATTGTTTATCGGCATGAAAAAAGCAGCCTTTTTCCATTCAGTCACACAAACTGGAACTGAAAGACTCTTTCATTAAGCCTGCTTTTTTTGTAAAACCTAATACACCCTACAAAATTGTATGTGGGTTACTGATTTACGCAGATTGATTACTCTACTCATATCCCCAGCATTCTATACCAAATATTCTAGCCATATTATCTATTTTTGATGGCTTAGTAATATAAATACGATAGTACCTATATTTTTGTCCCTCTAAATAATTTGTAGTTTGCTCTTTATTATTTCCTTCTATTTCTATTAGGTTTACCCAATCATTTATATTATTACTACCTTGAATACTATAATCAATCAAGTATAAATCTGGAGAACGGGAATCATGGATAACAACAAACTTAGAAACAGCTATCTCTTTCTTAAAGTCTAGCATTAACCAGTGTGGATTCTTCATATCATTTGAAATCCACATATCAGTATCAAAACCATTATATTTACCGTTAATTACTCTTTCTGCTTTAAAGGATATATCATATGCCGCTAACTCACTGCTTGCAGTAACTAAAGCATCGGACGTATAGTTTATAAGCTCCTTATAATCCTCGAACTGCATTAAAGTATCATTAGACATTTTGGTGCAATATTGTAGGTACAACTCATTAATTAACATACGAAAATCGTTATTTAGGGCTTGTATTTCTTGAGTATATTTAGGTATGGCTTTCTCATCAACCTTTTTACTAATAGAATTTCTCAGAAAACTAGAAAACACTATTGACCTTCTATATACGTATTTCTGCTTAAAATCCTCATAGTTTTTTACGGTTATATTTTCATTAACTAATTGTTCATATACCCTATCAAGTATTTTGAAAATGTTCTTTGTAGAGTCAACATAGTCTCTTTTATAAAACTCAGAAACTGAAATATTAAAGTTTTTATTATTAATTACATTTCTAATCAAGTTATCATTTTCGATAATATAGTTATTTTCCACTACATCTTTTAAAAATTTGAAATCACTAAAAATAATCTTTTTTGTATTTTGGGGTTTAATATAGAACAATTTATTAGCAAAATTGGGGAGTCTTTCATTGAAGTATGTATTTGCTTCTTCCCATAAGTCTAAGAAAATATCTTCTTTCAGTGTTAGATTATAAAAAGGATTATCAAAACCAACATGTGAGCAATCCATTATTGTAATAGTTGAATTTTCTTCATTATAGCCATTAATAATAATTCCATGAGATCCATGATACCTTTTATAGTAGAAATCGCAATAAAACATACTAAAATAATCAAAATATACAACTATAGGATATTTCTCATCTAATACAGATTTTATTGTACTAAGTAATGTTTCTCTATTGGTAATATTTACTGTCACTAATTCTAAACCGAATTTGTTTAGTCTTAAGTTTATTGATTGAAATCTATCAACATTAGTCTCCCATATTAGACGTAATGAATAAAAAGCAGAAAAATAAAAATAGTTTTCATATTCATAATATCCTGAAGCTATAGCTATAGGAGTATCTAGGCAGTCTATAGTTTTATAATAATAGCTGTCATTTGCGTAATTAGGTATATGTAGTCTTTGCATAAAATCCCCTCCAAAATAAGGATAAATACGGATTAGTACATATAAAAAACCAAAAATCTAAAATTACAGTTTAAGTATATTATGTAGCTATTTACATGTCAATTGAATCAATAATTTTTCGACACTAATATTTTCTATCGTTATTCAACAAAAAACAGCCTATTCCTAAGCTGCCCTAATTGAATTAACATGTAATTTAGTATCTACGAATTATGTTTAAAAAGCTTTGAGAGTCTTTCTATCTTCCGCCCTTTATAACCTTTATTTCCACTTCTTGCTTTTCAACCTTTGTATTAATATTATCAACTTTATTTTCCAGCGTATTTAGCCTCTCAATAACAAGCCTATATCCATCAAGTCCTGCCTCAATTTTTGGCTTTAAATCATTTTCCAATCTAATGACTTGATTTCCTATTGTTTTAACATCCTGTTTTACTGATGATACTTCCTGATTTACTGATGTAACATCTTGTTTTACTGATTCAACATCTTGTTTTAATGATTCAAGCTCCTTCTTTACTGATGAAATTTCATTCATTAAATCAGAATACATTTTTTCCATAAATTCATAAATCATTTGTTCCATTACTTCACGCCCCTCATGCAAAATTATATCACATTTGAATTCCTATCTACTATTATTTTTATTATATTTTTGCATGACAAATTTTAGTTCACTTTTTCAAACAATTATACTTGAGCTGTCATTTTAACCCTTCACAGCAAATCAGGCAGTTTATGAATAAATGGGAATTGAATCATTATTTATATATCTAGAATGTTCAAACTATCTCAACAAACGGCTCATATCAATAATTGTAATAACTATCATTGAAATTATTCCAATACCGATAATAGTACTGCAAATAATAACTGTAATCTTAGATAAAGTTCATTCTACTGTGTTCTAAGAATATATCAATGGTTTTTTAAAAATACATCTAAGAAAAATACTGAAATATGTTTTTTATGGATAATAAACTAGTCACATGAGAGAGTGCTAGCCTTGTCTTTTATTGTTTATTATAATAAGCCCTTCCATCTTCTGGTTTAAAATATGTTCGGATATACCCATCTGTTGAGATAATTACTAATTCATTTGTTGCCTGAATATAGTAAATGCTATCTCCATCCTCTGCCTCTATTTTATGTAATGCATCAGGTGATTTAATAACATCATTTGCTCTGCTTTCATACTGAGAAGCACTTGTTAACCCAAATTCGTCTCCATGCTTACTAAAATGCTCCTGCAGTAGGCTTTCACTTCTAAAAGAGTAATTGTCTGAAACATTGGCTTTCTGCTCAATATGATTGCCTTTATAATTAATTTCACTGTTTAAATAAAATGCACTAAATACAATTATAAGGATTGCAACAATCAAATATCCTTTTTTTATTTCAACAGTTTTCTCTTTTCTATGTGTTACCTGTTCATTACTTGCTTTTACTTTACGTGGATTATTCTTTTCCCTGCAGTCCTTACATCTTTTAGGAAAAGAAAGATTTTTACTTTCAAAAAATCTCTTTTCAGAATCCGTTATTGTAAATATTTTACCACATTGTACACATTTTTTATTTTCTATATTCAAGATACCCAATACCATAGACATATCTAAATATACTTATTTACACTTTTTATACCTTTTCAGTACTCTTTAAGAATGCATGTTCTGAGTACAGAAGTATACGGAAAATATGAACCACATATATTTCATTATTGGTCAAATTAATAAACCAATTAATGTTTTCTACCCTTTATTTGCAGACAATATATAATCGTTCAAATCCATTACTGTCCTACACGCTGTTAATAGGTCAAGACCAATAATGGCATCTATTTCTATACCATAATTCATAGCTCCAATTTGTATATTGAAATTTGCAGCTGCTACATTGTCTATTTCTATGGCATCAATTTTCTTTTCAATAACCGTTTCTGAACCGCCTATACCTTGAACAGAGTTTATAATGTCTGTAGGCTCGGGCTTCAATCCTAATGTATGTGCAATATCCCTTGAAATTACTGTTGAGGATGAACCCGTATCAACCAAAGCATTCTTGATTGTCACACTGTTGTTTCCATGAGCTAAAGTTGCATCTACATATATTAATCCATCCCTTAAATTCAAGCTAATCATTATAACCGCACCCCCAGCCACTTTTTTACTCCAATATTTAGGACAGCGTTGGAAGTATGGTAAATATAATATTCACGTTCCTTATGAAGCTTGTGTAATTCAGTATATCTCTGAAAAGCACTGTCACCGTCATCTGCAAAACTGCCGATTACATCCATTTGTTCTACGATTCTTTTATCTCCTTCTGTCCTTGCATCTATTGCTTCAATAAGTACCCATTGCTCAGGATAAAGCTTTCTAATGTCAGCCCAAATCATTGAATACCTCCTATAATTCTATATTAAAATCATTATATATTGATAGTACCATAAATATAATATTCTGCAAATAATCGTTTCTTTAAAGTAGAGTTATATTAACTTCTTAATCAATAACTGCTCCCCTTCAAAAAATTCAATTTTTTTACTTATTTTATATAGTTATGCCAGCAAAAAAAGATAGTCGCTGAATTATATACAGTAATTCATATAATTTCAGAAACTATCTTTTATATCCTTTTATGATACAACTAGATTTATATATCTTTTTGAAAAATCATTTTTTCCAATATTGCATATTATATATTTATTTTTATGCTAATATTCTGCTTCTTAGCCAGTTATTAGATGATATTAGCTCACTGCTACAACTCCCTCCAATTATTAAAATTATACTCAATAACTATTAACCCATTACCTCCCTCATCGTTAACTGCTGCTCCAATTGCTTCAATGCTGTCGTTGCTGTCATATACCATAATTCTATTAACCATTAAATCAATTATGTTTTTATTAATTCCTTGAGTTTTAATTTTATTTATAAAATTATCAATAACCTGTAGCTTGTCAATTTGTTTATTCTTTTCGGCTCTCAGCTTTTCCAGTTCCTGATTAAGCATACTGAGTCGGGCTTCTAGCACTGGATTCATTCTTGCAAAAAGCTGCTCGGATATTTTTCCTTCAAGCCTATCGCTGTATAGCACATCCTGTTGCTTTTGCTTTATAACTATTTGCTGCTCAACCTTTTGTAGCTTTTCCTTAGTTTGCTGCTCCTGTTCATTAAAATCCTCACAGTTCAAGCAAAAGCTATCAATAAGAGTTCTGTTAGTCAGCATTTCGAGTAATTCCTTTGTAATTACATCAATTATTGTCTGTTCAGAAACATAATGACTAGAACAACTCTTACACCCATTTTTTGCATAAGAACTGCATATATAGCCAGCTGGTTTGTCTTTGCGCACTCTGACATACATTGCTTTACCGCATTTACCACAGAACATTAAATTACTCAAAAAATGTGTTGTATTTCTGTTATAGCCCTGATTTGAACGCTTTTTCGCCCTAATTTTCTGAACCTCTTCAAAGTCGATATTATTAATAATAGGCTCATGTGTATTGGTTGTAATTATCCATTTTTCAAAGGGAAGCCGTCTAGTTTTCTTATTTTTGAAGCTTATTTTTTCACTTACACCCTGTACTGTATCTCCGATATATACACGATTGCACAAAATTCGCTGTACAGACACTTGATTCCATGGCGTTATCGGAATATCTGAATTTTTTGAGGATGGCGAGGGATATCCTTTTTCATTTAGAATATTGGCAATTGCCGCATAGCCGTGACCTTTTTTATATAAACTGAATATTTCTTTAACAACAGGGGCTGTTCTAGTATCAACAACAAGCTTGTTTTTCTCATTTATTGACTTAACGTAGCCATATGGTGCATTCCCTATGTATTCCCCTTGCTCAATCTTAAATCTGAGATTTGCTCTTATTTTTTTAGAGATATCTCGAATGTAGCGCTCATTAAACCATGTCTCAATCCCCACAGTTTCATTATCCTTAATGCTATCATACCTTCCATCTGAAGTTATAACCCGCACTCCATACTCCTCTAAAAAATCCAAGAACAACAGAGTTTTAGCATTGTTCCTTCCCAATCTTGATAAATCCTTTAAAACAATTAGATTAATATTGCAGGCTAATACGTCCTTTTTAAGCTCATCAAGTGCCTGCCTTTCAAAGCCTGCACCAGAAACATTATCATCCACATATGTTTTATAAATAGTTCCTAATTTATTTTTTGCAACAAAATCTATTAGTAGCCTTTTTTGGGTTTCAATTGTCTCTAAATTTTCATCATTTTCGTCCCTGCTCTGTCTCACATATACTCCGATATGATAATTAATATCAGGTTTATTAAACCCTAACATACAAACTGCTACCTCCTTATTGGTTCCGATAATTATTGCTGTTAAATTAACAGAATACTTAATTTTTTGAGGTCGACTTTTCCACCGAAGTCTTCAAAATGTATTGTATATTTAGCTTTAATGGGTAACAGTATTTTTTATTCCAAAGCCTTTTTGCTTTTTTATAACGCATAGATTCAAAATAAAATTTTTCGATTGTAGAAAAATTTCATCACATCAGCGGCGTTTCATCGAGGCGGGAGATATCCTCACCGCCTGAAAACCAAAGCGGTACCCGCCACCTATAGAAGTGGGGGACATTTTCTTGCCTCGTTATATCTTAAGAGCTATTATTTTATAAAGCAAATCCTTTACGCTTATTTTTCCTTTATAGATATTCTGGATCTTATGTGACTTTGTTTTTGCCATTAGCTAGACCTCTTTCCATTGCTCAATATAAATATTGAGAATATAAAGTCCTATCTAATTATATTCACTATGTTTGAATATTAAAATTTGTCCATAGAATTAAATGTGGATGTAGTTAGATATGTACGCTGAATGCTCCAATGCAGTTGCCTAGCCCTTAATTGAATCCGTGTATGCCGTTTTTCTAAAGGTGTTACAATTCATATGTTTTATGTCTACTCGCATAAGTAGAAAAAGGTCACATCAGCCGAAACTGTGTGACCTCTAAAAGTATTAGCGATTTATATTTCAATATTCTTTTTCAACGCCTCAATATACTTTTCTATACTGGAAGATGATATTTTCTCAATATCTTCATCAACTTCTTCCAGTTCGTTCATTACGCTTGCTATACTATCACTCTGTGAATCACAATACTCATATAAATCCGTGAACCAAATCGTGTTAACCCAATCAAGTAAATCCTGATTAGTTATTTTACCATGTTTATAATTTTCTAAAAGTGCTATTACATCATTCGTACATATCTCAACAGGCTTTTGAACTTTTAATGTCATTAAATCCTTATTAACAAGTTTTAATAATTCACCTTTTGAGATTTCAAAGTTTTTATATTTTTCAAGAACATCATTCAATTCAGTCATAAGCAATAGCCTCCTTCCTGTAAAAACTTTCATTATTTATCTTTTGTATGAACTAGATTACCTGCCGGGTCAAAAGTATCCTTGTATACTTTTATTGTTGAACCATCTGCACCTATTTCTTTATAGTAGACTGCCTTCGAACCGGGTACATTACCTGGCTTAGTCATCTTGACCATATAATTGCCATTTGCCGCTTGTTCAACAGTAAAGTCTGTATAAGCATTTGAACCGCCTTTAAAGAAACTCTTTACACTACTTTGAACTTCTGTAGGAAGACTTTCGATTGATTTTAATGCATCGGCTTTAGTCCCTACTTGCAGTAAAGACTTACTAGCATTACTCGTTCCCTCAGTAGTCTGTTTGCTATCACTTATGGCATTATATTTGCTATTACTTTTAGCATTACTTTTGGCATTACTTTTGGCATTACTTTTGGCACCACTATTGGTAACACTTTTGGTACTAGCTATACTTCTACCAAAAATTCCTCCAGTAAACACCATTAATCCATCAATTACATCTCCCCCTCCCCCTTCAAGCCAGTAGCCTGACTTTTTACCTATAATTTCCCCATATCTTTTAATAATAACATCTAGCTTTTTCTCATCCAGAGTATGATCCGAAAAATTCATACCATATAATGTCATATGATTTTCAAGTTCCCTTAAAGTACAATCATCATAATAACCTGTTCTTAATGCATTGGATAGTGCCTGTATAGCAAACATTCTCTTATTAATCTCATAGGGATCATCTGACAAGCTTCTAAACCCTAAATTGGTGTTAAGTTTATATGGACCAGTTTTTCTGATTTCACTTCTCATAACTTCTGCAGCTTCTTTTAATTTGTTCTCATCCTGCCACCATAACCCATCAAAATATCCATCTGTTCGATTCCAATAATCACTATTCAATTCTTTATAGTTAAGAAAATACTTCGTCCTCTTAGGGGGAATCTCAGAATAACCCTTACTTTTATAATCTTTTATTTTTTTCGTATCACTAGCTTCTATTACTACCTTTCCACCAGCATCTGGAGAATATAGAATAATATTCATCTTCTTAGGAGGAGTTTCAGAATAACCCTTACTTTTATAATCTTTTATGTTTTTCTTATCACTAGCTTCTATTTCTACCTTTCCACCAGAATCTGGAGAGTAAAGAATAATTTTATCCGTACTCTTTTCTAATGGCTTTCCTTTCTGAGGAGGAGTTTCGGAATAACCCTGATATCTTAAATTATTGATAGTTGTAATATCACTAGCAGCTATTTCTGCTTTTGCACCAGTATTTGGTGCGTAAAGAATGACTTTTCCTGTACTCTTTTCTACTGACTTTCCTTTCTTATTAGAATCTTTTTTAGGAGAACCACCTTTTACTCTCTGTATGACACTATGATATAGTGATTTTAAGTAAGATGGCTTATTATGTTTTATTATACTACTCTTTGAACCTTCTTTAACAGCCTTACTCCCCATAACATCTGCTTCTTTTTCCAGTCCAGCATCATCATTTACAGGAGAACCTGATTTCATCTGCATTGTAGGGGCTACTCTTCCCTGCTTTTGCTGCACAGCGTGCCAGCCTTCATGAGGAAGGTGCTTTTCCTGACCAGGAGCAATATGAATATCTTTTCCCTGCGTATATGCCAACGCGCCCACTTGATGTGGCTTATCGGAATTCTTATGTACACTTACATCTGATAGGTCAATCCTAGATAGGTTTTCAAGCCCAGACCTCAAATTATTAGGCAAACTCGTGGAGGATGATGTATTGTTTGCCGATACCTTCTTCTGAATAGGTCTATTATCACTTTTTTGATTGACTTGTGATACTTTTTGTTTTTGAATAACCTTCTGTTGTTGTTTAGAATCAGTTTTCTCCTGCTCTTTATTTTGCTGAATATTATTAACTTTTTTCCCTGTACCGTCCATTTTTCTCAACTGTTTACGTCGTTTACCTTCGTTCAATAGCTGCATTGCACGGCGATATCCAACAGCACTCTGAAAAAACAGAAACTCCTCATGAGTTAAAGAATCAGGATCTGTAAGAAATATTTCCTCAACTTTTTTATAATCTGTTGTTCTCACATTAGGCTTTTTTTCATTTTTTATGGTATCTGGTTGCTTTTGTGTGTCCTTTTTTGCAGTGCTTACAGGCTGTTGAGGCTTTTTTTGCAGTGCTGCCTTTGTTTTCATTTACGTCACTCCTTGAAAGCTTGTCTATATATAAAGTAACTTTCAAGGTATGCATAACAACAAAATGCCCACACCAATGTCAAAATTTTTTCTTCACCATAAGTAAGTGTGATTCTATTATTTAATTTTGTAGATATAAGTACTATTATTTGGTATAATTGCTACAGATTTGTATATTCTCGATAATTCTAAATTATATTAACTAGAAGTGGGAGAAACATAAAGATGAGTTCAAATTTAAAAGATATAGTAGAACCTATAATAAAAGTAAATAAAGCATCAATTAAGAAATAGTACAAGCTCTTCAAAAACGTGATAACATTTTCCAATCAAAATTATCAGAGGACAGAAATATAACTGTCAGTTTGAGTAATTTATTAAGCTAAAATTCTCTAACCAACTATCCTTTTCTCTGTTACCAATAAATCCAGCGGTACATCATACTCTTCACAAGGTATATCATCCAAAACTTGAAAGTCATAACATATGCCAATTTTATAGCATTTGTTTGACACCTTACTCAAAAATCTATCATAATAGCCTGCACCATAGCCCATTCTATTTTTATTAATGTCAAAGGCACTGCCAGGAACAATAACAGCATCAAGCATTGCAGGAGTTATAATATTGCTATCTCGCAGCGGCGGCTCTAGTATTCCATATTTTCCAGTTACTTTAAGTTCATCAAAGCTATTTATTTTCACAGCATACATACACTTAGCTTCTTTTGTACTATTAGCAACACATGGCACACTTACTTGCTTGCCCTCAGAAAGCCACTTTTTTATTAATATATGGGTATGAACTTCATTGCCAAAGCTTACATAGCACATAATACTCTTGGCACTAATAATCTGCTCTAGATTATTTAATCTTTGCACAAGAGCTTCAGAGAGATCAATTACTTCATGTTTCTTGAGTCTGTTTCTGATAGCAATATACTTCTTTCTTACTTCATTTTTTAGAATTTGAAAAACCCCCATGAGTCGAAAGTTGATTTAATAATAGTATAATTCTGGTCCGAAGGACAACGCAAACATAAACCAGAAAATAGCTGAAATAATAAATGCTATTACTGAAACTGTAATCAAAGCCGCACCATAAGATCTTCTGTCTGCATCTCTATCATTGGCAATAAAAACAAGTCCAAAAATCAAACCAACAATTTGCCCCATTCCTGGAATCAATACCACCAAAGCAGTGAGCATAACCTTTGTCCAATTGCTTAAACTAGTTATATTTAAAGGATTGTTGTAATTTAATAGCATCTGTCTTTCTAAAGTGCTTACTTGAAAATTTTGAACTTGATTTCCTCTTGCACTATATGCTTGTGGATTAGTTGCATTTCTTCTTTCAATATCACTATTGGTAGCGTTATTTGTATTAAAAGCAGCTTGTTGGTTTGATATATAATTGCCATCAAAATAATTCTCTTTAGCGTCTGTATTACTAGAATTTATTGTAGCCTCTTGATTTGTTTTATTTCCATTTAAATCTGCTTCTACATTACTAGAATTATCTGCTTCAGCTTCAAGAACGTGTTCGTTTGAAAACGACTGCGGCTCAACAGAATTTATGTTATTATCCTGTGTTAAGCTTTCCTCTTGAATATTGTTTTTTTCGTCCATGCTTTAACCTCCATTAGCCCCAAATCGACTAAATAATATAATTAAAAGTACCTCCTAATAAGCACTATGTATATCTACTGATAATATTATCCCAAATGATTTATATTTTAAATATTATATGTACTAAGATGCTTCTATTAGTTAAAAAATGTTATGCCCTATATAATAATTAGGAGTTAAGCTCTCAACAGATATTATACCATAACAAAATAAAATATGAATACAACTATTCATAAAGTCAATTACTATCGGCTAAATATCCGATGCTATCAAAAGATAGTTTTAATTTTAAGCCAATTGTAGCACTAACCTTCAGCACTAAAAGTTGTGTATACCTCGTGTCAATATTGTATATTTTCACAGTTACTTCCACTTGCTTTAGTCAAAAAAACAAATGTAAAATATACCTATAAAAAGGAAATTTGCTTGTTAAAGCTAGCTAGGAAGAAATTCGACCTAAGCAGTAAAAGGAATCGTACCTCCACAAAACTTAGGTTCTCCGATGATAATTTCAGTATATTGTTGTTACAAAATAGAGCAGTAGAGGTTATTAGCTACCCCAAACATTCATTAATTAATTGCAAACTTTATCCTTTGAAAGGTGTCCTAACTGACTGCTATAGGGGAAACTACTTCCCCCTTCGACAAAACACTTTAATTATCAGCACTTCTTAATAAAACTCCCCGAATATAGGAATTCATTTGTCTAAAATTTTATATCCCACGCATTGAAGTCTTCCCTGTGATGGACTATTGATTTATATAGGCAAATAGTATAGCTCCAAAAGCCCTTTTATGACATCATTATAATTTTCATCTGTTATTTTATGCAAATAACCGTTCTCCATATGTATATACATAGTAACCTTGTATTTATGAAAATTATCCATTAATGCACTTATTATATCAATTGACTCTAAAGGATTGGAAAAATCACTTGTCCAACTGTTGACCTGCTCATTATTAATAAAGTCCTTTTGATAATAACTAGATAAAAAGTTTTGAATTTCTCCTTGCAAATTTGACCATAAACTTATACTAACAGACATGAATTTACCCCCAAATTTTATTTTTGTTCAAAAAGTCAATTACTCAACTTTTCTACATAAAAAGTCTATTAATAATAATTAGACAAACTCTACATAATTCCTTTATGTAAATAATACCATAGAGCTAGCTAATATTTGTGTTGTTGGCGGTAACAGTTAAATGGAAGTAAGCTTGATAGAAAGTGGAATACCCCGTAAAACGACACAAACCTCTGCATAGCAGAGGTTTGCAATATTATTGTTTTATATATTATATTCCAATAGTAGACATGAGATATTAATAATAGAATACTACTCTTCAATTATTCCAATAATTTCCTAGACAGCCTATCTACCTCAAATTTTATTTTTTCTTCATCAATACTCTTAAATATTCTATTCTGCATTATAATTTTTCCATCAACAATAACAGTATCAACATCTGAAGCTTGGGCTGAATAAACAATAGCAGATATATCATTATTTTTAGGATAGAAATGTGGTTTATCAGTGTCTATTAATATAATGTCACCTTTCATCCCTTCTTTGATTAAACCTGAGTCTTCAAAGCCAAGTGCCCTTGCACCGTTGCAGGTACCCATTTTTAGCACATCCCTTGCATTCATCAGCTGCGGATTCATTGCAACGCCTTTATGTATAAGTGCTGCAAGATTCATTTCTTCAAACATATTAAGATTGTTATTGCTGGCAGCGCCATCAGTTCCTAAACACACATTTAGTCCCATTTCCAGCATTTTAGGAACTCTCGCAATGCCACTTCCAAGCTTAAGATTGCTTGTAGGATTATGGCATATACTAGCTCCCATGGCTTTCATTATCTCTAAATCACTATCAGTCATGTGAACACAGTGAGCAGCCAGAACTGGAACATCTAGCACACCTGTTTTTTTGCATATTTCCACAGATGTCATACCATAATCTCTTTTACTAGATTCAACCTCAGCAGTAGTTTCTAAAAGGTGTATATGAATACCTGTATTTAATTGCTTTGCAAGTGCTGCAGCATTTGTCAAAGTTTTTTCATTGAACATGTATGTTGAATGTATTTCAACAAAAACCTTTATCCTGCCATCAGCGGTGTTGTGATATTTATTGTAATAATCTATAGTGCCTTGGCTCTTGTCCAACCTCTTTAGTTCTCCATCCTCAAAAAACTGTATAGGACTTTTACAAATATTTGCTTTAATACCTGTCTCGGTAACAGCTCGTGCAACTTCCTCCATAAACATATACATGTCTGCAAATGCAACTACTCCAGACTTTAGCATTTCAGTAATTCCCAGCATAGTTCCCCAAAAAACATATTCCTCATTTAGTTTTGCCTCAACTGGAAATATATTGTCAAAAAGCCAAGTTTCCAAAGCCATATCATCTGCATAATTTCTCATTAAGGTCATAGCACTATGACTATGTCCATTAAAAAGCCCTGGCATAGCAATCTTGCCCTTTCCATCCATCTCATCGTTGAAATTAATATCATTTGGTAAACTATCAGCTACTAGGCTAATCTTTCCATCTTTTATCCCTATATAACCATTTTTTATCACCCTGTTTGTATCATCCAGAGTGATAATATTAACATTCTTTATCAATAAATCCAAAATGACCATTCTATCCTCCATGAACCTGTAAAGATGGGGCATTATACTGTCCAGCTGTTTAAATACTTTTTCTGCTCCTCTGACAGCTTGTCAATCTTTACTCCCCATGAATTCAACTTGATTTCAGCAACAGCTGCATCCAATTCAACTGGAACATCAATTACTTTATTTCCTAGCTTACTAAAATTGTTAAGCATATATCGTGCACTAAGAGCTTGTAATGCAAAGCTCATATCCATAATCTCGGCAGGATGTCCATCTCCTGCAGCTAGATTTACTAGTCTGCCTTCTGCTAAAATGTTTATCCAATTTCCATTTTCCAATTTGTAGCCCATGATATTGTGTCTTTGTTCCTGCTTTTCAACAGCAATCTCTTCAAGCTGTTTAACTGACACTTCAACATCAAAATGTCCCGCATTACAGCAAATAGCACCATCCTTCATATTCATAAAGTGCTCAGTTGTAATAACATCACTGCAACCAGTTACAGTTATGAAGAAATCTCCAACTTTAGCTGCTTCAGACATTTCCATCACCTTGAAACCATCCATAATTGCTTCAGCCGCCTTTATAGAATCTATTTCAGTAACAATAACATTTGCACCAAATCCCTTTGCTCTCATTGCTATGCCTTTACCGCACCATCCATAGCCTGCAACAACAACATTTTTTCCTGCTACAATCAAATTGGTAGTTCTGTTTATTCCATCCCAAACCGACTGTCCTGTACCATATCTATTGTCAAATAAATACTTACACTGAGCGTTATTCACTGCTATCATAGGAAATTTGAGAATACCTTCCTGCTCCATAGCCTTTAATCTTAGTACTCCTGTAGTTGTTTCTTCACATCCACCCATTATGTGAGGAAGTAACTCTTTTCTAGAGGTGTGCAGTAAATTAACCAAATCTCCACCATCATCAATAATTATGTTAGGTTTATATCCAAGAGCTAAATTCAAATGTTCCTCATACTCTTCCTTTGTAGAATTGTACCAAGCGTAAACATCCAATCCATCGGCTACCAAACCTGCTGCTACATCGTCCTGTGTTGAAAGGGGATTACTACCTGTTACAGAGACCTCCCCACCGCCAATTGCAAATAATTTTGCTAAATAGGCAGTCTTTGCTTCTAAATGCACAGAAACTACCACTCTTACTCCTCTAAATGGCATTGTCTGTTTAAATTCTTCTTCTAATCCTCTTAGAATAGGCATATTTTTTCTAACCCATTCTATTTTTTGTCTGCCCTTGTCTGCTAGGGATATGTCTCTAATAACACTCTTCATTTGAATAACCTCCATAAAATAAATTTTCAAACATTCTATTTAATAACTATTCTTATTATTTTCTCATAATCTAGCAATTACTTTCCTGCAATTCTTTCGGCAACAAATCCTTGATAAATATGAACACCCATAGACGGAGTTAATAATCTATATTAAATGGCTAAACTATAACATACAATAGAATTATAATCTACATTAATTATGGTTTCAACATATTATTTGACTATCATGCTAATTGTTTGCAACTCAAACCCTCGATTTTTAAGTCCACTAACAATTTGTTCTATATTTCCCATATCGTATTGATTAAAGTGTAGCAAAATAATAGAGCCCCCTGAACAATTATTTACGATATGCTGTTCTATTCTATCAGATATTTCATTTACAGTTTTGTTGTCTTTTAAGGGATTAATTACACTGCTGAAGGTTTCTAAATTCCACCCTATTACTTTGTAACCATTGCTCTTTGCAACAGACAATATTCTATTACTCTTTGCTCCTCCACCGCCTGGAAGCCTCAAATATGGAAATTCCTTTTTCATTTTAATAAGATAATCTTCACCTAGTACTTTTCTAGCACTTGCTTCCCATCCCATTATTTCGGCTTGAATAACATCACTTGACATATTAGTTAATATTTGATGAGATTGGGTATGGTTACATATTTGATGACCTTCATTTATTGCTCTTTTCCATACCTCTGGATAATCATCAAGTACTTTCCCGATGATAAAAAAAGTAGATTTTACATTCTGCTTTTTTAGAATATCTAATACCTTTTCCACATACTTTTTGTTATAACCATCATCAAAAGTAATGGCAGCATGTGTGGTTTTTGCTCCCATATATATTGTTTTAGCATCGTCCTTCTCATTTAACTCATCAATCTTATTTATTTCAACCTTGTTTTTTTCTGAAGCTTCATCTTTACGTTTTTCATTGGAGTTTTGTTTTTCAGTTTCAGTATTAGTATCAATGATATTATGTATATATGAGTTGAATTTTTGATTAATGTTTTCTTGTTCCAGTTTATCAAACTGATTTAGTTGAATTTGAGGTGATTTATTTGAACTATAAAACATGTAGTAAGCTACAAATGTAATGGTAAACATACATGTAATAATGGTTATCCACATTAAAATAAATTGCTTTTTTTCTTTCTCTGTATTTAATTGCCTATACCTTCGAATTAAATTTATTTTTTTTAACATTTTGTTCGTATTCTGTTCATGTTTTATTTATTTAGCCATGAAATCATACACATGAACCACAAGGCCTCCTTTAAGTATATTTCATCAAAATCTGATATATATAGTATAGCATAGATTATTATTAATTTAACTTTCATAGTTGCAAATTGTATGTGGGAGACTTATCATATAAAAAGTAATAATCGCATAAATGAGTTGGTTTAATTGAAAACAAATAATTGATTAATCATCTCCCATACCAATATGTTATTTATATGTGAAAATTGATTTACTATATAAAACACTAAATTTTTTCAAAAAAAGGCTGTCACTTAACACTAATAAACTAAATAACATTGTACCATTTAAGAAAAAACAAGTACACATTTTTTAGTTATATGTTTAAAGACAGCATTTTTTGAATATTCTGATATTATTAAATTTAATTATATTGCTTTAGCTTTTACTTTTGCTTTTGTCTTTGTTGTCTTTTCTATAGTATTACTTTCCGTTTTGTTAACGGTTTCTTTTTTTAATGGTTTTTTTGAAACGCTGAACACATAGTTTTCACCAGAGTTGTTATCCCAGTTTTCTACTGCATCCTTAAAGCAAATACCAAATTCCTTACATTCAATAATCTCAAGCTCTGTCGTGAAAACACCATTTTCATAATTCATTGGTATCAAAGAGGAACTCTCCCATTTATCGCCATAACCAACATGCAAGAAAACACTCTTAGCACCTGATTGTACCAGCAAACCCGTATAGGTAACTGTTATAATATCACCACTGTACAACTTCTTTTTTGATAATAGCACACCATTTTCATCATATGATTTTTTTGTCATTGTCTCACTCCCTAAGTAAAATATGTTTTTAATGATTGGCTTTCAAAATCAATGAATAATTATATTGACTTTTTTACTAAATATTTCAAACTTATTTGTGTATTATATCACAATCTTTCAACATGTGTCAATTTTCCCTTTTATTTCCCAAATATTTCTCTTTTCTGATTTGTAAAAGTTATAACGCCTAGCTTCAAAACGAAATTTTTCGATTGTAGAAAAATTTTATTACATCAGCGGCGTTTCATCGAGGCGGGAGATATTCTCACCGACTGATAACCAAAGCGGTACCCGCCACTTATAGAAGTGGCGGACATTTTCTTGCCTCGTTATAACAAATAAAACAAGAAAACAAAATTTGTGCCATCAAGGTTAATATCGAGCTAAGGTGAAAAGTGATGATGCATAATCATTTTTACCAACATAAAACACTTTTTACATATTTGGCAGTATAAGTTTTTCCAGTGTAGGATGTATTCCTAACTCCTGCTTTAATTTTCTATATTCATCAATAGCATTCTTATTTGAATCACCAATTTTCTCAGCTCTAATCATCAGATTTTTTGGCGTTTCCAATGGTGATACATATTCAACAATAGAAGTCTTATAACCTACTGCTTCTAATAGTATTAACCTAATTCCATCAGTTAATACATCAGCAAGCCTAGCTTTTAGCACACCATATTTTGTAATATTCTTCAGCATATCAAAAGAGTATTGATTTAATAGTTCCTTTTGACAACAAGGAACCATTACTATTGCTTTAGCATTATTTTTTACTGCTAGTGCAATAGCTTCATCAGTTGCTGTATCACAAGCATGTAGGCTAATTGCCAGGTGAATATCCTTATTTGCAGTATAGTTTCTAATATCTGTAACCTTAAACTCCATATTTCTATAATCAAGCTGTTCTGCAATTTTTTTTGAAGCATCAATTACTGTTTTGGAAATATCCAATCCAATAAAATTACAATTTTTCTTTAAAACTTCTTTTATATAATAGTTCAACACAAAGGATAAATATGATTTACCACAGCCGCAATCAACCACATTTATAGTTTCATATTTTGAACAAAGGGACTTTAGTATATCATCAACAAGCTCAATATAATGGTCTATTTGATTATATTTTCTAATCATGTCATTCTTAATTTTACCATTTTCACTTAGTATTCCTATAGCTTTTAGAAGATCATTTGCTGCCCCGACTTTTATATAATAATCTCTGTTTGAGATTTGAGAAGTTTCATTGTGCTCTTTGCAAGTTTCTGCTATTTCTGTAGCTTTAGTTTTCATTTTTACATTTTTATTATCTGCATCTATAAAAATTGTACTCCCTCGTTCTTCATAGATTAAATCAATTGCTTCATATTCCTGAGCAATTTTGGACAGTCTAGCTCCAAACCATGAAACTTCTATTTTGTCAATCCTTCCATTATACTGAAATAAAAGCTTGTTATCCTGTAAGGTTATTTTTCCTTCATAAATTTTAGTTCCCGATTTTAATTTAAGTGTTATTTTCTTAAAAAAATTAGAATTATCAGTTATTCTCTGCTCTAGCCCCAATAAAAACAGTTCCAATTTTTGTATACTCTGTTTATTCATATTATTCTCATTTCCGCTGCAAGGCAAAAAAAATTACTAGGGGCAATAAATACTAACATTTAGCCCTGATTTACTTCATTTATGCCTGCATGCTTTTTTTATTTTTACAAGTTTTCCAGTTGAAAATTAACTTTCCCAATGAAAAGTCTATCCACACTGAAATATATCAATGGCTTATTGCCAAGTAAACCAAATTATTCTAAGAAATTATTTAACTTTTCATTTGATAAGTTCTCTCACTTCATTTTTTAACTACAAAAGTTGAGTTTTGAAGTACAGCTAATGCTCAAAAAACTTCTAACTACTCGAATAGTTTATTTATGCAAACACATCTCATTATTCTATACATAATCGAAAAGATTGCTTGCACTAAAATTAGTTTTCTCTCAAGCCTTCTGCCCCTAGCTATCAATATTTCTTTAATTTTTTTGTGCTGAAGCCTTTAGAAGTAGAATGTCCTCCTCGTTAAGCTCTTTACATTCACCAAGAGCAAGGGCTTCATCCAGTTTCAGCCTTCCCATGCTAAGTCTCTTTAAATAAATAACCTTTTTATCAACAGCTTCAAACATTCTCTTAACCTGATGAAATTTACCTTCTACTATAGACAGCTTAATCTCTGATATCTCATCAGATTTAATTATCTCAAGCTGTGCTGGAAGGGTTTTATACCCATCATCTAAGGTTACACCCTTTTTAAAGGCTTCTATATCACTATCGTTAACTATACCTAAAACATGTGCATAATACTGCTTTGTAACATGTTTTTTCGGTGACAAAATTTCATGTGCCAGCTGCCCGTTATTTGTCATTAACACAAGTCCTTCAGTATCAATATCCAGTCTTCCTGCAGGAAACAAATCAAAGCATTTATATTCCTCAGGCAATATATCAAAAACAGTTTTTTGCTTAGTATCTGTAGTTGCCGATATCACACCCTTTGGCTTGTTCATCATTAAATAAATATATTTGCGGTAAATAAGCCTTTCTCCATTCATTTCTATTACATTTTCATCGGGATTAACGTATACCCCGCTATCTTTGGCTATTATGCCATCTATAGTGACCAGACCTGCTTTAACTGCACTTTTTATTTCTTTTCTTGAACCAAAACCAAAATTCGAGAGCACCTTGTCCAGTCTTTGCCTGTTTGCCAATGTTAAATCCTCCATTACTTTTAATAACCATGTATCGTTTTACTCATTAACTTAACTTTCTTAAATAAAAAGTCTATTGGCATTTCCCATTAATAAGTCTCCTCACTCGCAATTCCAGCTATGAAATATGAGCACATTCAATTTGTAACTTAATTATTTAATGACTTCTGCTAAAGCTACTTATGACATCTTTCTCCAGCCCTTTGGGTATAAGTTTTTAAGCATATCTCCTGTTTGCTTTGCCCAGCCTAATAGATAACCTTCTACACAAACACCGGTATATCCTTTTTTTCCTGATTCAATAAGTGTTTCGCCCTTCAGATAACTATTTACCTCTCTTGAATCTGATGCAAAATTTATCTTATTCTTAATTTCGTTATTATTTAATGAAATGGCAAAAGAATGAGAGGGGACAAATCCCTTTTGTCCTATCTCTCCTAAATACCAACCGAATTTTGCTACCTTGAGTCCTGATAATTCAGGGCAGTTTTCGGGAAGATAATAAATATTATTTCCCTTTTTAAAAACATTTCCCACTAATTTTATGCTTGTATTATCTGCAATAAAATCAGCAAGCTTTGGGTCAAATTTTTTCAAATCCTCAAAATCATTAATAACATTGGCTTTTTCCCATTTTCTAGTTTCATATAGTGTATCAGTTACGCCATTGTTTTCTTCCCTAATTATTTTGTCCTTCTTTTTTAGCAGAGCAGCAAAATGTCCCTCACCATCTAGCTTATGAGGCCAAAGTCTAGCAGCTTTGCTAAAATCATAGTTTCCCTTTGACCACTGGGTACGTCCGCTCTCTACTCCACCTACTTTAGGTATTTCAATAAGCTCATATTGACCCTCATGCTCATTCATAAATCGCTCAATCATTAATTCATCTTCCTCAGGTGAAAACGTACATGTGGAATACAAAATGCTTCCACCCTGCTTTAGCATCTTGTCAACCTGCTGAAGAATATCCCACTGCATACCGCAGCATTTCTCACATTTATACTTTTCCCAACTTTTGATGGCATCTTCATCTTTACGGAACATGCCTTCTCCTGAACAAGGTGCATCAACTAATATTTTATCAAAAAACCCTTCAAAATTTTTAGCAATCCGCTGGGGAGCTTCGTTTAATACTACTGCATTTTTAACACCGCATAGCTCTATATTTTTAACCAATGCTTTAACCCTATCAGCATTAATATCATTTGCTACCAACAAGCCCTGACCCTTCATCTGAGCAGCCATTTGAACAGTTTTTCCGCCAGGTGCCGCACAAAGGTCTAAAACCCTGTCTCCTGGCTTAACACCAATTACTGCACCAGGAAGCATTGCACTCGGCTCTTGAATATAATAAAGTCCTGCATAATAATAAGGATGTCTACCTGGATTATCTCCTTCTTGATAATAAAACCCATCTGTTGTCCATGGAACAGGTTTCAAATGAAAAGGAGAAATTTTCAAGAACTGTTCAACTGATATTTTTAAAGTATTAATACGCAAGCCGTAAAATCTAGGCTTACTATATGATTCAAGGTAGCTGTTGAATTCCTCACCCATCAGCTCCTGCATTTTTTTCACAAATTCTTCTGGTAATTTCATAAAATAAGCTAACTCCTGTATTGAAATTTTTACAGGAGTTATTATAACATAAAACTTGGAATATTGATTAGTAAATAAATACTTTTGATAACATTTTATTTTTGATAAAACTTGAAACACTTACATTACAAAAATATTTTTTCCTTATTGACAGTCTACTATCACCATGCTATAATAGCTTTTGTCGTTGACAAATGGCTCATTGGTCAAGTGGCCTAAGACTCCGCCCTCTCACGGCGGCAACAGGGGTTCGAATCCCCTATGAGTCACCAAAAAACAACTTTGCAAAAGCAAAGTTGTTTTTTTTATGTAAAAAAAGTGTTGACAACATACTTATATATTAAGGAGCTGGCTAGACAGTTCCTATAACTTACACCGGAGTGTTATTATGAAATAGTCTTCTCATATCTATATTCATTTAGCTTTTCACCTATAGTTATTTCCTTAACTGTTCCATCATGTCTAAAGCCATTCTTTTCGTAGAATTTTCTTGCATTTATATTTTTTTCTAGAACCCATAAGGTAACTTGATTATAATTCCTTTTCTTTAATTCGGTTATGCCCCAATTTGTTAATTCTGAACCTATTCCCATATTCCAATATTCTGGCAGTAAATATATTCCCCATATTTCCCCACAAATACCCGTTTTATCTGTATCTCTGCATCCTCCTATACAAATAAATCCAACATCTTCATTATTCTTAGATATAATAGCATCTTCTTCCCATCCGTTTGCTAGTGCCTCTTCAAAGTATTTTTGCCTCTTCTCAACTGTGATATTTTCCAATATCTTATCTGGTACTATACCTTGATATGCGACCTTCCATGACCTTGAATGTATTTCTCCTAATATTTTGGCATCATTTACATTAGCATAGCGAACTCTAATCATAATATTCCACCATTCTTCACCATATTCACAATTATTGTTAACTTTGGATATCACTCTACCCGAACGAAGTGCAGTAATTTCCCTTTAAAATCTCCAAACATTTCTGTCATTAGTACTCCTCCATGCATTAAAACGCTTCCAGAAAGCACACTGCCAGTTTCCTCATTGCGATAATACCAATTTTCTTCTAACCCCTTCAAACACACTCTCCTGCTGTGGTAATTAGGTCTGTTAAGTACCTGCACATAAATTACTAACGCTTCACTATTATCCTTTGAAACATATTCAACACAGCTAAAATCCTGATTTTCAAATATATTATTGATACGATACAAATCACCTGTACGTATTAAATCATTATATTTATGGTATAGTTCTACCTGTTTTGGTATCAAATCTCTATCCTGCTGAGATATTTTTGTGACATCCAGCTCATAGCCAAAGGTTCCCGATAGTGCAACATATCCCCTAGTCTCAAAGGGCGTTATTCTTCCAACAGTATGGTTTGGACAATCACTAACATGCGCTCCCATTGCAGAAACTGGATAAACCAGCGATGTGCCATGTTGTATTTTTAAGCGTTCAATAGCATCTGCATCATCAGAACACCAAATTTGCGGGCTGTAGTATAACATTCCAGCGTCAAATCTTCCTCCACCCCCTGAACAATTTTCCAACAAAATATCGGGAAACTCATTAACCAAGCGTTCCATAACCTCATAAACACCCAATACATACCTGTGCCACAATTCTCTTTGGCATTCAGGCTTTAAAATGCTATTGCCAACTTCGCTTAGCTGTCTGTTCATATCCCATTTAACATATTCAATATTCGCACTTGATAAAATCTTTTTAAGACAATCAAATACATAATCTCTTATTTCTTTCCTTGAAAAATCCAATACATATTGATTTCTGGATAAAGCTCCCACCCTGCCATCAATGTGAATACACCAGTCAGCATGTGTACGGTATAAATCTGAGTCAGGTGATATCATTTCAGGCTCAAACCAAATACCAAACTTTAGCCCAAGCTTATTTACTTCATCAACCAGATATTTTAGTCCACCTCTAATTTTATTCTCATTTACTACCCAATCACCTAAAGAGCTGTTATCATCATTCCTATTGCCAAACCAGCCATCGTCCATTACCAGCATTTCTATTCCAAGCTCAGCTGCTTGCTTTGCAATCTCTATTAGCTTTTGAGTATCAAAATCAAAATATGTTGCTTCCCAGTTATTTATTAAAATAGGACATTTTTTATTCCTATATTTACCTCGTATCAGATGCTTTCTATATAAGTCATGGAAGGTTCTTGACATTTTTCCAAGTCCCTGATTAGAGTGAACAATAACCACTTCAGGAGCTGTAAAAATTTGCTGTGGTTGTAGCTCCCATGCAAAATCATAGGGATTAATGCCCATTACAACACGAGTAGTGTCAAACTGGCAGCCTTCGGCTTGTGCGAAAAAGTTTCCAGAGTAAATAAAACTAAAGCCAAAAACCTCACCGTAATCCTCAGTAGCTGATTTATCCATTACCGCAATAAATGGGTTATGCTGATGACTTGACTTTCCCCTAGTTGAAGAAACACCTTGTTTGCCATAGCTGATTTCTTTTCTTGATATATGACATTCCCTTCCCCACGAGCCATTTAGCGTAAGCATATCCATATCTATTGTGTCAAAGTCCACACAAGCGGAAAGCACTCTTCTAATAATTATATTTTCATTCCCACAGTTTCTTAGCCGTACACTTCTTGTAATTACATCTAATTGCTCAAAAACAGTGTATACAAGCACAATTTCTAAATCTAGTAGCTTATCCCTACAAATAATTTCAAGTGTAGCACAGTCTTTCTCATCTCCAAAGGTTGCTGGCAACCCTTCCAGCTTTGGCTTTCCGCTATAAATTGTATGTGATATATACGAAAGACTGCACGTAGTCATACCCTTTTGAGTCTCAACAAGCAAGCATGGCTCTCTATAATCCCCCACCCCACTTGTAGGATACTCCATAGGAAAGCTATCCATGAATGAAGCCCTGTCACGATTATTCTTGCTAGGTACATATGGAGGCTCTTCTAACCGCATGAGATAATTAATATCTTCATCCGCTATTTTATGTCCAAAATAAACATGCCCTAAGAATTGCTCGTCATCCACAATTGCGATAACGTAACTGGTATCTTTTGATATTAAATTGAAGGATTTTGATTTCTCATTATAGTAAATGCCCATTTTTCACCTCAAAATGTAAATTTTGTTGGCAGCTAACTGCATCTATTAAAGATTTTGACTATTGCTATTATACTATTTATTCTAATATTAAAACAAATTGGCAAATAAAATTTTAGCAAGCGAAAAAACAATAAACACAACTAAATCTCAAAGTTATTCCTATTTAGCATTTTTATCAATAAATATGCTAAATATACTTTGCATATTATATGTGTAAAATGCAAAATAGGATTGTAAACAAGTACATTCTATAACTTATTTGAATAAATATATATGAAGAATGAAATTACACTTAGGTTATTAGTTTTTTACGTGAAAAGTATTAAAAAGATATGGTACCAAATTGTTGACAATTATTTTCGTGCCAATAGACAAGCTATTAACTATAATAGTTGAAAATTTTGTTTTGAAGGCTATCAAGGTCATCACGACCGTGTTTTATACGAAAAGTTATTCATAACACTAATGGGGCCGCTTTTTGCCACACCAAAATTATACCCAACATTAATAACGTATCCTAATGTTTTACTTTAAATCGGGAATTAGTTCACCCTTTGATTTCTCTACAACATTTTCAAAGGAATTATCTGCTGATATATGGAAATCTGAAGATATTGAATTTTTTTCAGCTTTTTTGAATGAACATATAGTGTTTGTTCCATCACTTTCCTTATACGCTAAAACAATCTCTTTCGCATTCTTATTTAACAAAATTTGGGGTTTGGTCGAACCAATTGGCACCTTAAAATATTTTTCTCTTAATATCTTATTCATTTCAGCAACTAGGTCTTTGTCAGTAAAACCCTCAAGCTTACCACCTATTAATAGATTTAGTTTTTTAATATCCAATTCTATATAATCATCTTCATTTATATTATGGGTTTTCTTAATGTCCTGCCATACAGCACTTAACCTTGCATCTACCTTTTTATGATTTTCTATTCTTTGATTTTCAGATACTGAATTTTGGGATTCATTGCTCCTATCAGCAACGGCAGTGGAAGCGTAAATTACTCCTGACAGACAAACAGTTATTATTAAAGTTATTCCCAATACTAAATTTTTTTTCATGTTTTAATTCCACCCTTCATAAATTAATAAGGCACATTTAATATTACACTTAAATTACCATAGTTATCACCATATAATGGATCATAATGCTTTTTAAGAAAATACACTCTATAACATATTAACATATTTTGTATTATGTGTAAAATCGTTTCAAATGTTTGTGTCTGAACATTCATATGTATTTTTACTTATAATTGAGTAGAATTACTACTAGTTCTACTTCTCCCCTTTTAAATAATTGTTCATAGCTTTGTCAAAATTTGAAATGTACTCTTTATCCTGTTTTATCCTAAACTTTTCATATTCACGCTCTGCTTTTATAATCGCCTCATCATGTCTAATCTTTCCTGCATCTTTTAGAATTTCCTGTCGGTTATATTTTAAGAAATCATCAGTAATATTCAGCCAATCCTTCATGGTCATGATCTGTTCATTCAATGCTTGAAATTCCGCATAGTCAATATACATTGTTACAATTCTATTAAGCCTATCAAGCTCTTTTTCATTGAGATAATTCTTGGCTACTTTAATATCACTTTTAATAATCTTACCATCCGGTGAAGATTTCCAGTTGGTAAGTCCCATTGTTGGATGTTCACTATCCACCCTGTCATAAATGATTTCTGCTGCAGTTTTCCCTGTTATTGCAAAGTGCATTTTATTTTGAACAAAAGCATAGAATGTTTTTGTTTCCTCTGAATTAGAATTATAGTCGCTACTGCACTGTTCAAAAACATCAGCTATTTTCTGATAAGCTCTGCGCTCAGATGACCGGATCTCCCTGATACGCTCTAACAGTTCATCAAAGTAATCTTTACCGAAGGGTCTGCCGTTTTTCAACATATCATCATTTAGTACAAAACCCTTTAAAATATATTCCTTCAATGTCTGAGTTGCCCAAACTCTAAACTGGGTAGCTTTTTTTGAATTTACTCGGTATCCGACTGCTATAATGGCATCAAGGTTATAAAACTCAACACTTCTTTTTATTTTTCTGTCACCCTCATTTTGAACTGTTTCCATTATGGAAACAGTTGAAGTTCTATCAAGTTCCTCAGATTCATAAATGTTTTTTAAGTGTTTAGAAATAGCTGCCTTTTGAACATCAAACAGTTCTCCCATAGTCTTTTGTGTCATCCAAAAATTTTCTTCAGCAAAAAAAACATCTACCTTTACCTTACCATCTTCTGTTTGATAAAGTATTATTTTATTTTCTTTTGATGGAATATCCAGCACAACCACTCCTTTTTTGCTAAAAATGCTTTTTAATTAATACAATTATCAATTTTCTTTCATCATATATGATATCACATTTTGAAGTGTATCCATCTATTACAATTAATTCTCACTTTTAAGTATAGATGGTATATTTGATAGCCTCAATAAATCACCAAAATGACTTGTTACTCCAATATTTCCTATTAGCTCTATTCCAATATTTCTATCTTTAATTAAATTAATTTTTTTTCTTAACAAATCTAGACCATCTTTGACAAAAACAATTTCGTATCTAGATGGATTACCATGAACGATAATATTACTATCAGAACTATTATATTTATTTTCACCCTTTAACTGATTTAATTGTACCAACCATACATCTGTTCCATCATACACCCATTCAATTGAAACATTCCCCAATTCTTTGTAATAACTTCTCAGCTGATTATTAAGAGTTTTGACTGCGTTAATAACTTTTGTTGGCAAATTTTCTTTATTCTGATTTCCAACCATAAAATTATCTCCCTTACCTAGAACACCTTCTATCAAATCGCTTTCTTCATTTTCTGTAACAAAAGCTGCTCCAGAATACATTGGTTCTACTGCATCTTGAGATATAATTGATGCAACATTCACTTCATATGAACCTCTAGCTTCCTCTTTATCCATTAATTTAAAAGGATCTGTCCAATTCATTCCAGTGTAATATTTTCCTGGTTCTTTTTTTACTGGACATGTTCTAATCCACTTTTCATTTAATCCAGTTGCAATTCCAAATGAAAAGGGTGCTACTTTTCTTGATATAACAGTTGTTTTAGGTACCCTTATGCCTAACGAATTAGCAATTAATAACCCAAAAACTTTATCACCAATAAACCTTGAAAAATTATTAGGCCAAAATATTTTTCTTTCATAATCTACTTTTTCATAATGTTCATATTCCCAAACTATAGTATGTTGCTTTTTAACACCTTGTCTGCTTGGGTGAATGCTAAACTCAATTCTATAGTTTGGTTCAAAATTAATATCAGGTGAAAACCCATATACATTCCTTAAAATTTTAATTCCTATTTCCCTCGGTAAAGAACATACGCCCTCTTTGTCAACACATTTAGGTGTATCTTCTGGTGAAAACTCAATTACATTACCCAGTACAACTCCTGATACCCCTGAATCCTTTATATCGATATTTTCATTAACAATTGAATATTTATTAGATTTTGAGTTTTCTTTAATGATATTTAAAATCTCACCTATATCCTCAATCCCCTTGTTAAAAATCAAGCGATTCCCTTTAATGGCTTCTCTACTAAAGCTTCTTATATTTACAGCCTTTGAAGGTGCTGATAAAATCAGTTTTTCAATAATTTCTCTATTTGTCAATTCTTCATCATTATTATAATTATTAATATGAACAAATCTAGGCTTACTTGAGTTCGGTTCAAAACTTACAAATTGAGCGATATTAGCAATTTTGTTTGTTACTAAAAGATTTAACTTCTCATCTTTCATTATTTCTGTTTCATCTTTCTTAACAAGAACGTCGAATTTACTTTTATTGTATTCATTCATCTTTTGTAAAATTTTATTAATCCTTACTCCCTGTTTTAGGTTGTTTGCTAAATACATATTTGAACTATTATTCAATCTTGTTATGGATTCTTCTATCGTTAATTTTCTCATGTCTTGAGAATATATATTTATGTTATTTTCAAATGCTGATAATAATTCACAACAACATCCAATACTATATTCCCATCCATCAAGGAAGATAATCTCATTTACCAATTCTTTTATAACTTTATCCCAAAAAATATAAAAATCATCTTGACTCCATTGCAATGTTTTATCCTCAAAAGTAGTAGGATCAATAATCACCTTACCTGTTGACTGTCGAATTTTTTTTATAATCACTTTAGCATTTATCATATTGGGTTCAATAACATTCTTAGTTTTTTCCTCATTATATTCTGTACTATTCTCTATAAGTGTTTTTCCCACTGAATTATACCAACTTATAAATCTTTCTCCGGTATTAATTGGAGTAGACACGTAAAGTATTTCGTTGCCACTAAAAAGATTTTTTAAGTTCTCGAAAAAATCACCTATAACTAAATTGTTTGTATTCATAATCAAACTCACTTTCTTAAATTTTGCAATCTATATTTCCTCTAAAGTTTCCGATATAGTAGACTAACTGTTTTCCCATAGATATAATGTCCTCAACTATTCTCAAATTGCCGCTATCCTTATACTCCAAAAACATTTAACTAAAAACTATATATTTGATTTAAGATTATTGTAATAAAGATGTATTATCATTGACCTAAAATATACTGATTATGTAGCTTATAATATCTTTTAAGCCTCTAGCTGTTACATATTAGTTAAACTTAATAAGACATGGTAAAATTAAAGTTCAGTTCTATACTTAATACATCTGTTTTTCGCATTTCATTATTTAAATGTTTCTACAATATCATGAACAATTGTAGCATAACATAAAAAATTCGTAAAACATTAAATCTTTATCTCTCAAATAAAATAAATACAAAAAAGCATCAAATACTATAATACTCCCATCAATATCTTAATAAAAAAATACTTATATCCATTGAAAATCAATCATAATCAATTGTATCTACAAGCTTATTTATTAATATGATATTTTTATTTAATATTTTCTAGGGGAATATAATTTTTCAAATTGCTTATTTGCAAAATCATCAGTCATTCCAGCGATTAAATCTACTGTACATCTGATAAATATTTTTTGTTTGAGTTTCTTTAACTCGTTATCTATACCAATTCCATTATAAATTTTAATTTCTTCTTCAACTAAATCCTTTTTACCATTTCTGATATCTACAACGTCATTAGTATATTTAGAGATTTCCCTATAAAATTTTTTGAGTGCCGTTGTTGGCATTTGCCTTGGATTTTTACAATAAGCTTTATAGAGCTTATTTATTATATAAGCTCCCTTACCATCAAAACAATTTACTTCTTCAGAATTTATTATTTTATTTGATGTTATTTCTTCTAGCTTTTTTCTAACTTCCTCAAGCTTATTTCTAAACTTTCCTGTCTTTTGGTCTCTATCATCAAAACGAATTAGTTTCTTTTCAATTACTAAATTATCTCTATTTTCTAATAGATTATTTTTATGTTTTGCTTTGTACTCCTCAATCTTGGTGTTAGCAACTGCTACAACCCCATCCATAAAATATGTTATTACATCTGATACAATTCTAGCTCTTTTAATATCTAGAACATCAATATAATCACGTTTATATTTTTTAATATAGTTCAAAGACCCATCTATTTTTTCTTTAAGATCTTTAAACAAATCATCTTTTTTTAAACTATCTAAGAATTCTTCAACATTAATTATACCACTAGCTATCCCATCATCTATATCATGCGCTCTTTGTGCTATTTCATCCGCCACAGCAACTACTTGTCCTTCTAATGTTGCAGAAAACCTCTGATTAAGATGAAACTTTTCAACTTCTCCTCCACATAAGAACTCTCCAATTATATAGGGGTTTTCCGTACAATATTCATAAGAATTTCCATATACACAATCTGTGCAATATTCTAAAACTTTATCTTTATCTTTATGTATACCTTCACAAGTCTTAGTATGTTTTAATATTCCTTCCATAACCTGGTATGTCAAATTGAGACCTTCAAATTCTGCGTATTTTTCTTCTAAATAATTAACTACCCTAACTCCCTGATAATTATGTTTAAATCCACCCGATTTATCAATTTTATTCTCTTGTAAAATATTATCTAGGGTTCTTTCACCAACATGTCCAAATGGTGTATGCCCCAAATCATGTCCTAGTGCTATTGCTTCTACAAGATCTTCATTCAACTCTAGCTCTCTAGCTATACCTCTTGCAATTTGAGTTACTTCTAATGTATGTGTTAATCTTGTACGAAAATGATCTCCTTTAGACAATGTGTATATTTGAGCTTTATCTTCCAATCTTCTAAAAGCCTTTGAATGTATAATCCTTTCCCAATCACGTTGATACTCAGTTCTATTTTCTCTTATAGGCATTATTTTATTTTTTACACGTTCAGCATATCTACTTCTCTGCGCGAATCTACTAAGCTTTCCTTCTATTCTCTCAAAAGAATCAAGTATTTCTTGTTTATACTTTTTCTTTTTCTTATGTTTATTATGTACAATGCTAATTGCTAATCCATCTAACTTCTTATAATCATCGTCTTCAATCGTTATATATTTAAGACAATGTTTTTTACCCTCATTAAGTAAATTAACTTCTAGCTCTTTAATAATTTCCTTAACTTCTTCGTAATCTTTACTTTTAATTTCTTTAATATTACTAATTTTGAGCAATCCATCAATCGTCCTATTTTTACTGTTTTTACTTTTTTTATTTTTTACAGACGTATATTTTATATCTTTCATATTTTTTTTATAACTTTTAAATCTTTTATATATTTTTTTTAATCTACTATACGTAGCAATTGACATTCCAAAAATCTTTTTATCCTTTTTGTCAAATTGTACAACAAGTACAGAACCACTATAACCATTATCTTCCCCATTAAAATCCTGTCCACCATTTAAAGCTTCTTCATTAAAATTATAATAAAAATACTCTCTATCCTTGACATGCTGTGAAAGTATCTCACCCTTTGAATTACCTTGATAACATTGTATCACCAAAATATCCATAATATACCCCTAATCGTTTTTTCTAAAATTATATCTTAATTTACATTAATTATCAATTTTTATTAATTATTTAATTCATTCAATAAATAGTATTATTTATACCCTAATTGGCATTTATGTGTCATTGGTTAATTCGCAATTGCTGTATAATCATAAAGGTTGATATAACAGAAACAAGAAAGACCTGTTTAGTGCATAAAGACAAAACATTTACAGCAGAATATTAAACAAAAAACACAGAGAACCATTTAAACTGGCTACTCTGTGTTTTTGAATCATATGTCATTTAGTTTTATATTTTACCTTATAAAGCTCTTACACCTTAACATATCGTTAATAACCACTGTTAAAGGTACTTACATCACTGTGTTTTAAATTTACTCTTTATGATGCAACTCATTATAATTATTACTAGCGTTTCTAATATGATCTATAGTAAGCTGTTCTGCAGTATCTGCATCTTTCCTGCATATGGCTTCAAAAATGGCTTTATGCTCCTCAAAGGTTTTATCAGGTCTGCCCGGTGTATGGAAGGAATTATTTCTGGCACTTTGTATATAGTTATGAAAAGTGCTCAACATATGCATCAGAGGATTACTTTTACATGCTCTGAAAATAATATCATGGAATTTAGAGTCAAATTTCATCAGCTGCTCAACATCATTTTTTATGGTGTAGAACTCTTCAAATTCAAGTGCCTCCTTTAATTCCTTAATCTCCTCTTCAGTAATCTTTTCCGCAGCCCATCTTGCAGCAAGTCCTTCAATCCTCATTCTGATTGTAAAAATATCTTCAACATCTTGTTCAGTTATTCCCTTCACCACAGCACCCTTATTGGGTATAGCCTGAACTAAGCCTTCCAGTTCAAGTTGCCTTATAGCCTCTCTAATGGGTGTTCTACTAACTCCAAGCTCTTCTGATAAACGCAGCTCAATAAGGCTGTCTCCGGGTTTATATACTCCCGTCAATATTTGACTGCGAAGCTGGCTAAAGACCTTACCCCTTAAAGAATTAATTAAGTTTTGACTTTCATCATATTCAAGCTTAGCCATACTAACCTCCACGCCCACTTAGGACACAAACTATACTGAAACTATAACCAATTATGTTGCACAAGCCTCACACTCTGCAAAAACCACATCGTGTTTTGGGCTTCAACCCGCACCAACAGATTTTTTATGTGGAAGTTTGAGTAATTAATTAATTTTTTTGCTATTTACTTTGTTCACGAGTAAAGTTTAACAATCCTCCAGCAAGTATCATTTGAACCTGTCTATCTGATAGTGTTACCTTTGCATTAAACTGAGTATTCTTTGTCAAATTCTTTACTACTATAGTATCAGCCTTTTTAACCTGTTCTATTGCATTTTCAATAGCCAAATCATCATTTAAAGCAATTGAATCATAATCTGCTTCATTTTCAAAGGTCATAGGTATAATACCCGAATTAATCAAGTTAGCCATATGAATTCTAGCAAAGGACTTTGCGATAACTCCCTTAACACCTAACTGCAATGGTGCTAATGCAGCATGCTCTCTGCTTGAACCCTGTCCATAGTTTGAACCGCCTATTATAAATCCACCGCCATTAGCTTTTGCTCTTGCTGGGAATTCTGGATCACATGGTGTCAAACAGTATTCTGCAAGGTGAGGTACATTTGATCTAAATGGAAGCAGTTTTGCATTTGATGGCATAATATGGTCAGTTGTTATATTGTCTTCAACCTTAATTAAAGCTTTGCCTGTAACCTTCTCAGTTAACGCTTTGTTTAATGGGAAAGGCTTAATGTTAGGGCCTCTTACAACCTCAACATCATTTCCTTCTGGAGCTGGTGCAATAACCAAATTATCATTAATTAAGAATTCTTTTGGCATTTCAATTTTTGGAGCTTCACCTAATTCTCTAGGGTCAGTCAGAACGCCTGTTAGTGCACTTGCAGCAGCAACTTCAGGGCTAACTAAGTATACTTTAGCAGAAGTAGTTCCGCTTCTACCTTCAAAGTTTCTGTTGAAGGTTCTTAATGATACAGCATCTGTGCATGGAGCTTGACCCATACCAATACATGGTCCGCAAGCTGATTCAAGAATTCTTGCACCTGCTGCTACCATATCAGCTAAAGCACCGTTTTGTGCAAGCATAGTCAACACCTGCTTTGAACCTGGAGCGATAACCAAACTAACATTTGGATTAACTGTCTTCCCTTTTAATATAGTAGCAACCTTCATCATATCCATGTAGGATGAGTTTGTGCAGCTTCCTATAGCAACCTGATCAACCTTAATTTTTCCGATAGTAGAAATCTTCTCTACATTGTCAGGACTGTGTGGCTTTGCAGCCATTGGCTCAACTGTTGCCAAATCTATAATAATATGCTCTTCATATTCTGCATCTGTATCAGGTAAAAGCTCTACCCAATCCTGTTCTCTGCCTTGAGCCTTTAAGAATTCAAGCGTAACCTCATCACTTGGGAATATTGAGGTTGTAGCTCCCAATTCAGCTCCCATATTTGTAATAGTAGCTCTTTCAGGAACTGTGAGACTCTTGATGCCTTCTCCAGCATATTCAATTACCTTACCAACTCCGCCCTTAACAGTCAAAACTCTCAAAACTTCTAATATAATATCTTTTGCTGTTGACCAAGGGTTTAGCTTTCCTTTTAATTCAACCTTACAGACCTTTGGCATTGGAATATAGTATGGACCGCCGCCCATTGCTACAGCAACATCAAGTCCACCTGCTCCGATAGCAAGCATTCCTATTCCACCACCTGTTGGTGTATGGCTGTCAGAACCCAACAAAGTCATTCCAGGTACTCCAAAACGCTCTAATTGTACCTGATGGCATATTCCATTACCAGGCTTTGAAAAATATACACCATGCTTAGAAGTAACTGTTTGAATGTATTTATGGTCATCTGCATTTTCAAAACCAGCCTGTAAAGTATTATGGTCAATATATGCAACTGATTTTTTAGTTTTTACTCTAGGCATTCCTATTGCTTCAAATTGTAAGTATGCCATTGTACCTGTTGAATCCTGTGTAAGTGTTTGATCTATTTTAATAGATATTTCACTTCCTGTAACCATTTCGCCACTTACCAAGTGATCTTTAATTATTTTTTGTGCCAAATTTAAGCCCATCTTCGAACCTCCCATATTGTTTTTCGTTTTAATTACTCAAACTCTGCATTTGAATAATTTTATATTCACCTTGAAAATTCAATATAGCTGGCACTAAAAGAATGAAGCTATGGTCATAATAAAATCAGTAATGTTAATACATTTCTAAATGCTTTTTAATGAACATATTCCAATTGAATAATTAATATTCATTCACAGCTTAATCATTGCCAGGCATTGAATTTTGAGGGTGCATAGCTTTTATATGCAAAGCTTGCGTTTATTATTATTTTTTAATAAACTACCGTTTAATATAATAACATTTTTATCTAAAAAGACATAGTATTATTTTTTATTAGGTATCAAGCTAGGTTCAATTTTCTGAATTCCCTTCAGCATCTCTTTGTCGCTAATAGAAGTAATTCTGCCTTCTTGATATTCTTTATCAATCCATTCCTTAACTTTAGCAACTCTTGGATCTTTTTTATCAATCAGCTCCTTTTCCGATAAGCGGAAACTATTATTTATCCAGAGAGCTATGCCTGCTAAACCAGAGGTTTGAGTTATTGCAACCCCTATAGGTCTATTCAAGAGCTTACTAGTATTGAAAATATTATAAATTTCCTCATCCTTCAGCATACCATCAGCATGAATGCCTGCTTGTGTAACATTGAAATGCTTTCCGACAAAAGGTGTTCTTGGAGGAATCTCATAATCTAATTCTTTTTCATAATAATCAGCTATTTCTGTTATTACAGTAGTATCCATTCCATCTGTTGTTCCCCTAAGTGAACAATATTCAAACACCATAGCTTCAAGAGGAGTATTTCCAGTACGCTCACCAATTCCAAGAAGTGAACAGTTTACAGAGGAACAACCATACAGCCATGCAGCTGAAGAATTGTCAACTGCTTTATAAAAGTCATTATGTCCATGCCACTCCAACAACTCACTTGGAAATCCTGCGTGATGTCTAAGACCATAAATTATACCAGGTACGCTTCTAGGCAAAGCAGCACCGGGATATGTAACACCATAACCCATTGTGTCACAGGCTCTTAATTTAATTGGTACTCCGCTTTCATCCATTAATTTTCTAAGCTCAGTTGCAAAAGGAACAACAAATCCATAAAAATCTGCTCTAGTTATATCTTCAAAATGGCATCTTGGCTTGATTCCAACATCAAGAGCTTCTTTAATAACGCTTAAGTAGCCCTCCATTGCCTGCTTTCTAGTCTTTTTTAGCTTATTAAATATATGATAATCAGAGCAGCTGACTAAGAAACCAGTTTCTTTCATTCCCATTTCTTTTGCAAGCTGGAAGTCGCTCTTTGAGGCTCTAATCCAACTAGTTACCTCTGGAAATTGATAACCTCTTTCCATGCACTTATAAACAGCTTCTTTATCCTTGTCACTATATAGGAAAAACTCAGTTTGTCGTATTATACCCTTTGAACCACCCAATCTATTAAGATAATCATATAATTTAACAATCTGTTCTACTGTATACGGTGCTCTAGACTGCTGACCATCTCTGAAAGTGGTGTCAGTAATCCAAATCTCATCAGGCGGATTCATTGGAACTCTCCGATGATTAAAGGCACATTTTGGCACTTCCTCATAATTAAATATTTCTCTATAAAGATTAGGTTCAGATACATTTTGAAGTGAATATCTGTACTGAGTCTGCTCTAATGTATTTGATTTTTTATTAAATTCGATCATTTTAGTTCCCCCCGACAAAATATTAATAGTTCATTAAATTAGAAAACTCAGCTTCTGTTGAGTATCTAAACATGTTTTTTTGTATTTATGTATAATTGTATACAATATTACGTGATATGTCAATCCACATTTTAATCTTCTAAAGTCAGATAACCAAAGCAGTACCCGCCACTTATAGAAGTAGGGGACATTTTCTTGCCTCGTTATAAATCTATGTACATATTTTAGTGTTTATTTGTTATTTTTTTTTCATATATTAAGTTTATACCTAAAAAAAAAGGTTTTTATTAATAAATGTAGAATAATATAAAAATATATTATTAATCGTTTAATTATTGCATAATTTTGGAGGGAATATTATGAAAAAAAGTACTTTAGGCAGTTCTAAATACCTTATGCTGTCATTACAGAATATTATTTCATGTACAATATTCGCAATTGTAGCAGCAGTTATATTTAAAGACATGACTTTTGCAATTTTTACATTCCTTTGTTGTACAATATCTGGGACTATTTTATCTATTACCACTGGATTTAATTTCCGCCGAGCTATTAAAAAGTTTTCATTAGAAATGGACACTTTTAAATCTGGCGACTTTTCAAATTTTATAGAGCCAAAAAAATATGGCATTCTTGGTGGAATTGCTTCTGTAGTTAATGTTGTAATTAGCGAAATACGTACACTTATTGAAAGTTTTTTCAATTTATCTATTTCTATAACCCAAGCATCAAGAAGTGTTGTTTCAACTACACAAAATGCTACTGGTGCAATTACAGAAATATCAAAGACCATAGATGAAATTGCAAAGGGTGCATCCTCACAGGCTGAAGAAGCTCAACATGGAGTACAGGTTGTCGACAAGCTTTCCGAGCAGATTAATTTTGTTTATGAAAGCTATAACGGCATTACTGCTGAAACTAACAAAATCAGTGAGCTGAATTCTGTAGGTCTTAAAGCTGTTACAACCTTAAGAGATAAATCTAAAGAAACCTATGAAACTTCAGAAAAAATATTTTCTGTAGTTCAAAACCTTACAAATGCTACTAAAAATATTGGTCTATTTGTTGAATCAATTGAAAATATTGCAGAGCAAACTAATTTACTTGCACTTAATGCTGCTATAGAAGCTGCAAGAGCGGGTGAAGCTGGAAAAGGCTTTGCAGTTGTTGCTGATGAGGTACGAAAATTGGCAGATGAAAGTAGAAAGTCAACTGAGGAGATAAACAACATGATGCAAAGTATAGCTGAAGAATCTGCTTTAGCTATTTCATCAATGGAAATAATGAAAAAGGTTTCTCAAGACCAAAACTTAGCTGTTGATAAGACTAATAGCTCCTTTAATGATATTGCAAACGCTATTGACTTTATAGTTGAAAAGATAAGCGATGTTAATACTGCAGTTATTAAAATGCAAAATGACAAGGGTGATGTAATTAGTGCTATTGAGAATATATCCTCTGTTTCTCAGCAAACTGCTGCATCAAGTGAAGAGGTTGCCGCTACCACTGAAAACCAATTAAAAATTCTTGATGAAATGAAATCCTCAGCTCAAAGCTTAGATCAATTAGTTAATCAGTTAAATTTAAACTTAAAAAATTATAAACTTAAATAGTTATTACGTTCTTACATAAAGGTACACATCAATTGTTTCAGATTTGATGTGTACCTTTTTTTACGGTTGTTTCTTATACTAACAACCTACTATACCCCTTTTATAACGCTTTGACTACACAGCAAAAACCATTAGTGCTATTATATAGCTATCAATTTTTTACTTCATTATTATTACTATCCGTTTCTACCGTCTTAGAATTGGCAGAATTTCTTTTTCTTAGGGCTTCGCTTAGTATATACTCAATTTGGCCATTTACCGAACGAAATTCGTCATCAGCCCATTTTGAGATTTCCTCCCACATTCTTGGACTCAACCTAAGCAATATTGACTTTTTTTCTGACATACTAACCTCCACGCCAACTTAGACATAACATACACTGTATCACTCGTGGCGGTACGTAATACACTTATTAGTGCCTTAAACCTTCTTTTATACTAACCTCCACGCCAAACTTCCAGCATATAAAAACTTTAAACTTCTTTTATACTAATTGTGTAAAGTTCCAGTATTAATTATAGGTTGAGTGCTTCTTTCTCCACAAAGCACAACCAGCAAATTGCTAACCATAGCAGCTTTTCTTTCTTCGTCAAGTTCTACAATTGATTCTTCGTTTAGCTTATTTAATGCCATTTGTACCATTCCAACCGCACCTTCAACAATCTTTTGTCTAGCTGCTATTATCGCTGCCGCCTGCTGTCTTTGAAGCATTGCTGCTGCAATTTCAGGAGCATAAGCCAAATGTGAAATTCTCGCTTCTTCAACCACTACACCTGCTTTGCCCAGTCTCTGCTGCAATTCATTCTTTAAAGCTTCTGATACTTCATCAGAACTGCCTCTTAATGATAGAGTTTGAGTATTATCCTCATCAACATCATATGGATACATGCCTGCTAAGTGCCTTAGAGCTGATTCACTTTGTACATTAACATAATCAATATAGTTATCTACATCAAAGCAAGCCTCAGCAGTATTTTCAACTCTCCATACAGTTACAGCTGCAATTTCTATCGGATTACCCATTTCATCATTAACTTTTAGTTTTTCGCCATTAACATTTCTGGATCTCAGAGATATTTTTTTCTTTGTGTAAAAAGGATTTGACCAATGCCAGCCTGCTTGCTTCACTGTACCTATATATTTTCCAAACAGGATTAATACCATTGCTTCATTTGGTTGAATTGTAAAAAATCCAGGCAATATAAAAATATATAACACAAAAAGCAAACTGCCTATTATTGACAATAATGCACTCTCATAAAATATACCTAATGCAAACACACCAACACTTAATAATAAAACTACAAATGAGAATAATAGCATCAATCCACCTGATTGGGTTTTTCTTGATATTTCCTTCATAAATTAATCCCTCCATAATAAAATTTATATATATATGATATTATTATGATATCATTTTCATATTAAAATGTCAATATTTGCACCTAATATATTTAGATATTCTACTTTCGCAGTTGAATATACAACTTAAATCTAAGTAACATCAGGTGTGGTAGCATTATCAAATAGAAAATTAAATAATTTCGTACTATAATTTGATTTACATGGCAACAAGCCATTTTTAAACTTGAGCATGGCTAGACTTTTCATTTGAACCCTTGATAAGTCTCCCGCACCGATAGACTTTTAATGTGGATACTTTTTCGAGGCACAGCTGAACTATTAAATTAAATAATTGTCACATGTTTTATATTATCAGCTAATTTTTTTGTATCCAAAGCTACAAAACATTTTAATTTCATGCATTATAATAAACTTAAAGCTCGAACATTGAAAAGCACTTGTAGTTACTGATATCAGCTGACTTCCGTTCAATGGAGTATGTTGTTATTCATAAATATTACTTTGTTGTTTTCGAAAACAGTAGTACTTTTATGAATATACTAATTACTACAAAGCTTAATACTACAAGACTTTAAGCAGTATATCAAACTACAAAGTTTGAGTAAAAATTTTATAGTTTAAACACTAAATAAGCTTTTACGGTTTAAACAATGTTGTATTACTGAAATAATTATTACTATGGACTAAAAGCTCTAGCTACAAAAATAAAAACTGAAAGCCTAACAAAATTTAATTTGAGCCTATGGGCTTACAAGGAGGCAAATATGAAGAGAAAAATAATTAATATAAATGAAGAAAAATGTAATGGTTGCGGACTATGTATTAATGCTTGTCACGAAGGAGCACTTGTACTTGAAAATGGTAAAGCAAAATTAATATCCGATAGTTATTGTGACGGTTTAGGCGATTGCCTGCCAGAATGTCCCACAAATGCTATTACAATTGAAGAACGTGAGGCAGAGGCATATGATGAAGAGCTTGTTATGGAGACTTTGAAAAAGAAAGCTAATTCACAGAATTCAAACACAACGCATCCACCAATACACAGCGGCTGTCCTGGTTCAAGAGCAATGTCTCTCAAAAAAAATACCGAAAGCAGCACACCAGCTCAAGCTCAAACTCCTGCTCAGCCCCTAACCTCAGAGTTGCAGCAATGGCCTTGTCAAATAAAGCTAGTGCCAGTTAATGCACCTTATTTTGACAACTGCGACCTTTTAATCGCAGCAGATTGTACAGCTTATGCTTATGCAAACATTCATAAGGATTTTATGAAGAACAGAATAACTTTGATAGGTTGTCCAAAACTTGACGATGGTGATTATTCCCAGAAGCTTGCTGCAATACTTTCCAATAATAATATTAACAGTATTAAAATTCTGAGAATGGAAGTCCCTTGCTGCAGCGGTATTGTTAGTGCAGTTAAAACAGCTCTGATGCAATCAGGAAAAATGATTCCTTGGAGCATAGTTGTCATCGGTACAAATGGAGAAGTATTACAAAGCTAATCAGTACAATTAACAAATTTCAACAGTTTAGAATATATAATTGTAATAGCCATTTATAGAAGTGGGAGACATTTTCTTGCCTCGTTATAAACCTTAGATATTACTAGCCCATAATTAAATTTAGTATTATAATAGGTCTGTAGACAAAAAATGTCTTATGGATCTATTTTTATTACTCAAACTTCGCAGTTGAATATTCTGCTTAAAGATGTGCTAAGTTTGGGTTTATTACTATGTGAACTAAAAGCTACACAAGACAATAAAGCTGGAAAACAATAGCGGTGTGAATGTCACATATTTGATAATTTAGAGCACAAGCTGTTTAGCTTTTTATGAAATCATACCAAGATTTTTAATAGGAAGCCTACACTTCTGCATAATTAGCAGATAGTTTCGCAAATTTATTAGCTGAATTTCAGCATTGGAGGTTAAAATGTTAATTGGTATTATTGGAGCTATGCAAGAGGAAATAAAACTCTTGTCAGAAAGCATGAAAATTTTAGAAACAAAAATAATTGGAATGAGAGAATTTTATATTGGAGAGTTATTTGGCAAAGAAGTAGTATTAGTCTTTTCAAGATGTGGAAAGGTTGCCGCAGCCTCAACTGTAACTACACTAATTGAGATTTTTGGAGTTAATTTAGTTCTTTTCACTGGAGTTGCTGGCGGAGCAGAAAAAACCTTGAATATTGGCGATATTGTTATTGCTGATAAGTTAGTACAACATGACATGGATGCAAGTGCCTTACCTGGCTTTAGTAAGTTTGAAATACCCTTGCTAGGTATAGGCACCTTCAAGGTTTCCGAAAAAATAATAGCACTTGCCAAGCAATCCGCTATTCATTACATATCTGAGAGTATGAAAACTGACGTTGCTCAATCTGATTTGGATGAGTTCAATATCAAAACTCCCAATATTGTAGTAGGTACTGTTGCAAGCGGTGACATTTTTGTAGCAGATATTCAAAAGGTACAAGATTTGAGTAACGAAATCCCAAATTTAATGTGTATTGAAATGGAAGGTGCTGCTGTCGCACAAGTGTGTTATGAACACAATGTTGACTTTGTTGTTTTTCGAGTAATATCCGACAAAGCAGATGAAGAAGCAACTATTAACTTTCCAAAATTCATTGTAAAAGCGGCAAGCCATTTTACTCGTGGTATTATTGAGAGGTTCATCAAGTCAATTACTATCGGCTAAATATTCGATGATATAGAACGATAGTTAAACACAAAATGCGATAAAAGCATAATTAGCCTAAAAGCCTATAGCTTATTGAACGAAGGCTTTTAACCGTAATTAACTTAGTGAAATATAATAGTTTCTATTAGAAATCTTGAACAAATATGTTGTAATATATTGATTTTTTCAACAAAAATGTAGGAGTACAGCAAGCTACAAAAGTAGCAGCGTACTCCTTTTTTTATAAAGCCCATATGAATGTGTCTAAATTCAATAGAAATAGCTTCACTAAAATTATTAAATTGCATTGTATTTATTTTAATACCAATCAAATATCAATCTAATTGGTGTTCTGTTATATTTTGTTAATCTCATTTATTCCTAAATAACTTTCCACATAAAGTCTATCTGTGCAGGAGAATCGTCAATGGTTCGTTGCCAAAAACAACTGCAAACAACTAGTAATAGTCATCTTTTACTAATTTTTCATGCAATTATTCTAAGCCAACCTTCCATCAGCTACCAAAGTTGGTTTTCTATTTTTTAACACTTAGAAATGCTTGTAAACACATTATTTGAATTCCAAATTATCTTATTAGATTAACATAATTTCATAATTATATGTAACATAATTATTTTGTAGCTAATATACTGCTATTAGGAATATTACACTTTGGTTTTATTCAATTTTCAACATTAAAGGTGATTGAGAATGGCATATACAGATAGAGAGTTATTTGCAAGATTGATACAATGCGAAGCAGAAGGAGAAGGCGATGACGGCATGAGAGCAGTGGCATCTGTCGTTATGAACAGAGTTACAGTTCCATATGGTGAGTTTTTTAGGTTGCTTCATGGTAACGTGCGAAAAGCAATATTTCAGATTAATCAATTCACATGCTGTAAAGAAGTAGTAGCAAATGCTTATAATCCACAGAATATTTATAATATGAATCCACAGCAAATACATTATGACATAGCTGATTGGGCATTAGCCGGCAATACTCTAGGTGCTGTTGCTAATTCTCTTTGGTACTACAACCCCTTTAGCCCCAAATGTGCATCCTTTTTCCCACCTGGGGGTACAGGTATAATTCTCACTAGAATAAATCAACACTGCTTTTATATACCTACACAAAAGTATGCAAAAACATAATCATATTTTAAATTGAACAAAGAAAGGAAGTTTAGTATTTATGAAAAATTATTTTATTCCATACTATAATACCTCCGACTGCTATCCACAGGAACGTATTGACCCAAACAACCCCGTTCCCGAAATATTGATGCCTGATTCAGACCTTAACCAATTAGCACCAATAACACCAACCACTGAGCCGCAGGCTATAACACTAGAAAGTACCGAATATCTGAATGGTTACTTACGTACAAAGATAGGGCAAAAAGTAAGAGTTGAATTTCTAATTGGAACAGGGACATTAGTGGATAAGTTTGGGGATTTACTTAGTGTTGGTGCAAATTATATAACAATTAGGCAGGCTGAAACTGGTAATATTGTTGCATGCGACTTCTATACAATAAAATTTATTTCTTTTTACAATTAGATAATTTAATAATAATTCAAGTATAGTACATGTATGTCAATTTTAATGTATAGAGTAGAGTAGAATAGAATAGTTTAATTGATTATTCCCCTTCCCCTATTTTATGTTTAGATTTCGCATATGCTTGGTCACAAAAAGAGAAAGCCTTGACGTTGGATATCCCAATAATTAAATCCTGATCTTATTTTGCTATAAACTTTGATTATCAAGCATAATTCATATTGATATAAAATTGATATTTAACTAGCAAAAATATTAGAAGCAAAGCAACAGCTATTTCACAATCACGTAAAGAAAACATAGAAATGATAAACTAAAAATTAAATAATGTCCTAGATTTAAAAGATTAAAAGCAAAAAGAATATCAATAAAAAACAGCACAAGTTGGCAAGCCAACATTGCTTATGTTAAACAAAAAAGCATTAGATAACAAATCATGCTATCTAATGCTTTTGGCGTGCCAATAGGGATTCGAACCCAAGACCTACGCCTTAGAAGGGCGTTGCTCTATCCAGCTGAGCTATTGGCACATATGGAGCGGGTAGTGGGAATCGAACCCACGCAATCAGCTTGGAA
>JAEWST010000147.1 GCA_023398105.1 Bacillota bacterium | reverse complement strand
CTATAAGTGGCGGGTATCACTTTGGTTATCAGGCGGTGAGAATATCTCCCGCCTCGATGAAACGCCGCTGATGTAATGAAATATTTCTACAATCGAAAAATTTCATTTTGAATCTAGGCGTTATAACCTGATAACTAGGAGTTTTGCTTATTTAGTCTTTCGATAAAGGCAATAACTAGACTTAAGTCCTCATCTGGCATATTTATAAGTAAAGAAAGCATTTTATTAATTTTTGGATTATTTAATATATCATCTGCCAGTCTTTGTGCATCTGATTTTATTATTTCTTTGTCGTCACAGCCTAGCAGTGAATTTGCATCAACATCTAATGCCATCATTAATAGCTTGATTGTATTAGAATCAGGTTTATTTTTATTGTTTTCCCAATCGCTTACAGAATTGTGCTTAGCACCTATCAGCTCTGCTAATTGCTTTTGCGTAAGACCTCTTTTTATCCTGTGTTCACGGATTCTGTCACCTAGCGTAATCATTTTGAATACCTCCTATCAACAGTTATATTATCAATAAATAATTACTTTGTAAATAAAAATATCCGAAATAGTCGAAAAAAACCTATTGACATTTCGAACAAAACGAACTATAATTTCTATTGTTCGAACATATGTTCGATTTGTTGAATAGAACATTAAAATATAACGAGGCAAGAAAGTCCCCCACTTTTATAAGTAACGGGTACCGTTTTGGTTTTCAGGCGGTGAGAATATCTCCCGCAACGCTTAAACGCCGCTGATGTAATAGCAGCCACAAAAACCACAAGTGGTTTTTGACGGTATAAATTTTTGCAATCGGAAAATTTCATTTTGAATCTAGACGTTATAACACTAAAGGAGGAGAAACTGCATGTTTAAAGAGAGGTTAGATGATATTATTAATACAAGTGTTATGTTTTTGGATAAAGACAATTTTTACTACTTACCTGATTTTTTAAAGGAATTTAAAGAATTCCGCAGGCTCAGAAAGCTCTCTGAAGCTGAGAATGTTGAGCTTCTTAAGTTATGGAACAGTTTTGAAAATAAAATGGATAACAATTTTATTAATGATTCTACTGAAAATGGTGTAGAGAGTTGGGAGCAAATTCTAAAAATTACGCCTAAAGCATACGATACTCTAAATGATAGGAAGTTTAGAATACTAACTAGGCTTAATGAGAGGCTACCCTATACATATAGAGAAGCAGAAAAGAGGCTGGCATAATAAAAGTTAACCACTGTCGGCTAAAAATCCGATGCCAATAGTTTGGGTTTGAAAATTCATAAAACCATTATATTTTATTCCATTATTTGATATTATCTATTAACAAGAAAGCTTAATCGTTTAGTTTGTAAAGACACTTAAGGCTAGCTAAAAACAGAGCACCCTGATTTTTTGGACAGATATGTTCACACTATGTGGTGCTTTTTTTGTACCAAGTTATAATTAACAGATCAACTTTCGCAGTTGAATATACTGCTTAAAGTCTAGTAATATAAGGTGTGGTAGCAATATTAAATGAAAGGTTAAATGATTCTGTAAGTTAGTTTACTGAAAAACAAGCCATTATTAAACTTGAACATGGCTCGACTTTTCATTCGAAAGTTGGATTAAAAATAATTGCATGAATTAGTTGATAAAAAGCTTTCTGAAGGTTATTTAGTGTTAATTATAATTACAATAGCAGTATTTATATATGTTTACAGTTATATTATTACAGCTGTTCAGCAAGCACTAAGTGATTTTGTCGTAAAATAGATAAAATATCATTGATAAGACTCCTGCATAGGTGGACTTTTTTATGTGGGAAAGTTAAGCTAGAAAATTTGCAATATATGTTGAATGATATTAGAAATTACTATATACTATAAATAGAACTTATGTTCTTTTGACGAGGAATAGTGAGGGGAATCAAGATAAAGTCATCCTTTGGGGGAGCTGCTAATGTGTGATATTCATAAAGATGTTCAGTACAGTATAGAGAATGATATTGAAAATGGGGTAAGAGAGCTATACAGATTATTCAAAGAGAATTGCTATATCTATAATCAAGAATTTACTGATATGGTAGTACGAGAGGTTGAATTAAAAAGTGAGAATAAAAAGCTGGTTCAGATTTGCGAAAGTATTGTAGGCATTATTAAGTCAGAAAACAAATAAAAGTAAAATATTTAGAAGTTCTTGATTTTTGGCATTTGTCATTAAAATCAAGAGCTTTTTTATAACGCCTAGATTCAAAATGAAATTTTTCGATTTTAGAAAAATTTCATTACATCAATATTGCTATTAATTGGTACTATTACTCTATGGTACAAGCGAGACAAACCCTGTAAAATAAAAGGATATAAAAAATATTACTGAGATTTTCATATAATTTTATGTAAGTGCAAAAACTTGACTTAGGGAGAGTGCTGAAATGGAAGAAAAAATTCTTTTTTTTAATAATATAAATAAGAACATGGTTGAATTGGTAGGTGGAAAAGGTGCAAATCTGGGTGAAATGACGCAGGCTGGATTTCCAGTTCCACCAGGTTTTTGCGTTACAACTGAGGTCTATCGTGACTTTATTAGCGAAGTTGACCTCGATGGTCTTGATGCGGAACAGGCACAAGAGAAACTGCATTCTACGCCATTGCCTAATTATCTCACAGAACTTTTAGCTTCAGCACTTAAAAAATTTGAACCTGATACCTTGTTTTCAGTACGTTCTTCTTCGACTTCAGAGGATATGCCTTTTGCCTCTTTTGCTGGACAGCAGGACACTTATCTCAATGTAGCAGCAAAGGATATAGAAGAAGCGGTACGTAATTGCTTTGCGTCTCTTTATACTGAACGTGCTGTAGAGTATCGAAAGAAACACAATATAGATAAGGCGATGATGTGTGTAATAATTCAGCAGATGGTTTTTTCTGATGCTTCAGGTATTCTTTTTACTGCTGACCCTGTGAGCGGAAAGAGGCATATAGAAATTATTGAGGCTGGTTTTGGATTAGGGGAGGCAATGGTTTCTGGAAAGGTTACACCTGACTATTATACTTATAATAAGAAGAAAGGTAGTTTGGTGGAGAGGAAAATATCATATAAAAAGATAGCAATACTGCCTTTGAAAAATGGGGGGACTGTGACAGCAACTATTAATTCTGCTAAGCAAGTATTGCAATTTACTCAAATTAAAGAACTGTTTGATTTGGGTGTAGAATTAGAACAGCATTACGGAACACATCAGGATATAGAGTGGGCAGTTCAAGGAAATAAGATTTATATTTTGCAAACACGTCCAATTACATCTCTTTATCCATTACCAGCCTTTAAGGATGAAGATTTCCATATACTAACTTGTATTGGTTATGTTCAGATGAACACAGCTGCTTTTTCAAGGATGGGGGGAGAAACATTTTCATTTTTTTTTAGAATGAAGGATGTACCTATAACCGAATATAACAATGCACTGATATCAATGCCAGGAGGAAGGCTTTTCAGTGATTTAAGTTCATTGTTTAACCATAGATTTTACCGTTACTTGGCACTGAAAGTATTACCAGAAGTAGAGCCATTGATGGCAGATGCTCTTTCTGAGGTGTTTTCAAAGAATGCTAAGTTTCACAAAAAGGAAATCCGTTTTCCAAAAGGAGTAAAGTTTTTACCTATAAAGGTTATTTGCCGTTTTCTAAAAGGAGACACCTCCAATACAGTAGGATATGCTTATAAACTAATAGGAGAGATTTGTGAAAAGCGTTCCCTTGAAATATTAACAGCTCCTGCAGGGCAGCAACGAATTAAGTCAATCTATCACAACCTGCAATTAATTGACATTTTAGTAAACAAGTTTGCACCGTTAATAGGAACTAGTGTGCTTGCATTAATAATGATGAAGAGGCTGGAAAAAAAGATTTTTGGAGAGGCATTATATACACCATATGTAGAATCAGGACTTGAGGGCAATATCACTACAGAGATGGGGTTAATGCTGGGGGATATTGCCGATTTGGCAAGTCAACAGGAGGGAGTTCTAAATGAGCTTAGAAATCCTAATTATGCCACATTAAACCAACGTATTTATGCACGAAATGATGATTTTAGCGGAAAGTGGGCTGGATTTTTAGATATATACGGTTGTCGTTGTGCTGGTGAACTAGACATTTCATGTCATCGCTGGAGAGAAAACCCAGAGCTTATAGCTAAGCAGGTAGTTTCTTTGGCTTTAGGCAAAGAATTAGGAGATCATCGTTCTGAGTATAAGGCAACTGTAAAGAAAGCTAAAGCGAAAGCTAAGGAATTTATTAATGAAGTGGAGAGAAAGGCGGGTAAACGCAATGCAAGGAAAATAGCTAAATATGTGAGAATTTATCGTGAAGTGTTCCCAATTCGGGAGCATATGAAGTATATTTTAGTTCGGGTAATGGATTCTGCTCGTATAGCTTTGCTAAAGCAAGGTGCAGATATGGTAAGAAAGAGTCAGCTTTTAAAAGAAGAGGATATTTTCCTTTTTCAGTACAAGGAAATATACCAAGCAATTGAAAGTGGATTTGATTTGAGAGATTTAGCAGACGAAAGGCGTGAAGAACTTAAATATTGGAATAAGCTTACCCCACCACGTATTCTTACCAGTGAAGGTGAATGTATAATGGGACGTCATGCATATAAGAATGTACCAACTGGTGCGTTGGTAGGTTCTGGAGTGTCTGCTGGAACAATAGAGGGAATAGCTAAAGTAATACTTGACCCGAAGGAAGAAGTAGTAGAAGTTGGAGAAATACTAGTAGCACCCTTTACAGACCCAGGATGGACACCTCTGTTTATTAATGCGGCAGGATTAGTTACTGAAATTGGTGGCAAGCTGACACATGGCTCGGTTGTGGCTCGTGAATATGGAATTCCTGCTGTAACAGGAGTAGTGGATGCTACCAAAAAAATAATAACTGGACAGAGGATTCGTGTAGATGGAACTAGTGGGTATGTACAAATTTTAGAATAGAATATATTTTTTCTGACTCGGCATCCCATAGCAAAAGGAAGCAAGAAAAAGTTCTCTGCTTTCTCTTGCTTCTTCATTATAACGAGGCAAGAAAATGTCCTCCGCTTCTATAAGTTGAGGGTACCGCTTTGGTTTTCAGGCGGTGAGAATATCTCCCGCCTCGCTTACACGCTGCTGATGTTATGAAATTTTTCTACAATCGAAAAATTTCATTTTGAATCTAGGCGTTATAAAGGTTTTGCTTTATCATTACCAGTTTTGGCTTTACCCTGTATCTCAGGAACAGGTTTTGAATCATTTTTCGGGAAACGATTTTTATGATTGCTTTCAGTTCCATGAGGCTCCTTTGGATCGGGTCTTCTCATTCCTGCCTTAGCCATTTAAATGTCCATGTCTTAAGTTTTCACAGAATAACCATAAAAAACGACACAGACTATACACCTCCTTTAAAGAATTTATTATTTTCTTTCAGTCTTTTCACCTCAACAATATTGTTGCTTTTTTAGATTAAGAGTATACATTGATTTACTTAAAAACGTTAATTGAAATTATAACGAGGCAATAAAATCTCCTCCACTTCTATAAGTGGCGGGTACCACTTTGCTTTCAAACTGACTTTGCTATATATTTATTTTTTTTAATGATAGAAAGTAATCGTTTAAATTTCTTGGACCCCCAAGGATATCCCTGTCTATATATAAAGTGCCGTCCTCTTTTGTTTTGACACTCCACTTAACTAGACAGATAGTGCCTGCTGATATTTCAATTCCTGTAATGCAACGAGGATGAATACAACTGCCGTCATTAAAATATGGAGGCTGACCTACCTCGGGAAAAGAAGGCTTATGGTTATGCCCAGCTATAAGCATATGTTTTTCTCGGATTACCCAATCTGAAAGCTGTATAGCAACGGATATTTTAATTTCATAATTTTTTGCGGCACTAGTTGGATCATTTACTCCTATGGCTTCAAGAGGTTTCCATAAATGCTTAACTAATAATTTACTAATCCACCATAATTCGTTATTAAGAGTATTTACCTGATGACCATGAATTAATAGAATTTTATCGCCGGTTGGTTTATATCTAAGTACTAAGCCTTCGTGAATTTCCAAACTTTCAAATATAGATGAGAATTCTTCCTCGCGTTGTTGAAAAAACCTTTTTAAGTTTTTTCTTACAAATTTCAATTCCTTCTTTTCTATATCATGGTTTCCATATAGCATATATAATCTATGTTCATTATGAAATTTTGATAAAAGCCTAAAGGTATCCTTATGAATGCTCATTATGTCTGAAAGTTGGGTGTTTTCCCATAATTCATCACCATCACCAAGCTCAATATAAGTATAGTTATTGTTATAATAGTGAGTTAGTGCTCCAATGAAGATATTTCTGTTTTTTAAAAAATTATCTGTCCAGCTTCCATTACCTCTATGACAATCACTCATTAGGATAAACTTAGAGGTGTCGTCAAAGGGAATCTGCTTTGCAGAGTTAAAGATGCTAGTTACTAGATCCAGCTTATCCATTTTAGTCCTCACTGTCAGAATTAAAAATACTGTTATAGTTACTGTTGTTTTCAAGAT
>JAEWST010000129.1 GCA_023398105.1 Bacillota bacterium | reverse complement strand
TGATAAATTAGAAAAATAGGAAGTAACAGAGAGCCTCTTTTAAGAGGTTACCAGTAAAAATGGTATTGCGAAACCACGCCTTTAGGCGTAACCAGTAACAATGCCCTGGAGGGGCTAATATTAAGCCCCCATTTGAAATGGGGGTTATTACTAGACTTGATTTCATAAAGCATTTACTCCTTACCAATAATAGGATATGGTTTTAACATAGTTGTTGCAGAAGAGTCAAAAGTTTTTGCAACAGAACCCATTTTTGAACATACCTTTCTGAAAAAGAGCCTAGATTGCGAAAATATAGCCTTCTGTTAATTTTTTATCGTTGAACGGTAAATTATAATCATAATTTTTTATAAATGATTAAAAAGAGTATATTATCCTCTATATATTTACTTATTTTACATAATAGTGTAAAATATTAGTAAATAAAAAAATAGAATTTAAGTAAGTTATTTACTTTGATATTAAATATTATTTTATGTTCGTTTGTGCAAGCTTTGTTTAATGAAAATCAAAATATTCTATTCGCGAGGAGTACATATATGATTTCAAATAAAAACAAGAAGATTTTCATTCTTTTAAATATCTCACATTCATGCAATATGGGGTGTAAATATTGCTATTATCGTAATGAGATGAATGAAAAGCCTGGTATAATGGGTACTGAAATTCTGAATGTAATTATGCAGAAAGCAGCAGAAAGTAATTTTGAGGAGTTTGAATTTATTTCGCATGGTGGTGAACCGCTTACTCGGGACAACAGTTTTTTTCATAAATTAATAGCTATTCAAAAGAAGTATTTAAATGATAGAATATGTTCAAATTCAATACAAACAAACGGTACACTGCTTACAAAAGACTCTATTCAAATGCTTAAGGAATATAACTATAAAGTTAGTATATCCCTAGATGGTCCACAGATTATACATGACAATTATCGTACGTATAAAAACAATAAAGGCACTTATGATGATATTATTAGAAATATAGATTTTTTAGTAGAAAGTGGAATAGAATACGGCTTACTTTCAGTTTGCAACAATGAAACGCATATACATATGGATGAATATTATTTATTGTTGAAAAGTTTAAAGAATTTAAAAGGTTTGGATATTATGGAAGAACAAACATCTGAAGCATTACCAAGCCTATTACAGGGTAATTTTAGCAAGATGATAATATCTTTATTTGATAAATGGTTTTATGATGTGGATTGTTTCTTTGATGTTCGTTTTTTATCTTCAATAGTTTCTAGTATTTTGTTTTCGAAACCTCTGACATGCTCACTTATGGAAAACTGTTTTCAAAACTGTACTATGGTTTCTATTAGTCCTGAAGGAGATATTTCCCCATGTGATAGCAATCCCAATATAAATCTTGGAAATATTAAAAATAATTCTCTTGAAGATCTGATATTTCAAAATTTAACTCGTAAAATATACAGCAAAAAGGAACAACAAAGGCTAGAAAAGTGTTTGTTCTGTGAGTGGTATAAGTTTTGTAAAGGAGGCTGCCCTTCTTTAACTAGTAACGAAGGTATAAATATTTATTGTGAAGATTATAAGAATATATTTTCTTATATAAGTAATTCACTTAAAAAATTAGGAATAACCAGAGGTGGTTCTTTAGATTGCAATTCCTTAAATAATATCCCCAATCAAATATTGAAAGAAAAAATGAGTGCAATTTATTACAACATTCATAATGTTTGTTGATAACTATATCGAGGACGTTTTAGCTTCATGTTTAATTTTATGGTACAGCAAAACGATTATCAGAATTATTTTTAGAACAAATAGGAAGGAGTGATTTAAATGACAAAAGTGAAAATTTTAAATAGCGCTGCTTTAAATATACCTGTTCAAAAGACTAGTAAGCCATTATCATGTGATGTATCAATTTCAATTGGATGGAAGTACAATTATTAATTAATTAATGGAACATGTTATATGTCATGAGTTAAAGCTTTAGTGGGTAAAACAGTTTTGTTTTTATTGGCATTAAATATAACTTTTAGGTTTTGCTGTACCATATTACAATAAGCTCTCAGAAATGAATTTTTTTATATGAGTAAATAATAGATATTATACGGAGGTTTTAAAATGAGTAATACAAATGAGACTCGCATACTCCAATTTACTGATGCCAGTGGTAATAAACTAGCATATTCTGGATTGAGTGGACTTATACTGGAAAGCAATGAATATATTAGGGAGAGCATAAGTGAACCGGATAAAGCTGATCCGGAAATATACTCCTATTTATTCGATGACCCTTTCTTAAATGTCGATTTTCATTTCTTCCATGGAGAACCGGATTTTGATACATTAACAGTATTCACTACCAATCAATGTAATTTAAACTGTACTTATTGCTTTGAAAAGGTATCTGAATCGAATAGAGCTACGCAAATGGATATTAATGTATTTAAAGATGGAATTATATATTTTCTCTCAAACTTTAAGCATAATAAAGTTATCAATATTCATTTTTTTGGTGGAGAGCCACTATTGAATTTCAGCTTGATTAAAGAGGCAGTATATTTTCTTAAATCGGTTGAAAGAGAAAATGAGTTGCAATTCAACTATACTGTAACAACAAATGGAACCTTATTAAACGAAAATGAAATTAGGGGTTTTTTGGTGAGTAATAATTTTAGTGTGATGGTAAGTATTGATGGAAACGAGGAAACCCATGATAAAAACAGATTTTTTTATAATGGTCAAGGGAGCTATAAAATTATTGCTGAAAATATAAAAGAATTATCAAAATACATAAATATTATGGCAAGGGTAACTGTTACATCTCCCGAAATTGATCTCATAAGTTTATATGAAAGCTTACACGATATTGGCATTAGTGAAGTTACTATAGAACTTGTATCCCAGAACCATGACATCAATCTAAAAACTTTATCTGACAGTATGAAAACCTTCGCAGACTACTTTATCAGCAATTTAAGGAATAAAAAACTAGTAAGGTACAAAAATTTCATTGATGTCCTTTGCTCTATTCATTTTGGAAACAGGAAATCCCCAAAATATTTCCCCTGTTCTGCCGGTGTTTCAGCTTATGCGTTATCCCCAAATGGGGACATCTATCCTTGTCATCGATTTGTCAATTTTGAACAATATAGGTGGGGGAGTATTTACTCAAATTTTGATAATGAACAGAGAAAAGATTTTCTAAGCAAAAACATCCTGTTTATTCGTAATGATGGCAAGTGCAGTGAATGCTGGGCAAAATATCTATGCGGGGGAACATGTTATAATACTTCACATTTTATGAACGGGAATACAGAAGATGTTTCACCAATGCATTGCCTGTTTTTGCAGGAAATAATTAAAAATGCTTTATATATATATGCTTCTCTTAACGATAATGAGAGAGCTATTTTTGACAGCATGTCATAATTTAGTGAAAAGGAATGTTGATACTAAGATATGTTAAAAAACACTGATGAAGAAACTAACATCGAATTAACCTTTTATCCTGAGTATAATCCTAATGAATGGGACCTGAAATGGGTTGAAGAGATAAACAACTATATAGTTGAAAGTTATCATTTGATAACAAAATATATTCCTTATACTAGCTTTCCGACCATAGTATTTATCAGCAAAGAATACAGTAAAAAAATTCTAGAGGATTTGGAATTACCACAATGGACCAATGCTTTTACCGTAGAGGGAACTATTTACTTAATAAATATTAATAATACTAGATGGAGATCTAGCATAGATCACGAAATGTTTCATGCTAGGGCAAATCTTTTTTTAGATAACCTGAACATTATGCCAGAATGGTTTAATGAATGCATAGCTTACTACATAGGGAAAAATTGTTATATTAATGCCTCATATATCTGCGAGTATGTTGAGAAAGAGTTTTCCCGTGTACAAAAGTGGTTTGAAGAAGATCAATTAATGATAAAAGATTCGATGGGTTATAGCATTGTAAAATCTATGGGCGTTTATATTTGCAATACATACAACGAAGAAAGCATAAAGGAGTTCATAAAGGAATTGAAAAACTTAAAAGATTTTAATTCTGTTATGAAGAAAGTGTTTAAGGTTGACAATTCATCTTTGCTAGAAAAGTGGTTTGAATATTTAAAAAGCATCTCTAATATGACAGAAGGCTTTCAGGCGTAAATGATATATGCCTATTGTATATAAACATTTAAGATGCATATGTACTAAATAATAGTAACAGGCCTGCTTTCTGCATAGCAATTAGTTAATTAATTTTATAGTTATTTACATTCTCTGGGTGTTACCAATTTAGAGGAGGAACGTTATGAAAGGATTATTTGAGGAAGTGTTAACTAAAAAAGGAGATGTACTTCTTATAGTACCTCCATTTGCAGGAATTGAATCACCGTCTTTTGCTGCACATATTTTGAAAGCTTGTGCAGAAAGCAAGGGCTTTAGTGTTGATATTGCCTATGTAAATTTAGAATTTGCGTCAATTATGGGGATTAAAGATTATAAATCTTTCTGCTATTCTTCAATCAGTATGCTTGGAGATATGTATTTTGCTCATGAAGCTTATGGTACTTCACCATTCTCAAAAGTGGGAACTGATGTAGGAAGTTTTTTAAATAAGTATATGAATAATTCTATTGTTGATACAAGTAATATCGAAAAAATTCTTTTAAATCTTGGCACCTGGGTAGACGAGGTTACTGAAGAATTTGCTAATATGGACTATAAGGTAATTGGATGTTCAACTTGTTTTACTCAAACTTCTGCAAGCGTTGCATTATTAAACAAAATTAAAGAAAAAAAGCCAGAAATCATTACAGTTATTGGTGGTGCTAACTGCGAAGGGGAAATGGCTGAGGGTATACTTAACTTAAGTAACAATATCGATTATGTGTTTTCTGGAGAAGGAGAGTGCTCATTTTCAGAATTTTTAGAAGGTGTTTTTAGCAACAACCCACCTGAAAATAAAATAATTAAGGAAAAACAATGTTTGAATCTGGATGAAATTCCTGTACCAGATTACACACAATATATAAATCAAATTAAGCTTTTTTTACCAGACTGTGAAGCACTAAAATCAAATAATATTTTATTATCTTATGAAAGCAGCAGAGGTTGTTGGTGGGGACAGGGGGAGAAACATCAATGTAACTTTTGCGGATTAAATGGGCGAAGGACATCATTTAGACAAAAATCTCCTGATAAAGTAATACATGACCTTAAAATAATCCATGAACAGTTTCCTTCTGCAAAAATACTTATGGTGGATAATATTATGCCACAGAATTATATGGAAACACTTTTACCAAGGATTAGTAAGGAAATTCCAGACATAAGTTTCCATTATGAAGTGAAGGCAAATACTACCTTTGATCAACTTATCACATTAAAAAATGCAGGTGCTTTTCATCTTCAACCAGGTATTGAGGCTTTGTCTACAAGTCTTTTAAAACGAATGAGTAAAGGAGTAACAGCAAGCAGAAACATCTATTTTCTAAGAAATGCTAGGTCTCTTGATTTAGATATAACTTGGAACTTACTATATGGATTTCCTGGTGATATAATTGAAGAATATCAGGAGACTATACAACTGATTCCTCAAATTATTCACCTTAAGCCACCTGAATCGTTTGGTATAATGTGCCTTCAGCGATTTAGTAAATATTATAATAACCCTGATACTTTTGGAATCAAAAACATTCGTCCCATCGATGCTTATCAGCTTTTTCTGCCTGAAAATGCTGATATAGATAAAGTAGCCTATTATTTTTCTGGTGACTTTGAATGTTTTTCAAAAAAAGACCAGTTGTTAATATCTGAAATAACAAAGCTTGTTGAAAAGTGGATAAAACTTTGGAGAGGTAATTATATTCCAAAGCTTCATATTAACCGTACATCAAAAGACTCCTATCTTTTACTTGATTCACGGGGATTACCTGGTAACAAGAAAATGCAGGTACTTACACATAAGCAAGCGGAAACGGTTCTAATCGACAGAACAGTAAAGAGTGAAGAGGAAATTACTGAAGAAATAATATGGGCAAAAAATAATAAACTAATTGTAGAAGTTGATTCTCGGTATGTTTCACTTGTAACAGCTTCTCCGGATTTGTTGCAGGAAATGAAAAAAGAAAATTGATCTTATACCGATAGTTTTTTTGTATGCAGCAGGATAGTATAACTAATAAGGTGAGTCATTTGATTGATTCGGTGATTTTAGCGTAATTATGTTTTTGGATTTTTTACCTTATTGAATAAGCTCATTTTTATGAGGAATTTAGGAGGCAATTAGAAATGAGTATGAAAGGCTATAAAAGTATATGATTGCTCGTTTATCCTCCGCAGTTTTTAAATGTTGAGTATTCGCTAATTACTTTTGTAATATGTGGAATAAACTCGACCTTATGGGATTCTTTATTAAAAGTCTATTGATTCATAGTCTCTTGATACATAGCAGAAGCATCAGAAATTGTTTGGTTGAGTGTTTCAATCTTTAATGCAATAGCCTTGGATCTTTGGGTAAAGGTATCTATTTTGTTACTGCAATAAAAGACAACTATATTTTACCGGAAACAATATCGGTTTTAAATACCAACGAACACACAACAATATTATTTCTGATTCAAAGTGCTTCCATTTAAATATATTCTGTGACATTTAGTAACCTCTTCCCTATAATTATACTGTATATGCTATCATAGAAATTATTTTTGCACCAGAAACTAGGAGAGGTATAATTCATATCTCTTCTGTTTCTTTTTTTTTTGCGTGTTTCAAGAAAAAAAAGGAATAAGTTGATAATTGCAGATTTATAATGTAAAATAATCGATGTACTTAATGTAATTAACCTACAGATTATCCATTCATTTGGCTGAACTTTTAAACGAAAAACAGGAGAGTGTTTATATGGAGACTATCAAGATAATATCTGATTGTAACATCAATTGTTTATTATTCTTAAAAATATTAGTCTTTACAATACACCCCTATCTCTTATTATTCCATATACAGCGTTTGGTCTTCCTATGGCAATTATACTGTTTAGTAGCTTTATGAAAGGTATTCCTAGAGA
>JAEWST010000145.1 GCA_023398105.1 Bacillota bacterium | reverse complement strand
GTATAATTGCAATCATTGCTAATTTCATTTGGTATAGAAACGCATTTTTCGCCAGTGATTTGTGCAATTTTTCTTGTTGCCCATAAAGTGTTACCTGTACCTGAAAAATAGAATATCATATTTATATCGAAATTTTGTAAATTGAATTATTATCGTAACATTTGTTGTTGTTTCACTATATGTTACCAATGCAAAGGTAATTTATTTTTTGATTTCTTATTTGTTTTATCTGTTTTTTTTGAGTTGTTGTGGAGGGCATCAGTGCTATGAAGCCTTGCTGATATATATAATGTCTTATATTAAGGTACGCGCCAACGCGCGCGCATATGATTTTTCCATAATACTAGTGTCGAAATGTCTATTAACTGATTATCAACAACATAGGCTTGAATTATCGTAAAATAAAATGTCGTGCTAATTGCGATATTTTTTGAAAAGACAAAACGAGCTTTTTCTTCATTGCCATCAATTTTCTATCAAAAACGTGTGTTTTTGCATAGTAAAAATCACCTCTGTGTTAGGCCATATTTTGCGTTTCATCGATATAACGCATAAAATTACGTCATTTGCACGACACTGTTTTCATCCACAAAAGAATTCTAACTAACTGATATACAGTTACTAGACACTTCGACACTATTTATTTGCAAAAACGATAGTGGGGAAATTGTGTAAATCAGCAACACAGGTATGATGGACTAAAATTATGAGTCGTCTGAATTTACAGCATAATGATGCTCTATATCTCATTTTTAGTATAGCAAAAAGGTAATTTAAAATTCAGAAATCCATTTCTACGATAAAACGTTTGCGTTTCTACGATATAAAGTTTCCATTTCTACGATGAAACGTTTTTGTTTCTACGACATAAAGTTTGTGTTTCTATATAGAAAAATTGTTTTTCAATAATTCGTAAGAAGCATTAATGGGGATAATGGAATTATAATCGCCAATATGTCATGTTGTTAGCAAAAAAACAGTTGTTCAAAAGCTTATAGTATAGACCGTAAAATACTATTAAATATCTTTATGCGTTGATAAAAGTAGATTAATTATTTTCATATTCTTTCAATTTGTATTATCTTTGCAAAAAGAAAGTAGTGCCCCGGCTCTGCCGCTGGCATTTTATGCGAGAGGAAAGTCCGGGCAGCATAGAGCACTTCACTTCCGAAAATAGAAGCTATTGGTGACAGTAGGTGTCGACAGAAGAAAATAACCGCCTTTTTTAAAACTTAGTAAGTCTTGACTTGTAATGTTTTATAAGGTAAGGGTGAGAAGGTGGTGTAAGAGACCACCAGATGGCGGGTGATCGTCATGCTGTGTCATCTGGAGGCTGCAAGTTCATGTATACCGCAGGCAAAGAGTTGCTCGCTCGATTAACTTCGGTTTACTGCGGAGGGTAGAACGCTTGAGCCATGAGGTGACTCATGGACTAGATAAATGACAGAGCTTCATATTTTTGTATGAATACGGAACCCGGCTTATCAGGGCACTACTTTCCTTTTATTTGAATACCTAAAAAATATAAATCAAAATAATATGGCATTTACTTTAAATGAAATGAATCGTGAAGCTGACGATTTACAGCAAATGGTTTTTCGAAGAATTGATATATGGGGCAATAATACTGATTTCCCACAGATGAGTGATTTTGGAATAACAAAAGAATCTCTTACTGATTATCTTTTTGATAAGCAAGCGATTATTGATACAGTCGGTAGCGAGAGGTTCCGATATACTCTGTTAGGCTTATTTGTTGTCCTACCAATCTTCATTGTTGCATGTTTTCCTGATTCAAAATTACCATTTGGTACAAATACGGCTATTTTGGCAGGTATCGGTGGGGGAGTGCTCTTTGGATTTTATAGGCTGATTATGAAAATGATTATCAATTTCAGACTAAAAAAAATGTTTGATTCACAGCATGAAAGTTACATACAAAAAGTACTTTCATACAGACTATAATATAACTATTTAAATTATACGATATGGAGTTACCTGATTTTTTAAGTTACAAAGATAAATTCTCTACATCAGGATTTGTCGAGAAAATTTCAAGAATAGCCAAAAGAGCTGGTGTAAAGCTGGTTTATTCTGCGTTAATTTTATATTATACTCTGGAAAGCGATAAAGTAAGTACAAAAGAGAAAGCTATTATTTTAGGTGCGCTCGGTTATTTAATCAGCCCTCTAGATTTTGTACCAGATGCTATACCTATTGCTGGATTGAGTGATGATTTAGCTGTTTTGCTTTATGTAATACATAAAATTTGGGGAAATGTGAGTGATGACATAAAGCTGAAAGCTAAAAATAAATTATCAAAGTGGTTTGATAATGATGAAATAAAAGCAGTTGACCATTTGTTTGATGATGATCCTACAGATACACCAGTTTAATTTTTGACAAAAATATTATATAAAAAGAAAAAGGTTGAGAATAAATTCTCAACCTTTCCTTTTGAGGTACCTAGCAGAGTCGAACTGCTCTGCACGGTTTTGCAGACCGTTACCTAACCGATCGGCCAAGGTACCATGCTTTTGTTTAGCGAGTGCAAAGGTAAGACAAAAGTTTGATATCACCAAATTTTTCTTTTACTTTTTTTGTTTATTTCTGCATTTATCATAGAATGCACAGCCTGCACATTTATAATCTTTACATTTTATATTGTCTTTAACAGACTTATAGCTTCGCAGTACAGCGTATAGTATAGCTGCAAAAATAATTATTCCTATTATAATGTATTGTAATATCATATATTTTAGTTTTATGAATATATTGCGCTAAAAGATGTAGACTCAACTTCATTGAATATACTATGTAGTAATGCGCTTATTTGTTCCACAAAGATAAAGAATATAATTTCAATAAAGAAACAATTTCAAATAAAGTTTTTAATAGCTCATTTATTTCATCATTGCATTTGTCTTTATAAAGCAAATTGTTTGCTTTATATTAACTGACCAGAATTAATGTTTTATATTATATGGATGCTGTTGCCAGTAGCAATTTGTTTTTCTTTGCGAGAAATACGATGCTAAAACAACATTTATAGTTCGCGATATTATCTATAGCTTCTACTTAGTTCATCAGTGATTAAAAACAAATATAATCAGTATTATGATAAACAAAGCTTTTTGATTTATACATGACTGGTTTTTATTAGTACTCTTTCTAAAATTACCATCACCCCTCAATAAAATAATGAACATTTAATTTAAGTCTTACAACAAATGGTATGAAATAAGATTTGTGTACGCTAAATCATTTATAAGTTTCAGCAAAATTACATAGGTATATGATAATCAACAGTATCACTGAATATACTATATTCAGACATTCCTCTGTGTTAACTAATTATTATCACATCACAAAGTTGTACGAATGATCAAGCTGTGTTATGATGCAACAGTCGTTACTCAAAATATATAGGAACAAATATTTAGTGATACTGAAGTACGTATAAAATAAAAACGAAAATCTATCAAATATGTGGTTTTGTGGTTATATCATTAACTCATAAAATGGTTACACTTATATACAAAAAAAATTGATTGTCTCACTACAACCAATCTTTTCTTAACCTTAATAATCTAATACCATGAAAAACACGCTTCAAAGGTAATAATACT
>JAEWST010000076.1 GCA_023398105.1 Bacillota bacterium | reverse complement strand
CTATAAGTGGCGGGTACCACTTTGGTTATCAGGCGGTGAGAATATCTCCCGCCTCGATGAAACGCCGCTAATGTAATGAAATTTTTCTACAATCGAAAAATTTCATTTTGAATCTAGGCGTTATAATCAATGAGTTTTTAAATCTAAGCTTATTATATATTTTAGTAATTAATCCAAGATAAGCATCATATCGTTCAAATGAAATCAGCATTAAAATTGTAAAGCCATAAATAGCAAATGCCCAAAACACAAAATCAGACTGAATAAACAATATATCCCCTTCAGACATTAATATTCCTGCCTGTATAAAGAAAAAAATCTTATATAAAACACCAAATATTGGAGCAGCTATAAGTGTAAGAATAAGTACTTCTAAAAAGCCAATCCTTTTTGAAGCATTAGAGTATTCAGTTTCATTTGATTTACCATGATTATTAGAAGCATTAGACTTAGCTTTATTATTAATTTTAGGATATAGTTTACGTATTTTTTCCGAATTGCTATTCTCATATTTAATGTCAATTAAAAGTCCTGAATTTTTATAATACTTAACTTTATATTTCTTTCCTTGCATCATGTCTAATTGTGAAAAGTCTCCGCTTAAATTAATATATTCATCTTCATCATAAGATAAAAAGGTAGCTGTGGGAATTGGAGGCAATTCACCAAATTTCTCATTTTTTGCATATAGTACATCAAAATTGCATAGAATTAGAGTTTTTTCTTGAATACCATTTTGTTTATCTGCTTTAATTTTTTTATAATCTTTGCGAATAAAATTTATACAGTAAAAAAAGTAGGCTGCTAACAAGATAAGCGGAATGATATACGAATACTCTCTGCTGAGTGTTTTAATTACAAAAAAATAAAGTGGAAATAGTAAAATAATTAGTGATAAAATTATTGGAATTAAGCGTTTATAACTCATATGTTTTCCTTTGAAATATTATTTATAATATATTGTATTATTTGCTGAAATTGTCGTCAAGTAAGCAGTTTACAATTTCATTTTGTGGACATAATAAAAAACTGTTACAAATACTTTTAAGGAGGTGAATAAGTTCATGTTTCCATACTTATTGATATGTGATACATGGACATAAATATGAAACAAACTAAAAATCCAGATAACCGTGCAACCGAAGAAGAAAGAGTTAAAACGAAAATTAACAAGACTATGCACAATGCTGAGGTTGCAAACGAAATACTTGGAAAAACAAATGATGATTTATTGAAAAAACGGTTAATTGAAAAAAACTCCAGAAGACAGGATGCAGTAAACAAAATGAAAGAGGAAATTACTGAGGATTAAAACCGCTTGTATTTTGATTATATTAAGGGCTTCTGTGTATCGAGCCTGCTTAATGTTGAATTTAAAAAAATGTAATATATATGATTTTTAATAGGTATTGTTGTTTGAAAATGTATAGAAATAGACGAGAATAAATCTTTAAAGCTATTTCTATACATTTTTAAATGTATATATTTAACAAAATAAGAAAAAAATGTTGACTAAAGAGATAAATTATAATAAAATACAAATATGGAAAATAAAACAAAATATTATTTGGAGGGTAACAATGGAGATTCTCAAAATGAAAAAATTAAGCAGTTATTTGTGGTTAGTATTTGGAATTATAGGTGGATTAGGATTCCTCGGTGTATGGTTCCTTTTACCGCATAAAGCACCGATTGATCATATTTGGCAATTAATTTTTAAGCTTACTGCATTTTTATTTATTGTATTGGCGATAAGCTTCTTTCCAGTTAAGTCCAAGTATGGACACTTGCTTTTAATTTTGCCTTTTTTCGTCTATGCAGGTTACATTTTTCCTAGAATTGGTTATTATGGAATGATGGGAGCTGTTGTTACCAGCAACTATGCTTTAGCAGGTGATTTTTATACATTAGTTTATTTATTAACATTCCCAAGTATTATTTTAATTACATGTCTGGCTTACCGTATAGGAGGAGGAACATCTGGAAATGTAATAAAAATTGCTTTAAGTGCACAAATTATACTGTTTTCAGGTCTTTTGGATTTTATGTGGTTTTTAATAAACCCGGTGCAACTACCAGATGTAATTGAATATGCACATCATATAAAACTAATATTAGGTCATTATCCAAAATATAATGAAGCAATAATATTTGCTATATGTCATATTCCACTTTTAGTTATTGCAATATTACTTCCGTTTGATAAATGGATTAATAAGTTGTTTGGTATAAATATACATAAAAAGCAAGAAGTAATTCAACATGAGGCAGAATCAGTATGAATAAAATTGACGGTAGCGTAATTATTACTACTAAAGATAAAAATTCACGTCTAAAATTAACCTTACAGGCCTTGGACATGCAGGTTAAAAAGAACAATATTGAAGTAGTTATAGTATTTGATGGATGTAATAAGGAAACTATTGAAGAATTTGATACAATTACACTGTCATTTTTGCCCATTAAGGTTATTCTGGAAAAAAATTTAGGCAGATCAGGGGCCAGAAATGAAGGAATACGCTCATCCAAAGGAGATGTACTTATTTTCCTTGATGATGACCGTATTCCCTCGCCAAACTTTATAGAAGAAAATTTAAAAAAACATGAGGATAATTGCGTAGTATTAAGTGACAGATATGAGATTAACTATAGTGAGCAGGAGCTTGAAAATATATATAGTTCAAGAAAAGCTGTTTATAATTTCAAATGGTTTATATCTTCAGCTAAATTAGATTTTTATTACCACTTAAAAAAAATTTTTTTAATTAACAGTAAAATGCCATTAAGGTATATTGCTTTCACCACAGGAACTGTTTCAATTGACAGGAGCATTATAAAAAAAGTAGGTTTATTTGATGAGACTTTTTCCGGTTGGGGATATGAGGATGTCGATTTAGGATATCGAATTTCAAAGTCAGGCTATAAATTCTTTTTAATTAATTCTACAAAAACTTATCACATTACTCATACGATAAATAAAGAGAATAAAAAGTATGAGGAAATTAAAAACTTAAAGCACTTTTCGGGCAAATATAAGGATGACTATTTGTTACAAGTGATTTCTAAAATAAGATGTATATTATTGAGGGTTGGAATATCTCCATGTTGAGTTTGAATGGATTATTAAATGACTATTTGAAATTATTTGGCAATACAAAACTGATGACATATTTGCCTAAACTTATTAAAACAACTTTCATGTATGAATTTTTCCATAATTTTAGTATTGTGTTTGTATATAAGTTTATTTCAAGTATATTGTCAACACTGATCATAATTTTTATGGCTAGAACAATGGGACCGTCAGAATATGGGAATTTAAGTATTATAAATAATATTTCCGTTATATTGTTCATGCCAATGATATTAGGTGCAAATAATTCAATGTTTAAATATCTATCACCTATTAATAGGGAAGAGAGCAAGGAATTTATAAATACTTCTATTATTGGCAGTACAATTTTCAGTATATTTATGGTTATTGTTCTTTTGGGGATGTATGGTAATATTCCAAAGAGACTTGATATATCGGTACATAACTGGAGATTAGCAGTATTAGTAACATTTGCACTGGGAATGTATAGCCTTACAGAGTCATTTCTACGTGGAATGAAGGATTTTTCATATATAGGAAAGTTTAAGCTTACCAGTACCGTAATTAATTTTATACTTATTGTTTTAATATTTAATATCACAGGAGGTGTGAATTTAGAGCATTATTTTGTATGTTTTATTATTTCATATTTAATATTTATTGTATTTGCATTAAAAAGAACAGGTATAAAAATAAAAATTCTAAAATTTTCTTGGGAAAAAGCGAAAGTAATATATTCTTATGGTGCTATTAATACTATTAATATGACACTGGGAACAATTTTATTCACATGTGATATATTTTTTGTCAATTATTTCTATGATTTTCATGCTGCTGGAATTTATTCAGCATATCAGGGATTTGCAAAGAATATATTCTCAATATTATTTTATGAAATATTTATGGTGGTTTTTCTGCCATCAATTGCACAAATGGATAAAAATAGACTCTATAAACAAATGAAAAAGATTGCTCTGTTATTATTTTTTGTAACATGTTTAGTCATAGGATTTATAACATTTGTTTCAATTATATTGTTTGGCAAAGAATATGTTTTAAAACTGTCATATATCATATTAACAGCTTTAAGTATAGGGCTTTATACAGTATTTAATATATATTTGAATATTTACACCATGGAGGGAAATAATGGTGCAAAAATGTGTACATTTCCATATTTGATTGTTTTTCCAATATCTATATTAATGCAGTTTTATACTACAAAGTATTGGGGAATAACAGGTACCATGCTGTCAGTAGTATTAACCAATTTTATTCTGATTTTTATTTTAAAATTATTTATTATAAGATTTTCAAATAAAAAAATAATTAAATAGGTTTTGTTTTATACCATTTACCTCATTAAATTTAAAAAAAGAAGGGAGGATGTCAATGAACAATATATCAGAAAATATATGCTTGATTATACCTTGCTATAATGAAATGAACAGAATAGACATTGAGGCATATAAACAATATAAATTGGGGTATTATTTTGTTTTTGTAAATGATGGTTCTACTGACAATACATTGGATTTATTAAAAAAAAATATACAGGACAATTTTTTTATTCTTGACCTAAAAACAAATGTAGGGAAAGCTGAAGCAGTGAGACAGGGTATGATGTTTTTTAAGACACTTGAAATCTATAATGTAAGTAAGTGGGTAGGATTTTGGGATGCAGATTTATCAACGCCATTGTTTGAAGTTGATAATTTTATAAATTACAAAAATGATTTTTACAAAAATGCAGATGCCATATTTGGAAGCAGAACTCCAAGAATGGGAAGTACTATTAAGAGATCACGGAAACGTTACTTTTTTGGCCGCTTTTTTTCTTACATATCAAAAAATTTTTTTAACTTATATTATTATGACTCTCAATGCGGAGCTAAACTATTTAATAAAAGTATAGTAGACCAAGTTTTTTCAAAGACATTTATTTCAAGATGGGCTTTTGATATTGAAATAATACTGAGACTCAGAGGATATTTTGTTGTGGAATATCCATTGACTTCATGGGAGAATCAATCCGAAAGTAAATTGAATTTTTTATATGTATTATTTGAATTACCTATAGATTTTTTAAAAATAAAGCAGAAGTATTCTGAACAAGGTATCAGATGAAATATTTAAATAGCATACTATGAATTATGTTTGGTGAATGTGGAAGGCCACTAAAACGCTGAGAATGAACAATGCTAGTCCCAAACAATTACTAATTCAAGTAATTATTTGGTAACAAAACAGTGATAAGTATGAGTACCGATGGACTTTTTCTGTGAGAAAGTAGGGGTGTTAATTTACAGAGTATATATCTGTTTATGTATAAGTTAACAATATAGGGACATCTTACAGTGCCTTTTGTATTTAATAAAATATGAATGTGAGGGAAAAGGTATTGGATGAAAATAAATATATTAGTACAATATGTAAGGAGCAATTACCCAAAGTAACAGTTGTAATCCCAGTTTACAACTCAGAGAAGTATATTTCAGAGTGTCTGAAAATGATAACCTTTCAAAAATATCCTAATGAAAAGCTTGAGATTATTGTTGTGGATAATGGGTCTACAGATGCTTCTCTAGATATCATTAAATTATTTGATGTCAAGTACATCCTCTGTACAAAAAAAGGACCGTCAGCAACTAGAAACACTGGAATAAAGGAAGCAAGCGGAGAATATATAGTATTTATTGATGCGGACTGTATCGCAGATGAATATCTTGTTTATAACCATATAAAAATGCACCTTTATTTTAAAGAGAATAATAAACAGGTCAAAGCAATTGGCGGAGGAATTGCAGGACGTAACGCTAATTTTTGGGCAATGTGTGATGATTTTTGCTCATGGTATAGATTTCATCCTGCTTTAAAGCCAAGAATGGTATACAAATATCATCCAACTGCAAATTTAAGTATTTCAAAAGAAATATTGGATCAGATTGGTTTGTTTGATGAAAAAGTTCATATTTCCGAAGATGTTTTGTTTTGCTCAAAGCTGATTAATAATGATTATTTCTTATATTTTGAGCCTGTAGCAAAAGTATATCATATAAACAGAACAACATTTAGAGAGTTTATGATGCATGCTCGGCAATGGTCTCAGGTCAGACAAATATCTTCAAATGCTGAGAATAAAATTGAAAAACGTCGGAAAATTTTTTTGTATCTTATATTTATGAATCTGTTTACCTATGTCATAGGTGTATCAAAAGTAATTTACTATGGTTTCTTATCCAAACGTCTGTTTATTATATTTTTCATACCCTTTATATCGTTGAATAAAGCTTACTTTGGCTTCCATAAATTAAAATATCAAAAAGCAAATTCAACAGTATGTAAATAACAGGTTTGACTTGTATTTTCTATAAATCATTTATTAAACAGGTCTATGTAGCTGCGGTTAATAATTTTTAAATGTCATTTGTCCTCAATGAGTTTAGGAAACAGAAATGTTTTTTAGGGGGATTTGCGAAACTCGTAATATTTATTTTTAGAATCTAAATACAAAATGCATAGCTGTAGCTTCTTATTGCACATAAGCCAAATACAACACGATTTAAATAAAAAAATCTACCCTTGAATCTTTTAATCTATATTGCTATAATAGTCTGTATATAACTGGTTGTAAAAACACCGTTTTTTAAACTGGTATAATAATCAAATAAATAAAAGCAATGATGGAGAAAAGTAAGCGAGATGAGGATGTTGCAGAGATAAGGTATCATCGGCTGAAAGTACCTTTAGCAGACTACTTGCCCAAGTTCCCTCCTGAGCTGTGACTCTGAACCGTTTTCTGATTAAATGTATACACTTAGAAATCAATGTAGGAGTTGCCGGTTAAAACCGTTAAAAAGTACAAGAGTTTAGTTTATATAGGGGATTCCTAAAGTCAATTACATTTGACTAAAGCTTTAAACGATATCATATCGTTGGCTGAGATATTATTTGACTTTTAGGAAGGATAAAAAAAAGAGATAGATTGAAAACAATATTCAAGTATTCTTTTTTGATTAAAGCTCAACTATATGACTGAAAAATCTGGGTGGTACCGCGAAAAATGCTTTCGTCCCTTTTGTTGGGATGAGGGCTTTATTTTTTGTCTTAAACTAGGCTTGAAATTGATATTTATGAAGAACTCAACTTTACTAGTAGAAAATTGTAGGTGCTTAAATTTATCAAATGAAAAGTTAAATGATTTCATAAAATAAATTGGTTTACTTGTCAACAAATCATTGATAGGTTAAGCAAATGTTGTTCAAGACTATGCTTATTTTAAGGCTATGGACATAATATGAAAGGAGATAATAGACGTGATTGAAAAAATTAGTAATTTAAGGGATGTGGCTCTTAGCAAAATAAAAGCAGCTGCCACAAGCAATGAGGTTGAAGAGCTTAGAGTAAAGCTCTTAGGGAAAAAGGGTGAATTGACAGATATGCTCAAGGATCTCAAAAACATGGCTATTGAAGAGAGAAAGCAGTTTGGTCAAGAGGCAAATGAGCTAAAAAATGAATTAAGTGAATTATTGGAGGCAAAATCCAAGGAAATCAGTAATAATGATGTCAAAAAGTCATTGAGCAAGGGTTCAAGCTTTGATATTTCATTACCTGGCACAAAGTTTCAAGTAGGTTCACTGCATCCAGTTACTATTGTTCAAAAGGAAGTAGAGAAAATATTTACTGGTATGGGCTTCAACATTGTTGATGGACCTGAAGTAGAAGAGGAGTTTTTTAACTTTGAGGCACTAAACATACCTAAAAATCACCCTGCAAGAGATATGCAGGACACTTACTGGCTAGAAAACGGCTCACTACTTCGAACTCATACTTCACCATGTCAGGTAAGAGCTATGCAGAAATATGGAGCACCACTAAAGGTTATTGCTCCTGGCAGATGCTTCAGAAATGAAAGCACAGATGCTTCCCATGAAAATACATTTTTCCAGCTTGAAGGTATGATGATAGATAAAAATGTTTCTATTGCAAACTTAATATATGTTATGAAAATACTATTGTCAGAGATATTCAAAAGAGATGTTAAAGTTAGATTAAGACCTGGATTCTTCCCGTTTGTTGAGCCTGGCTTTGAATTGGATTTGAACTGTATGATATGTGGAGGTTCTGGCTGTCCTACTTGTAAACATTCAGGCTGGATAGAATTACTTCCTTGCGGAATGGTTCATCCAAATGTTCTCCGTGCAGGAGGCATTGACCCAGAAGAATATACAGGTTTTGCTTTTGGTGTAGGACTGACAAGACTTGCAATGATGAAATATGGAATCAGTGATATCCGTGTTCTCAACTCAGGTGATTTGAGAGCAATGGAACAATTTTCAGTAAGATAGGGGGGAAGCAAATTGAAAATTTCATTAAATTGGATAAAAGATTATGTTGATTTAAATGGTATAGATATTAAAGAGCTTTGGTATAGATTCACAATGTCTACAGCAGAGGTTGAAGAGGTTGAATTTGTTGGTCAGGACATTCAGAATGTTGTAGTTGGTAAGGTAATCAGCGTTGTTCCACACCCAGAGTCTAAAAAGCTTAAAATTACTCAGGTTGATTCAGGTGACGGAATACTACAAATAGTATGTGGAGCACCAAATGTAACTGAGGGCATTTTAGTTCCGTTGGCAAAAATAGGCGGTTCAGTTAAGAAGCTTCCTAAGCTTGGCAAAGTAAAGCTGGTTGGAGTAGAAAGCTTTGGTATGCTATGTTCAGCGGAGGAGCTAGGAATTAGTGATGATCACAGTGGGCTTCTGATTTTAGAAGGAGATTACGCACCTGGTACAGACATTAAATCTATAATTGATATTGATGATGTTATTGTTGAGATTGATAATAAGTCTCTCACCAACAGACCTGATTTATGGGGACATTATGGAATTGCTCGTGAAATTGCCGCTATTTACGGCAGAGAGCTAAAGCCAATGCAGCTAGATAGCTTAGCAGGCTCAGAAGGCAAGAATAAGGTTGATATTAATGTTGAAGATACAGAAAAATGTCTCAGATATTCCAGCATAAAAATAGATGGAGCAACTAATTTAGAAACCTCTTTGAACATGAAGATAAGGCTGTTCTACTGCGGAATGAGACCAATTTCACCATTGGTTGATTTAACAAACTACTTAATGCTTGAACTTGGTCAGCCAATGCATGCATTTGATAGCAGACAGGTTGAAAGCGGAATTGTTGTCAGATCTACAAAAGAACCAACAATGTTCAAGACACTTGATGGCTCTGAAAGAAATTTGCCTGAGGATGTATTACTTATTTGCAATAAGGAAAGACCTGTGGCAATAGCTGGTATTATGGGAGGAGAAAATTCTGAGGTATTAGAAGATACCACATCAATTTTATTAGAGTCAGCTACCTTTGATGGTCCTGCAATTAGAAAGAGTTCAACTAAAATTGGTCTTCGTACTGAGGCAAGTGCCCGTTATGAGAAGTGTCTTGATCCTAATATTACAGTTATTGCAATAAAAAGATTTGTTAAGCTATTAAGGGATATGAACCAAAATATTACCTTTGCATCAGCTTTATCAGATGTTTATTGCCAAAAGCTGGAGCCAATTGACATTACAATTACAAAGCCATACATTGACAGATATATTGGAAACAATTTATCACAGGAAAAAATGGTTGAGGTATTAAGGTCACTAGAATTCAAGGTTGATGTTGAGGGTGATACCTTTAAAATAAAAGTTCCAACCTTCAGGGCTACAAAAGATATTACAATGAAGGTTGATATAATTGAAGAAATTACCAGAATATACGGCTATGACAATATTGTTCCGCAGACTCTTGATATTGCATTAAAGCCTCTTGAATATAACGAAGATAGAATTTTGGACCACAAAATTAAAGAGCTGCTTTCAGAAAGATTTGGTGCAAGCGAGGTAATGAGCTATATTTGGTATGATAACACCTATAATGCCAAGATGGAAATTGAAACCAACGGTCAAGTAAAGGTTCTTAATCCTCAGGCTCAGGATGCAAATACTTTAAGGGAAAGCATGGTTCCTGGTATGATTGGCTTTGCTGAGAAGAATGAAAAGGTATACGAGGATTTTTCAATTTTTGAAATTGGAAGTGTGTTTAGTGCTTTAAGTCCAAAGGAAAAATGCGAGCAACACAAGAATGTTTGTATATTGCTAGGAAGCAAGGTAAAGAGCGAAGACGAGTTGTTCTATGATTTAAAGGGAATAATAACGTATTTAGGTAAAACCTTGAAAAATATTACGCCTGAATTTGCTGCAAGCACAAGTACATTTAATTGGGTGCATCCTATGAAATCTGTTGATATAAGCTATAATGGCAAGGTGATGGGATATATTAGCGTTGTACATCCTTCAATAAAGAAGAACATCGGCAAAAAGGTCAATGTGGCTGTATTGGAAATAAACAGAGAAATTTTACAAGCTATAGACTATGGTGCTATTAAATACAAGGATTTGTCCAAATTCCCAGAAGTTAAGCTTGATTACAGCTTCTTGGTTGACAATGGGGTTACATTTGATAAGCTGGTTGAAGATATTAGTGGCTTTAAGTCAGAGCTTTTAAACAGCTTTGAATTTGTTACAATTTATACAGGTAAAGGCTTGCCAGAAGGAAAAAAGAGTATGACGTTCAGGTTTGTAATTGGCTCAAACGAAAAGACACTTGCCAGCGATGATATAAATGGCTTTGCAAAGAGCATAATAGATTATATGGGTGGCTTGGGGTATGCGTTGAGATAACTGCATATAATGAGTTTAATACTATTTGAATAAAAAACAACAGCCAATATTTTGAATAATGGCTGTTGTTTTTTACTATGACTTGATTGCTAGTAGTATCACACAATGCTACTCATAGAATTGAAGAAAACCTCCAAATTGATGTTGGAATAAATACATCATTTGGAGGTTTAATTTATAAAAATAACGACATAAGGCTGATAGACTTACGGTATTTCAAATTTATCTTACTGTCCAAGCTTTTCCGTATGGAGATAAATTACCGTAATAATCACAAATATTATAAACTTGTCGTACTGTAGTTTTTGCAGGAGTAATATCTAAATTTGCTCTAACGAATAATTCTACTTCGCTACTATTTTGTTCATTTGAAACTCTGAGTACAGTATATCCATCAACAATATAAGTCAGATTACAAATGGAATTACGATCAATTGGTTCACTATATGAGATAGTTATTATTCCGACAGTATCTTTAGGAACTGCACCATCTCTCATATAAGTTAATATATGATCTGATAAAACAACCTTTTCTACCGGCTCTGTTAAGTTATTAGAATCATGGTCATAGGTAATAACCTCTGGGGCAACCTTATCGGCTACGGCAATTTTTTGTGAAGACAATAAACGAGTTCCGAATATTGATTCTGAACTTGGATTTTGGCTGGTAATTAATGCTATACTAGAGCCGTTGTACTCAGCGTTAGTACCTACATCTTTATCAAGGACTAATACTATTTCGGTGTTATCATCGCTGTTAATTATCATTGACTCGACAAATACACCCCTTATTATATCATCAGCAGTTCCAGTAAAAAATATATCAACGTTGGAGTACGCAGCCAGCTTACTGTTAAAAGTAACCTTAATCTTATTTTTTGCAATTAGTTCAGCGGATTTAATCAATAACCTATCTTCAGAAATTGCATTTAAATTAACTTTCTCAGTTGAAGCAAACAATGTTTTACCAGATAAATCTGTAATAGGTGATATCATGACGTTTGGTTTATCTACTGTTGTTGACATATCAATTAGAACTGACTTGCTAGATATTTTAGTCACTGTATCATCAGTTCCCAAAGGAACGCATATTGCACCCGATGTTGTCGCAACCATATAATTAGATTTATCAAGCATCTGGGCTTCATTCATAGGCTCACTAAAATTTATGATTATTTTACCGTGTTCTTTAACTGTAAAGCAGTCATATTTATTGACAAACGGAGCTGTATTGTCTCCTGTGGTAAATGTAAAGGTAATATCAGTATCTATTCTGTTTCCATTAGCATCTTTAGCGTTTTTAATAATTACCATATGTTTAGTATTATCAAGTAAAATTGTACTGATATGTAATGTAACACTTTTATCTACTGAGTCAAATACTGGTGTAAAGAGTATATTATAATTATCATTTACTGCCTTAATCTCGAAGTTTGCAGTATCTAGAGCAACTGTACTGTTAATAGTATTAATTCTCCCGATTTTTATAGTAGTGTATGGTTTTGCTTTTGCTTTTGGTTCTTCGCCTGTATTATATGAGATTGCAATACCTGAGTTGATGGTATCTTTATTAATAAAAGCTTGTATCAGATTACTATTCTGTCCGATTGTTTTTGCGCTTTTAGCAGAATTATCTGCTTGCTGTGCGTTAATTGGGGCTACGTAGGAAAATATAATGCTTAATACTAGAATTAGTACCACTATTTTTTTTCTGAATATGTTCTTGATAAAATCATCTCCTGTAATAGTTTATTATATAAATTATACCAAAATTATGCACAATAGACCATAATTATATATAATTCAGTAATATAAATAGTGGAAACATTACTATTCAGCCAATTATCATTAGCTAATAATACGATTGTGAGAAAATAAAATGTTTTGTACATAAAATAACCTCCAAATGATATGGGAATAAATCATTTGAAGGTTTTCCCTGTTAGTAAGGTTTTTGCTTAAGGTAATTATCGCAGTTTTTGTATGGCTAATACTGCTGGTACTATAGGGAACATTTGGCTGTAATTGCTTTAAAACATTACTTATTTCTTTGGAAACATAATCAAATTCATATATAGAAATTGTTGTTTTGTAACAGTCCTTTTTTTGTACAAAACTAAATTACCTTACTGTCCAAGCTTTCCCATATAGAGGTACATTACCGTTATTATCACAAATCCTATAAAGCTGAGTCACCGTAGTTCTTGCTGGAGTATTGTCTGAATTGGCTTTAACTGATAATACTACTTCATTATTATTTACATCATTTGAAATAGCGGTTACAGTATATCCATCAACAACATAAGTATGAATATTAATTGAATAAGGATTAATGTCTTCGCTGTAGGATATAGTTATTGTTCCTGTCGTATCTTTATCCACCGTGCCATCAACCATAGAGTTTAAAATATCACCCGATAAAACAACCTTTTCTACTGGCTCTGTTAAGTCAATAGAATCATGATCATAGGTAATAACTTCTGGAGCAACCTTATCATTAATGGAAATAGTTTGTGACGGAGACAATTTAGTTCCAAAATGAGTTTCTGAATTTGTTAATGCTTTGGTAACTGCATATATATATAAACCTTTGTACGTACCGTCAGTACTCAGTTCCTTATTAAGAACCATTACTGTTTCTGTATTACCGTCATTGTTAACTAGTATTGATTCTATAAATGCAGTATTTATTGCACTATCAGTAACTACACTAAAATATATATCGTTATTAACAAATGTTTTCAGCTCAGTGTTGAAAGTAATCTTAACTTTGTTTTTCGCTATTAAATCTACAGATTGTACATATACTGATTCCTCATTTATATAATCTGAATAAACAGGCATAGTTGAGTTATACAAGCTTTTTCCTGATAAATCCATAATAGGTGATAGCATGACGCTAGGAGAAGCTACCGTTTTTGACAAATCAATTAGAACTGACCTGTCAGAAACTTTAGTAACTGTATCATCAGTTCCCAAAGGAGCATAAATTGCACCAGGAGTTGTAGCAACCTTGTAACTAGATTTATCAAGCATCTGGGCTTCATTCATTGGTTCACTGAAATATATTTTAATTTTGCCTTCGCTATTTATTGTACAGCATTTATTTTCTAATACTGTAGGATACTCATAATCACCAGTGGTAAATTTAAACTTAATAGCAGAAGATATTTTATTTCCGTAGAGGTCTTCTGCATTTCTAACTTCCACGTTATATTCAGTGTTATCACACAAATTTTCTTGCATATTTAATGTTACGCATTTACCATCAGTGTTCAATACTGGGAAAAAGGATACATTTTCTGTATTTTGTGTTAAATAAAAATCATAGTTTGCTGGGTTCTCTGCAAATGAAGTGCTTACTTTTTCATTAAAGCATATTTTGTAGTTTTCATTATTAATTTGAGTTGATGTAACATATGGTGCTACTTTGTCAACAACTACTTCAGCAGCAAGTGTCTGGTCTTGAACATATTGACCGTATATATTAAACATTTTACAGCTTGGGTCAGTGCTATTTACTAAGAATAAATCAGTTGTACCGAGAGGAATTTTGTTAGGAAATTCAAATGTAATTTCATATACAAAGATTGTATTTTCTATAGAAACTGGAGTTGACATATTTGCTGCAATGTTTTTATCTGTATGGAACAGTTTTAAGTCTTTTACTGTTATTGGTTTTGAAAAGCTTAATGTCACTGAATTTTCTGTGGCGTATTTTACTGTAACTTGTGAAGATATGCAACCATCCTTTGCATGCATGAAAAATAAACTTTTTTTAAGTACTTTATTACCAGCATAATCTTGGATTGGGGTAATTACATCCGTACCTGCGGCGTTAAAGGTAATAAGCATTGTACCATCAACAATATTTTCCTCAAAGAAAAGAGTTATGCTATCACCAGATAATTCAGCCTTTTGTATAGTATATGAGAAGTCACCGTAAAAGGCGATACCTGCTAAATCTTTAGAATTCATAGGCTTACAATGCTTTACATCAAAGTTTTTAAAATCAAGGAGAGTGTTATTTGTACCGTCACAAACTGGTTCTGAGAATGTAATTTTGAGAGACTTATCACCAGTTACTTCAAAGCTTCTAAAAGCAGGAGCTATAAGGTCTTCAACTTTTACATTAAATTCTACATTGTTAGCAAGTTCTAGGCCAGTTATAGATTTAATTCCTTTCTTTATAGTAACCTTTGCTGTTGTATTGTTAGTCAGCCTGTTATTATTGTTTAGTGTGATGACTACAGAGTTTATAAAATCACCCTTAGATACAGAACTTTGAGCCAGATTAATAACATCTGTTCCTTTATCCTTTATTTCATAAAAGTTTATATCTGTAAAAGATGATTTATCCATTATTGAATTAAATACTATTTGTATTTTATTTGTATCTATTGCGGTTACTGAATTTACTGCCAGAACTGGCTTCGGAGTAGTTGGAGGAGTAGATGGAGGAATAACTGCACCAGCAGGCGGCATAATAATCTGTGCATACCCCGAAAAGCTTCCTGAAAGCGTAGGTAAAATATTGCCTTTGGAGTCCTTTATATTAATTAATTCTACATTGTAGCTTTTTCCCTGTGTCTGATTGTCTGTTGTTATTATTAGTTTGGTACCTGAAGGCGTTACAGAGGATATATTTAATATATTATTTTTATTGCCTGCTTCATATATCAATATATTGCTTTTACTGATTGACTTAAGTTCTGTATTTAAACTAACCGTTATTTCTGTATTGCTGACAACAAGAATTTCATTAATTTTTACAGCAACAATATCTTCAGTTGCATCTGTTTTTGAGTCAATATCATACCCTAATGACTTTGCAATATCTGCATTGATAGCGCCTTCATTTATTAGAGCTTGAATTAGAGTGTTTTTTTCACCGTTTATTTTTTCAGTTAAAGCAGTATGCATAGCCAATACTGCATTACCTCTTGTAAAGCTGCTTTTAGAATCCTTTGTTTTTGATAAATAGGATTTGTCAGTTACAAGACCTACTTCATAGGCTTTTTTAAAAACATTGTCATTCCATTTAATATCATCATACTTTAAGAGCTTTAGAATCATAACTAAAAATGCTTGTTCTGTGGTGTTATCCTTAGAACCGAATAACTCATTACTATAACCTGAAACAATTTTGTTTGAATAACAAAAACCTACATATGGAGCAAACCAGTCTGTTTCAGCTACATCTTTAAATTTAGTTTTCTTTAAGGTGTCTTTGTTTTTCTGTATGTACTCATTTTTGCCCATCAATTTTGCTAAAAAAGTTAAAGCTTCTGTTCTCTTTAACGTGCTGTCAAGATTGTAAGTTCCATTGCCATCACCTGATAAAAGCCCTAGTTTGTTTAAACTATCGGAAACTGAAGCTAAAGAATTAGAATTATCTACTTGCTGGGCGTTAATTGGAGCTGAGCAGGAAAATATAATGCTCATTACCAGAATTAGTATCACTATTTTTTTTCTAACCATGTAATTTATAAAATCATCTCCTGTTATATTATTATTTAGCGATATTATACCAAAATAATGCACAATATTCCATGATTATATAATTGGCATTCAATAATATACAAAGTAACTGAATGAATGCAACCGTTAGTGTTAATAACTCAAACTTTGCACATTGAAAGGCACTAGCAATTACTAATTTCTTGTAATTAATTTAGCAACAAACCATTGATAAGCTTGAACAGAAAATGATTTGTTATGCACGAAAGTCCATTTGATATTTATAGCCAAAATGCCAATGAGCTTTGTCACACTGGCATTTTAGTGTATTAACTATAATTTTGGTTTTGTTACTACAGTTTTATTGTTTTGAACATTTAAATTTTTCTAGCTTTCAGATATAACGAGGCAAGAAAATGTCCCCTACTTCTATAACGAGGCAAAAATTGCCTACTACTTCTATAAGTGGCGGATATCGCTTTGGTTATAAGTCCGTAAGAATATCTCCTGCCTCGCTTACACGCCGCTAATTGTAATAGCTTGAAAATATAGTTAGTGCAAACATGGTGGATTTTCAAGCTACAAAAACCACAAGTGGTTTTTGACAGTGTATAAATATAATCGAAAAATTTCATTTTGAATCTAGGCGTTATAATCTTTGTTAATTACTATACAGAAAAATTACTGCATGTTTTTTTCATACATCTCAACCATCTTCTTAACCATTTGTCCGCCTATAGGACCACCTTCAGAGCCATTTTGCTTTGAAGTTAAGTCTCCTTTGTAATGGTCGTTGTTTTCTTTACAAAATTGGAGTCTGCCAATTTCGGCTGCACATTCAAGTTTAAATTTTGTTAATGCATCTCTGCTATCTTCAACTAATGGTTTTTTTGGATTTGACATATTTTTCTCCTTTTTGGTAATAATATTTTGATACTCAATAAAATAAGTTTATCTTCATGCATATGCCATGCCTCAAAATTCGAACTAGATGTCAAGAAAACATACAAGGCTTTCCTTGATAGAAATGGCATGGGTGTGAAGGTTTATTAAAAGCATATTATCATATATGAAGATTTAATTTCTTATTTGATATTATTGTTATCATTAAAACTATTTTATTACCAAGTAAATTTTGCTCTATATGGTTTCTATATGTAAAAGTGATGTAAAAGTCCATAAAAAAACTGTAATATGACTTTTAATTAACAAAATCGAATGATATACTATTAAGGATAAAAATTATTAATTTTGAATAGTTTCAATTAGGAGGCAGTTATGAATAAGATAACATTTGACAGCTCAAAGGCGTCAAGTTTTTTGAGTGATTATGAGATTGATTATTTAGAAGGACAAGTAAAGCTTGCACATGATATGTTGCATAATAAAACTGGTGCTGGTAATGATTATACAGGATGGGTTGACCTTCCAGTAAATTATGATAAAGACGAATTTGCTAGAATAAAGAAGTCAGCTGAAAAAATAAAAGCAGATTCTGATGTGTTAGTAGTAATTGGTATAGGAGGCTCTTATTTAGGTGCTAGAGCAGCAATTGAAATGCTTTCACATTCATTCTACAATATGCTTCCAAAAGATAAGCGCAAAACTCCAGAAATTTATTTTGTTGGAAACAATATCAGTTCAACCTATGTTACAGACTTATTAGAATTAATAGAGGGCAAAGAAATATCAGTTAATATAATATCAAAATCAGGTACTACTACTGAGCCAGCTGTAGCATTCAGAATATTTAAAGAGTACATGGAAAATAAGTATGGCAAGCAGGAAGCTCAAAAGAGAATATACGCTACTACTGACAAAGCAAGAGGAGCATTGAAAAAACTTGCTGATGAAGAAGGCTATGAATCCTTTGTGATACCTGATGATGTTGGAGGAAGATACTCTGTTTTAACTGCAGTTGGTCTCTTGCCAATAGCTGTTTGCGGAGCAGACATTGACAAAATTATGCAGGGTGCTTTAGATGCATACAATCTCTACAAGGATGCTGATTTCAAAAACAATGATTGCTACAGATATGCAGCTGCTAGAAATGCCTTGTACAACAAAAATAAAACAATAGAAATAATGGTAAATTACGAACCGTCCCTACATTTCTTTACAGAATGGTGGAAACAGCTCTATGGTGAGAGTGAAGGTAAGGATCAGAAGGGAATATTCCCTGCAGGTGTTGACTTTACAACAGATTTACACTCCATGGGACAGTATATTCAAGATGGACTCAGAAATTTATTTGAGACTGTAATAAATGTTGGAAAAGCAAAGAAGAGCATTACAATAAAAGAAGACAAAGACAATATTGATGGTCTTAATTTCTTGGCTGGAAAAGAAATGGATTTTGTTAATAATAAAGCCTTTGAAGGAACACTTCTTGCACATACTGATGGAGGAGTACCAAATTTAATCGTTAATGTACCTGAATTAAATGAGTACTACTTCGGCAGCATGGTATATTTCTTTGAAAAGGCATGTGGAATAAGCGGATACTTGCTCGCAGTGAATCCATTTAATCAGCCTGGAGTAGAGGCTTATAAGAAAAATATGTTTGCATTGCTTGGAAAGCCAGGATATGAAGAACAGAAAGCAGAGTTAGAGGCTAGATTAGGAAAGTAAGGAACTTAACTTTTCATTTGTATTGCTACCGCACCTGATATTAATAGGCTTTAAGCTGTATATTCAACTGCGAAGTTTGAGTAAGTAAAATTAAAGGAACTGTCTAAAACAATTTTATATAATTGTTCTATGGGCAGTTTCTTTTTGTATATTTTATTGTGGGCAAAAAAGTTCTATAGTAGCTTGTTATAGAAATTTATGTCCTTCACAACTATTGAAAATAAGGTGTATAATTTTAATATATAGTGTTGACAAATGTAGCAAAGAGAAAAAACGATAAATTGATTTTGAAGGGATATGAAATGGACAAAAGCATTAAAGTGAAAATATCAGATGTTTCTAATAAAAGGGATTCTGTTTCCAAATTTGCTATAGGTTATTCAGCAAAAAATATAGATAATTCACAAATAAGTTACGAAATTATATCTGCACTCAAAGCTGAGAATGATATAATTATTGAGCTAAACAGTTCTTTCTTAAATTTAAGTGAAAGCGAAAGCAAAATGTTTTTATCAAGACTTATAGAAGAATTAGATGACAATGGAATTTTGTATAAAAAAAGAAAAGTATTATTAGAAAAGAAACGCTCAATGCTTTCTATATCTCTAAAGAGTGAAATAATTGAAGGATTTGAGCTTTTTGCTATTATACCTGACGTTATTTGGAGGAGTGAAAATTTCAGAAGGATTATACCCAATATGGGAATTAGATATTATTTGCCAAAAGTAAAAAATGATATCAGACTTGATGAGCTTATTGACCTAGAGGAATTTGAAAAAATTTCACTATTTAATATGGTAATTTTTGATTATATATTATCAGGTAGCATGGGAATAACTACTTGTAGTATGAAAAAAGAAGATATTCAAGCATTAATATATAGAAGTTAGATACTATTTTTAATTGACTCTATTGGTAAAAACTGATATTGTTTACTTGCAACGTAGAGTTTGCAATTTTACATTATTGGAGGTAGCAGTTTACCGTGAAATATGAAGAAGCGATGGAATACATACATGGTACCCTTAAATTTGGAAGCAGACTTGGTCTAGAGAACATTGGCAAACTAATGGAGTTTATGGGAAATCCTCATAAAAAATTAAGATTTGTTCATGTTGCAGGTACAAATGGAAAGGGCTCTACCACTGCATTTATAAGTAATATATTAATTAGTTCAGGATATAAAACAGGAATATTTACTTCTCCATATATACAGAGGTTTACTGAGAGAATTAAAATAGATAATAATGAAATAGAGCCAGAGGATTTAACACAAATAATTGATTTTGTTAAATCTAAAATTGACATGATGCTAGACGAAGGGTTTGAGCATCCTACAGAATTTGAAATAATTACCGCTGTAGCATTTGAGTATTTCTATAGAAATAACTGCGATATAGTAGTTTTGGAGGTGGGTCTTGGAGGAAGATATGACTCAACAAATGTTATTGAAGCTCCAGAAGTAGCAGTTATTACTACTATTAGCTTAGATCATACAGACAGGCTTGGTAAAACAATTGCGGAAATTGCTTTTCAAAAGGCTGGAATAATAAAGCCAAATTGTGACACTGTTATTTACCCTCAGAAGCTAGAAGCTGAAGAAGTGTTTGAGGAAGAATGCAAAAGCCAAAATTCTGTGTTACACAAAACCTGTTTAGACAGCTTGAAATTAATAGAGTATAGCCAAGAAGGACAACTTTTTGATTATAAAAATTACAAAAATTTGAATATTAGGCTTTTAGGCGATCATCAGATGTTTAATGCTGCATTGGCTATTGATGCTTGCGAAATTTTAATTAATAAAGGTTACAATATTGATTATAATAATATTAAAGAAGGTTTATCAAAAACAACGTGGCCTGGAAGACTTGAAATAATTAATAAAAATCCTTTGGTTTTAATTGATGGGGCACATAACTTTGAAGGTGGACAGGCTTTAGATGTTGCACTGGACAAATATTTTGCTAACAAAAATAAAGTATTTATTGTGGGCTTCCTTAGGGATAAGGATTATCAAAAGACAATGGATATGCTGGGTAAAAAAGCAAAGTTAATAATAACAGTAACTCCAAACAATGAAAGGGCGTTACAATCAAGTGAACTTGCTAATGCCTTGAAGCAATATTCGGCTAATGTTATAGATGGGATAACTTTAGAGAATAGTTTAAAGCTAGCATATAAAGATATAGATGAGCATAGTATTATTTGTGTTTTTGGTTCGTTATATATGATTGGAGAAATAAGAAAATTATATATAAACTAGAATGCTTGAAGCAAACAGAGTATATGTTTTTATGGTGACTTACAGCCAATAGTAAGTGGCTTTTATAGCTTAAGGTAGTGAAAAAGAAAGGGTAATCTAGAATCGCAGCAGCACTAATGAAATATAGATAAGTATTAGCAATACGGTTGTAGACAGAGATAAAAGTATTTATACTTTGAAAGGAGCTAATGTTTATGGATTTGAATCAAGAGATAAAAAGCTTCGGAACTATCAATGTAGAAAAATTCACCCAAAATAGCGAAAAAACAGAAAAGGTTATTAATTCTGTAGAGATGTATAATAAAGCAATTGAGTATTTAAAAGCAGGTAATGAAGATATTGCAATGATTGAGCTCAAAAAAGTAGTGTCTGCAAATCCTAATTTTTACGAAGCAGTAAATCTATTGGGTTTATGTTATGCTTATACAAATCAATTGGATAAGGCAGAAGAGCTTTTTGGAAGTATTGTGGAGCGGGAGAATAATGCTATAAAAGCAGCAGACTATCTCAATTTTATTAGTATCACAGAAAATGTTTCCAGCAAGAAATCAACCAGATCAAAAAATAAGGTGACAGCTTATGCTCCAAATAAATTAGTAAAAGAGCCAGCAAAAAAAACCAGTATTAATTCAAAGGATATACTTGCTGAGAACATTGTATTAGAAAAAATAGGTTCTCAGTTCAAGAAACCACAGACTGCAGTAATTTTAAATATATTTAGTGTAATATGTCTTATCGTTGCAGTCATTCTTTTTCTTGCAACAGCTAGAGAAACAAGAGATGTTGATGCCGCTGAGCCAACAGCTATTGAACAACAGCAACAAGTAATGGCTGAAAACAATTCTTTTGCAGAACTGGATAAATTAAAAGAACAGCTTGAAGCTGCAAACACAAAGTTAAAGCAATATGAGCTTTCAACTCAAGTATCACAAATATCTGCTCTCTATACTCAAAAAAAGTATGTTGAGGCTTCAGATAAATTAATGTCTATTAAAGTTGATGAACTCTCAGAAGATTTAAAAACTAAATATAACTCAATAAGAGATAAAGTGCTTTTGGGTGCTGCCAATCAGTTAGTAACAGATGGGAATACACTATACAATAATAAAAAGTATGCAGACGCCATTAAGAAGCTCGAAAAGCTATTTACTCTAGGCAATAATTGGAACTTTGCTGACAAAGCATTATATATTCTAGGCAAAAGCTATGTAGAAGTAAATGAAATACAAAAGGCAGCTGTAACCTATGAAAAACTTATAAAGGAATATCCCAAATCAGCATATATACGGTGGGCAAAAGGCAGACTTAAAGCCATACAGTAAGCTATACAGTGGATGTTCAATTATCCTAATTGTGGTTGGAAATAGGGCGTGATAAAGGAAACTTAAACTAAAGATATTGCATTTTGCATAAGGTCAACAGACCTATATAACGAGTTCTTAGATTTCAACGGAAAACATCCGCAAATCTAAGAACTTTATTTACTTATTCAACTTTCTCAGTTGAATTGTAGGTGTTTAAACTTATCAATGGAAAGTTGAGTTACTTAAAAAATCAAATACTTAGGATTGTACAATATACTAATTATCAAAGAACAATAATATATATACATTAGATACATTTTGTTCTGAGGGGATTTTGAAATGAGTGTTGCTAATCGTGCGTTAAATATTGTATTTAGTGGGGGAGAATTTAATTCAGTTGCCTTTATTGGAGCATATGAAGAACTTGAAAAAAAATATAGTATTCTTGGAAATATTGCAGGTGTATCTACTGGAGCACTGGCTGCAGCGTTAATTGGAGCTGGGTATTGTGCAAAAGAGCTAATTGAGCTACTAAAGGAAATTGATTTTAATAGTTTTAAGCTTAGGGAGGACAAATACCTAAATATATCAATAGCAGATAGAATAGGAAATTTAACAGAGAACAAAAAGATCTTTAATGACAATGATATTTTCACATTACTGCATAAGCAAGATTACCCTGAGCTTGCACTAGTTGAGAGAGATAACCAAGATTTTAAGGGTACAAGAGGTAATTTTCTGATAAATTTGATTGCATTTAGTATAAAGAATGCATTTATTAGTGGTGAGCTTTTTGAAAAATGGGTGGCAAAACTTCTTGCAAAAAAAGGAATTCATACATTTAACGATTTTAGAGGGGGAATTGCCGACAAGGTAAATCCTCGTGGATACAAGGTAAGAATGACAGCAGTAGATGCAAATATGGGAAAGGTAATTGTTCTACCAGATGACATTGCTCTTTATAATATTGAACCAGATAAGCTAGAGGTTGCAAGAGCAGTTAGAATGAGTATGGGTTTGCCTTTTATATTTGAACCTGTTAGGCAAATAAAAAAAGAAAATAATTGCGTAAAGCTTCATTATATTATTGATGGGGGAGTTCTAGATAATTTTCCTGTTTGGCTTATTGACAGTACTCAAGTAAACATTATTATAGGTTTGAAATTGATTGGGAAGTGCCCAAAAGATCTCCTAAAGGAGGAAAGTATGCTAAAAAAGCTACTCTCTGTATCCCATGATACAGGTGTTCCGAAGAACTCATATAATATTGATAATATTGCACATATTATTACTGGTAATCAATCAATTTTTAATTTTGACACTACTGAAAATGAAGTGCAATTTCTGTATAATCAAGGTAAAACTTCGGTGAAAAAGCTACTTTATGGTATGCAAAAGAAAAATCAAGGGTGGAGAGTGTTTTAAATTAAGATATATTAAATTCTACCTGATTATATTGAGATTGCAATTTTTTTAGATTTATTATATCATTTAGTCTAATAGGATTTGATATAATTGTATTTATTAATAATGTCCTATATTCTAATAGGGTGGTTATTTCGTGGGAGGTAAAGATGTTATATAGAAGTACCAGAGGGAATTGTGCAAGTGTTAGCTCAGCAGAAGCTATAAAAAAAGGGCTTGCTGAAGATGGAGGGCTATTTGTACCCCAAAATATAATTCACTTTAATAATGAGCAAATTTTGAAAATGAGTGAACAAAGTTACCAAGAAAGAGCTTTAAATATATTACAGGGATATTTAGATGATTATACATCAAGTGAATTAATGGATTGTGTCAGTCAAGCATATACTGCTAAGAAGTTTGAATCGGATTGCATAGCACCTATACACAAATTGTATGAATCAGTTAATATACTAGAATTGTGGCATGGACCTACAAGTGCTTTCAAAGATATGGCACTGCAAATACTTCCTCATTTTCTTGTAAAAGCACTAAAAAAGACAGGTGAAAACAAAGAAATTGTTATACTTGTTGCAACTTCAGGAGATACTGGAAAAGCAGCTCTTGAAGGCTTTAGAGATGTTGACGGTACAAAAATTATTGTATTCTTCCCAAATCAAGGTGTTAGTGAAATTCAAAGAATGCAAATGGTTACTCAAGAAGGAAACAATACTTTTTCAGTTGCTGTAAATGGAAATTTTGATGATGCACAAAATGGAGTAAAACGCATATTTGGTGATAAAGATGTTCTCAATTTAATGGAGAACAATGGATATAAGTTTTCTTCTGCAAACTCTATTAACTGGGGAAGATTGGTGCCTCAGATAGTTTACTATTTTTCAGCATATGCAGATATGCTTAAGAATAAGGAAATTGAAATTGGTGATAAAATAAATTTTGTAGTTCCAACAGGTAATTTTGGTAATATTCTCGCTGCATATTACGCAATGGAAATGGGCTTGCCAATAAACAAGCTAATATGTGCTTCAAATGATAATAATGTTTTAACAGATTTTATTAATACTGGTATATACAATAAAAATAGAGAGTTTAAGAAGACCATTTCACCATCTATGGACATTTTGATTTCTAGTAATCTTGAAAGACTTTTATATCTAATTACTGAAGGCAATTCTGAGATGGTAAATGAATGGATGAGTAAGCTAAGCAGTGAAGGTTCATATGAAGTAGATCAGGACACAAAAAAGAAAATTCAAAATATATTTTGGGCTGATTATTCAAATGACAGCGATACACTGAAAACTATTGAAAGTGTTTATTTAGAAACAGGCTATGTGTTGGATACTCATACTGCTGTCGCTGTTGATGTATACGACAAATATGTTATTTCAACCAGCGATATTACAAAGGCTGTAATTGTTTCGACAGCTAGTCCTTACAAATTCAATGAAAGTGTTGTTAAGGCTATTTCGGGAGAGGATGCTGTTGCTGGTAAGTCCGAATTTGAGCTTTTATCAGTGCTTAATGAAAAATCAGGGCTAAAGATTCCTGAACCGCTTAAGGAACTTAAAGATAAACCTGTTCTTCATAAGGAGACGTGTGAGCCTGCAAAAATGATAGACAAAGTAAAGGAAACTCTAAAAATAAAGGAATAGAGATATTCCGTATCCAGTTTTTTGATTTGTATGAGAGAACTAATGTGTTAAGCTTTATATATATATTTTATGGTATAAAAGTAAAAGATATATTAATCCTATTATTTGATTAATATATCTTTTTTGGTTGCAAATAAAACAAAAATGTGCTAATATATCACCAAGGAAATACAATTGTACGTATGACACGGACAGGAGGGCCTATGAAACAGGAATCAGTTTTTTTTCTAGTTGATTCATTTATCTTACCAGAAGTGTTTTCTAAGGTAATAGAAGTTAAGAAAATACTAAGTACTGGCAAGATAAAAACTGTCAATGATGCGGTTAAAGAAGTTGGAATTAGCAGAAGTGCTTATTATAAGTATAAAGATTATATATTTCCTTTTTACGAAACATCAAGAGGGAAGGTTTTAACACTATTTTTTGTAGTTGAAGACTTTTCGGGAATACTATCAAGTATTATTGATAGAATAGCTTCTGCCAAGGCTAATATTTTAACTATTAATCAGAACATTCCGATTAACGGATTGGCTGATGTAACTGTTTCTATTGAGACCTTTGAAATGAAAGATGATATGCAAAAGTTGATGAGTGAAATTGAGAAGATAGAAGGCGTTAGAAGGTGTGAAATATTGGCAAGATAGCTCGAAAATAGAGTTTGTACTAACATGGTGCCTTTTCGAGCTTTTGTGAGGTGTTTGTGCATACATGGTGCGTTTTTGAACTTGTATGGAGTTAATATAATAATTTTAGTATATTTTGTTACGATAGTGAGCGTAGGAGGTAAATATGATTAATGTAGCTATTTTAGGGTTTGGAGTAGTAGGATGTGGAGTTGCGGAAGTTCTTGAAATTAACAGCGAAAGCATAACACAGCGTGCTGGACAAGAGATAAAGGTTAAATGGATTTTGGATATTCGTGACTTTCCAGATAGTCCTTATGCAGATGTATTAACAAAAAATGCAGATGATGTGTTTAACGACAGCAGTGTTGACATAGTTGTTGAAACTATAGGTGGTGCAAAAGTTGCAGCTGAGTTTACAAAAAGAGCTCTTATGTCGGGTAAAAGTGTAGTTACTTCAAATAAAGAACTTGTTGCTTCACAAGGTCCTGAGCTTTTGCAGTTAGCAAAGGAGAATGGAGTGAGTTATCTCTTTGAGGCAAGTGTAGGCGGCGGAATACCTATAATACGTCCTCTTAATCAATGCCTTGCAGCTAACGAGATTAACGGGATTACTGGAATACTAAATGGGACTACAAACTATATTTTTACTCATATGAAAAAAGAAGGCAAGAGTTTTGAAGAAGCACTAAAGGAAGCTCAGCAAAATGGATATGCAGAACAAAATCCAACTGCCGATGTTGAGGGACACGATACATGCAGAAAACTTGCAATTTTATCTTCGATTGCATATAACGAATATGTTGATTCTGCAAATATATACACTGAGGGTATTACAAAGATTACTACAGACGATATGAAATATGCTGAGGCAATTAATGGTGTTATTAAGCTAATAGCTATAAGCAGAAAGGTAGATGGAAGAATTTTTGCCAGAGTTAGCCCTGCTATTATTTCAAAAGAGCATCCATTAGCAAATGTTGAGGATGTATTTAATGCTATTGTTGTAAAAGGAAATGCTATTGGAGATGCGATGTTTTACGGAAGAGGGGCAGGCAAGATGCCCACAGCTAGTGCTGTAGTAGCCGATATAATAGATATTGCCAAGCATCCTGATTTTGTTGCTACCAATGTATGGGTTAGAAATAAGGATAACAATATTCTTGCTATTGAGGACAGCATAGCAAAATTTTTAGTTATAGTTGAGGCTGGCAATATTGAAGAAGCTAAGAGAGAAATTTGTTCTGTATTGGCTCAAGAGTTAGAGTTTGTTGAAATAAGCTCAAAAAAGAATCAGTTTGCATTTATTTCTCCAATGGCTTCAGAAAAAGAATTAAATAGTAACATTACAAAACTTAAAGAAGTGAACTCAATTGATGGGGTTTTAAATGCTATTAGAATAGAAGAGGAATAACTAGAAAAATGAATAAAATTTCTACAAAAAAATTAGTTGTTAATGCGTTAATGACTGCTTTAGTATTTTTAATTACTTTTTTGCCATTTTTGCATATACCAAGCCCTATAGCACAGGGATATTTCAATTTGGGAGATGCTGTAATTATGATAACAGCAATACTTCTAGGCAGAAAATCAGGTTTTATTGCTGGTGCTTTTGGGTCTGCTTTGGCAGATTTAGTGTTAGGGGCTTTTATATTTGCTCCAATTACTTTCATTGTTAAAGGGCTTGAGGGATATATAGTTGGTGCAATTGCGAACAAAAGCAACAATGACACAAAATCAGTTGTCCGAAGAATAATATCATTAACTGTTGGTGTATTTGTTATGGCTTCAGGTTATTTTATTTTCGAGTTAGTTGTGTTAAGGCTAATTGATGAAAATATAGCACTTATGACTATTGTTACAGAGTTGCCAGGCAATCTAATCCAAGGAGCGGTTAGTGCATTATTAGCATATGTATTCATTACAGTAATAAATAGAACTAATATTATATATAAATTAAAGTAATTATTCTGTCAACAATAGTGCTCTCGTACAGTATATATCTATGGAACACTGTCTAAGTTGATGCTGAAATATTTGCGGTTCTAAAAAAGAGCAATACCGCCGCTGTATAACACAAGGAATATTATCTTGGTGTTATAACTAGGCAAGAAAATGTCCCCCAATTCTATAAGTGGCGGGTACTGCTTTGATTTTCAGGCGGTGAGAATATCTCCCGCCTCGCTTACACGCCGCTGATGTAATGAAATTTTTCTCGATAAATTTCATTTTGAATCAAGGCGTTATAACATCCGCATCTATTTCACATAAGTCTTTTGTAACTAGTCTTACAGCATATTCCTTATGTTTTTTTAACTTGTCTTTTTCCAAGCAAACAATTTGAATGCCTGTTCTAGATGGACTTCCTGATAATAGAATATTATCATCAAATAGGCGTGCTTTTGCTACAGAAAAATTACATACCAGTAGCCCGACCTGTTCTTTGCTAATGGCAGGGTATTCCTCAAAAAATCCTAATTCACCACACAAATCAAAAGCAATATCCTCATTTGATGACAGAACAAACAGCTTTTTCATGTTAAGGTACATTTTTCTTGGTATATAACACCAATCCTTGTCAGAATGTTTCTTCCACTCAGGATGATATATAGGCCTTATATGATTTTCATCAGAGTATATAATATTATGATTAATGCTGGAAGAGGAATTTATGGCACTTTCCAGGTCTATGTTTTCACTTAATACATTAGAGGTCTGATACGCACCGTTAAATTGGAAGAAAATTGGATTTATAGAATCGGAGATATAGTGTTTAAGCTCTTGCTTAAGAAGAGTATTTTCATCGGCTATATTAGCAGCACTGCTCAAATTTAAAAAAGTCTCTTCAACGGTACCAAAATCGTCTGTTCCATTTGGTATTTGAGGGAAATTTACAGCTTGGTAGTCTATTTCAAATCCTGTTGGAGTACATAAATGTATTAAAAGCTGCTTGGCTTCATTTTGGATAGCAACATCATTTATTTTTATTGATATTATTTGAACGCCTTTTTTATTAGTCATTCCAGAAAGGACTATTTGGTTTCCAAACTGAACTACTTTCTGCAATTCATGATTATAAATCATTATGTTAATGTGGTTTTGGTCATCAATTGACACAGATGGGTAAAATCCCAATTCACCTTCTAAATTAAAAATATCACTTGAATTGCCCGTATATATGAAAATATTATGTCTAGCAGATATTATTTTGCGGGGGAGATACAGCCAGCCTTGATAATATGCTTGCTTCCAGGTATCTGAATAAATGGGGCGAAGATATTCTTCATTTGTATAAGTAAAAATGTAAGACAAAGATTTTCCCTTTTCAAGCACCTCTTTAGGTGTAATTGTAGGAAGAACACTTGGAGTATATACTTCTGAAATTTCTCTTGAGCTACTTTCATATAGTAATTTGCCTTCGTGAGGAAGTATGCTTGATAATATACCTTTTAATTGCCTGTTTTCATTCTCAGGAGATACAACAGATTTAGTCATGGAATTGTCGACTTCCAAGGCCTTTGTATAATGGGGATAATTTAGTTTTGAAATTAAAAATGCAGCAATTATGATAAAGAGAATTAAAATTATACAAAGAGATAATTTTTTTCTGCTTGTTATTATAAAAAGAAAACGATTCATACTAACCTCCTATGCTCTATTATTAATCTACACTGGCAAAAACCACTTGTGGTTTTTGAGGCTCGAAAATGTACCATGTTAGTATAAAGTTAATTTTCGAGCTGTTATCCCCCCACGCTCAATTTTAGCACAAAAATTTTTTGAAGACTTCATGCAGGTACACCACCTTTTACAGATAATATTTATCTACACTAGCAAAAACCACTTGTGGTTTTTGGGACTCGAAAATACACCTTGTTAGTATAAAAAAATTTTCGAGCTGATTTATCCTTGATATATTTGTATTCATAAAGGCAATAAGATAGAATTAAAAAGTAGTTTAAAGCATAGTATAAGGATGGATGGTAGACATTGTAGATTTTGTGATATATAATAACTGATAGCTGTCAAAAGTGATAAGCTGGGAACTGTATTATTATTGCTAAATAGGTTTGGAGCAAAGTTTCATACGTAAGATACTCAAACTCCGTAGTTTAATATACTGATTAAAGACTATTCATATAAGGTATGTAGCAATTGTTTTTGCAACAGACCATTGATAATTCCACCGCACCAGTAGATTTTTTATGTGGGAAGTTTGAGTGATAAATTAAAAACATAACATATAAATCAGGATGTGATATTTTGGGTAAGCAGTTTTTCAACGGTGATAAGTATCAAACAAGTGGAAATAAGAGAATTATTCTTGATAAGTTATTTTTAAATACTAGATGGTATTTTGTATATACTTATGTGAAAGTAATTATACAGGCAAGGCGTTTAGTGGGTAAAGGTAGTTATAGCATGGATAGGTTTGCAGACTCAAGCTATAAAATTTTTCAAAACATTGAGAAATGTGGCGGAAAAGTATTTATTGAAGGTTTAGAAAATATAAAAAAAGCACAAGGGTCTGTTGTATTTGTAAGTAATCATATGAGTACTTTAGAGACTTTTGTCTTTCCTTGTATTATAGTTCCAATAAAAAAAATGACATTTGTTATTAAGGATGTTCTAACTTCAATTCCTGCGTTTGGCCCAATTATGAAAAGCCTTGACCCAATTGTTGTTTCTAGGAAAAATTCAAAGCAGGATTTAATTAACGTAATTAAAAAAGGAAAAGATATTATTTCCAAGGGTACATCGGTTGTATTATTTCCTGAAGGTACTAGACGTGTGGAGTTTGACCCAGAAAAGTTTAACTCTTTGGGCATTAAGCTAGCAAAGGAGGCAGGTGTCCCAGTGATTCCTATTGCTATAAAGACTGATTTTTGGGGAAATGGAAAGCTGATTAAGGATATTGGACCAATTAGAAGAAATGAACCTATATGCATATCTTTTGGAGAGCCAATTATAATATCTGGCAATGGAAAAGCCGAGCACAAGCAGGTATTAGAATTTATAACTAAAAAGATAAATCATTTTAAGAATATAAAAATATAAAAATATAAAAATATAAAAATATAAAAATAAAGTACAATGCTATTTAGCATAATATTATAAAAGTATTTACAAATTATATAAATGTCGCTAATATAAAAATTAATATTAAGGAACTTATTAAATTTATTATATAGAACCCTAAACTTTTTGTTGAGAATTATAAAGCTTAGTTTTAAAATATAAGAATTAGAGCAATTTTGGTTATTATCTTCGATAAATATGAAAAATATCAAAGCAATAATTCAATATTTCGGGATGTAGCCCAATGGTAGGGTGCTTGCTTCGGGAGCAAGAGGTTGTGCGTTCAAATCGCATCATTCCGACCAGCTTTTAAGCGACTTTCATGTTGAGGGCGCTTATATTTTTGACAATGTAGCAACATGTGTATAAAAATTTAATAACACGATGAAAATGCAAAAAAGAAGAAAAACTAATTTTTAAATACGAAATAGTATTATTATCACGAAGGAGAAATGGAGATAAAAATGAGCATTAAGCTGTCAGACGGATTGCTGAAAAGTGTAGAAAAACCCTCAAGATATACTGGAAATGAGTGGAATAGCGTTATTAAAGATCCTAAAACTGTAGATATACGGTTTGCATTTTGTTTTCCTGATACTTATGAGATTGGGATGTCACATCTTGGGATGAAAATATTGTATCATCTGTTAAATGAGAGACAGGACTGTTATTGTGAGAGGGTATTTGCACCATGGGCTGATATGGAAGCTAAAATGCGTGAGAATAATATACCTTTATACTCTCTTGAAACTAAAGACGAAATAAAAAGCTTTGACTTCATTGGGTTTACTCTTCAATATGAGATGAGCTTTTCCAATATTGTGAATATGCTTGATTTGGCTGGTGTGCCGCTTATGACACTCGATAGGAAAGATAATGACCCCTTTGTGTGTGCAGGAGGACCTTGTGCATATAATCCTGAGCCCTTGGCGGACATTGTTGATTTTTTTATGTTAGGCGAGGGCGAAGATATAATTAATGAAGTTATGGATAAATATTCAAAATGGAAGGGTACAGGTAAAACAAGAACTGCTTTTCTTGAAGAAATAGTTAAGATAGAGGGCATATATGTACCTTCATTTTATGACTTTGACTATAATGAAGATGGTACTATTAAAAGCTTTAAACCATTAAAGCCAGAATATCCTGTGAATATTAAAAAGCGTATTATAAAGGATTTAGATAAGGTTTATTTTCCTGATAAAATAATTGTTCCGTATACTGATATTGTGCATGACAGGATAATGTTAGAGGTGTTCAGAGGTTGTATCAGAGGCTGCAGATTTTGTCAGGCTGGATTCATATACAGACCTGTGAGAGAAAAAAGCCATGAGAGATTGATGGAGTTAGCTAAAAAGCTTGAGGAAAGCACTGGCTATGAAGAAATATCACTTACATCACTTAGTACCAGTGATTACAGCCAATTAGAAGAATTTACAACAGAACTTATAGATGAAATGAATGAGAGAAAAGTAGGCTTGTCTCTCCCATCACTTAGATTAGATTCTTTCTCATTGGATTTAATGGAAAAGGCACAGAAAGTGAGAAAGAGTGGACTGACCTTTGCTCCAGAAGCGGGGACTCAGAGGCTTAGAGATGTAATTAATAAAGGTATAACGGAGGAGGACTTATTAAATGCAGTTTCCCTTGCATTTAATGGAGGATGGCATAGCGTAAAGTTATATTTTATGCTGGGCTTGCCAACAGAGACTTTTGAAGATGTAGAAGGAATTGCTGATTTGGCTCATAAGGTTGTACATGCTTATAAAAGAGTGCCAATGGAGAAAAAAGGCAAGGGCTTAAATGTTACTGTCAGCACAGCTACATTTGTTCCAAAAGCTTTCACTCCTTTCCAATGGGAAGCTCAGGACAGTATTGAAAATGTATCTCAAAAGCAAATGTCTTTAAAGGATAAGGTACGTTCAAAGCAGATAACATATAATTATCACGAAAATAAGCTGAGCTTTTTGGAAGCTGTTTTTGCCCGTGGGGACAGAAGAATTTGCAAGGTTCTAATTAAGGCATGGGAGCTAGGATGTAAATTTGATGGTTGGGGCGAATATTTTAAGTATGATATTTGGATGAAGGCATTTGAGGAGTGCGGCGTAGACCCGTATTTCTATGCAACGCGTAAAAGAGAATATGATGAAATTTTGCCCTGGGATCATATAGATATAGGTGTTTCAAAGAAATTCTTAATAAGTGAAAGTAAAAAAGCTTTTGAAGAAAAAATTACACCAAACTGTAGAGTAAATTGCGGTGGATGTGGTGCTGCTGTATTCGAAAGTGGTATTTGTGGAGGTGAAGGTATTGGCTAATATTCGAACTAAATTTATGCGTGGCGACGAGGTTAAGTTCATATCACATCTTGACTTGATGAAGGTGTTTGAACGTGCAATAAGAAGGGCAAGACTTCCTATAGCGTATTCACAAGGCTTTAATCCACATCCTAACATGGTCTTTGGATTACCGTTGAGTGTTGGTGTTACAAGTGAGGCTGAATATGGTGATTTTGAAATTACTGATGACCAGATGCCTGTTAATGAATTTGTAGAAAGATTGAATGCACAGCTCCCCAAAGGATTGGAAATATTGTCGGCAAGGTCTAGAAAGTCAAAAGAGAATATTATGGCCTTAATAGCTGCTTCTAAGTACTCTGTAGTTGTTGGCGTTAAATCGGAGTGTACAGAAAAGGATATTAAATCAAGTTTAAGCAAATATCTTTCCCAGCACGAAATTATTGTTAAGAAAAGAACTAAAAGCGGTATTAAGGATACAAATATAAGGGATATGATTTTCGATTTGAGCTTTGAATTTCAACCCTGTGGTAACTTTAGCATTATTAAATTTACAATGCTGCTTAGTGCTGGAAGTAAAGCAAATTTGAAGCCAGATCTTTTAATTGAATCTATATTTGATTATATAAAGCTTGATTATGAAATAGAAAGAATTCATAGGGAAAAGCTATTTATTATGACTCAGGACCAACTTATAGATCCAATGGACGGGCTTGTTTTATAGTTACATTTGAGGTGATTGGATGATTAATGAAATGATAGTAGATGTCAATACAGCAGAAATTAGGGTTGGCATACTTGAGGACAAAGAGCTTGCAGAAATTCATATAGAGAGAACAAGTCATCAAGGACTTGTTGGAAATATTTATAGAGGTAAGGTTAGCACCGTTCTACCTGGCATGCAAGCTGCATTTATTGATATTGGATATGAAAAAAATGCTTTTTTATATGTAGGAGATGCAATTCCACAAAAAGATTATTCAGATGAAGAACTAGATGTTTATAGAGATTATGCTGAATACAGCATTTCGGATATACTAAAAGTGGGTCAGGAAGTAACTGTTCAAGTAATAAAAGAGCCTATTGGTACAAAGGGACCTAGAGTATCAACACATATAACTTTGCCTGGAAGAAATTTAGTATTGCTGCCAAATGCTGATTATGTGGGTATATCTCGGAGAATTGAAAGTGATGAGGAAAGACAAAAGCTTAAAAGGATAGCGGAAAAGTTAAAGCCTGATAATATGGGATTAATTGTTAGAACTGTATCTGAGGGCAAGGATGAAGAAGACTTTGTTGAAGATGTGTCTTTTCTTACAAAGCTATGGGCAAAGATTAAACAAATGGAAAGCAGTGGAGTTGTTCCAAGATGTATTCACAAGGACGTTAATTTGGTTTATAGGTCTGTGAGAGACTTGTTTACATGGGATATAGATAAATTTGTTATTAATGATGAAAAAGAGTATTACAAAGTAATTGAATTAGTTGAGATGATATCACCTGTGCTTAAAAACAGAGTTGAATTATTTCAGAAGGATTATGATATTTTTGACTATTACCAAATAGAAACGAAAATTCAAAGAGCTCTTTCTAGAAAAGTTTGGCTTAAATGCGGTGGGTATATAATTATTGATAAAACTGAAGCACTTACAGTAATTGATGTAAATACAGGCAAGTTTGTCGGGAATAATAACTTAGAAGATACTGTTCTTAAGACTAATATAGAAGCAACCAGAGAAATTGCAAAGCAGCTTAGGTTAAGGGATATTGGCGGAATAGTAATAATTGATTTTATTGACATGAATGACAGTGAACATCAGCAAATGGTTCTTGACTCTCTGAAGCAGTGTCTTAAAAGTGATAGAACTAAAGCCATAGTTCTTGGAATGACGCAGCTGGGTCTTGTTGAAATGACTAGAAAAAAAATGAGACAAGAGCTTTCTACTATTATAACCTGTGACTGTCCGCTTTGTGAAGGAACTGGGAAGGTATATACATCTGAAACAAATGCTATGGAGGTTCTAAAAAAAATAAGGGAATATCTCAATACTGCTAAAGCTAAAGCTGTAGTATTTGAAGTACATCCTTCTGTTGTGTCCATTATTGAAGAGAATATTACTAAAATTAATGATTTCAATGGAGCTAAAAAATTAGATGTAAGGATTTCTATTTCTTCTTCAGGCGAATTAAAACCAAATGGATTAAGAATTCAAAGTAATTGACATTGAATCAGTACTATGCTAAACTATATCGGTAGCCGCTCGGCCAGGGCTTTTTAAATATAGTTTATAAAGTAAACTTTTAAACTATTGCCTGTGATGTGTAAATGTCATTTTGTCGGCGAGACTGTTAGTAGGAGGTGTATCATGTACGCAATTATAATGACTGGTGGAAAACAGTATAAAGTTCAAGAAGGCGATGTTGTTTTTGTTGAAAAACTTTTCGTAGAAGAAGGTGAAGCAGTTACTTTTGATAAAGTTCTTGCAGTATCAAAAGATGGAACAGTTAACTTCGGAGCTCCAATACTAGAAACTGCGTCTGTTAGTGCTAAGGTTCTTAACCATGGTAAGGGTGAAAAAATCACTGTTTTTCATTACAAACCAAAAAAGAACATTAAGAAAAAGCAAGGACACAGACAGCCTTATACAAAGGTTCAAATTGAAAAGATTAATGCTTAAGGAATAACAAGTAATGATTAAAATTAATATAGGTAAGGATTTAGCAGGAAATATTAAACAGTTTGTTGTTAATGGACATGCAGATTATGCCAAAGAAGGCAGAGACATTGTGTGTTCAGCCATTTCTGCAATTACGTTTACTGCTTTAGGAGCTATTGAGGAAATTATAGGCTTGAAGGGTTTTTATAAACGAAGGGATAAAGATGGTTTTGTATCATGTAAGCTTGATATGGATTTATCGCCCCAATTAAGACATGATGCCAATGTAATTATGGCAACAGCGGAAATAGGATTCAAACAGATAGAATATGCTTATCCGGACTATGTGAAGGTAATGGATGAGGAGGTGTAGTCTCATGATAAAGGTTAATTTACAACTTTTTGCTCATAAAAAGGGTGTTGGTAGTTCTAGAAATGGTCGTGATAGTGCGGCT
>JAEWST010000052.1 GCA_023398105.1 Bacillota bacterium | reverse complement strand
ACCTTTCCATGGTACTATGTTTAAATATCTTTGTACAGTAGTGCAGGCTGAACTTTATGGTGTCTCCCAAATCCACAGCATCCAGTGTGAAATCAAATACCGTAGTCTTACTTTCTAGTTCGTAAGGAATAAATTTGAGTTCATTAGTTTCTTCTTTTCCCAAATCAATATTCTGAAGGGTAAACATGGTATCAAATAGAGGATTCCTGCTCATATCTCTTTTCAAGCTAAGAGCATCTACAAGCTCCTCAAATTGGTATTCCTGATTTTCTAAAGAACTTATTGAAATCTCCTTTATTTCGTATAAATACTCAATGAATAGCTTGCTTTGCTGTGGCTGGCTTCTAACGGCGAGGGTGTTTAGAAAGATTCCCATTACATTCAGCATATCTGCATGGTTTCTCCCTGCTACTGGAGTGCCTACAATAATATCTTCCTGTTTGCTGTATTTAGATAACAAAACATTATATGCCGCAAATAACACCATAAAGAGAGTAGTTCCGGTATTGCTGGCAAGATTATGAATCTTTGAGCATAATTCTTTATCACAATCAAAGGTAATCCTACACCCTTCAAAACTCTGGAGTGCAGGTCTCGAAAAATCATATGGCATTTCAAGAATAGGTATATCCTTTTTAAACACATTAAGCCAATAATCCTTTTGCTTACTTAGACGAATTGAACTAAAGGTCTTACTCTGCCATGCTGCAAAGTCCTTATACTGAATAGGTAACCTTTGTAATTGTCCACCTTTATACAAAGTAACAAATTCTTTGTATAAGATACCTACAGAAACACCGTCAGATATGATATGGTGCATATCAAACAGTAGTAAATTCCTTTCATTGCTTAACTCAATTAATGAAGCTCTCATCAGAGGAGCTTGTTCTAAATTAAATGGTCTTACAAATTTAGATACAACATCTTCAATAATTTTTTCTTTATTGTTCTCATACAATTCATTCTGTATAAAAACTGAAGAATATTCTATCTCAAAAGCAACTGATTTGTGGACAATTTGAATCGGCTCACCATTTCTTACAATAAATGAAGTTCTTAAAACTTCATGTCTTTGTATCAATTGCTTAAATACAGAATTTAGCCTTTCCTTATCCAACTGTCCTTCAATTAAAAAAGCTCCCGGCATATTGTATCCCGTATGACTTTCTTCAAGTTGATTAACAATGAACAATCTCTTTTGTGCAGAAGACACCTTATAAAATTCAGATTCAGGTATAGGATAAATTGCAAAGTGAACTTCATTTTCAGCTGTATCTATGTATCTGGCAAGTTCTTCAAATGTTTGCTTTTGGAAAATATCTCTAACCTTTACTTCTACACCAAAAGCCTTATGTATTTTCGTGATTACAGTAACAGCTTTGAGAGAATGCCCTCCCAGTGCAAAAAATTTACTGCTCCTCTTAATATTTTTTACTCCTAGAACCTCTTTCCAAATATCTGCAAGCTTTATTTCCAATTCACTAAAATGAGCTTCTGTATTATCAAAATCATTTTCAATAGCTCTATTCTCCAGCAATACCTTCTCATCGACCTTGCCTGTCAGTGTCAAAGGTATTTTTTCTATTCTATAAAAATTAGCTGGCACCATATATTCTGGCAATATTTTGACTAAACAATCCCTGATACTTGCTACATTTACATAATTATCAGACACAACAAAAGCCTGTAATTGCATATCTCCGTTTGTATCAGCCGATGCTATTACAACAGCATCCTTAATATCTGGAATTCCAAGTATTTGATTGCGTATCTCATCTAGTTCTATTCTGTACCCTCTGATTTTGACCTGTCGGTCCACTCTACCGATATACTCAATTTCACCATTTGGCAGCATTCTTGCCAGGTCTCCGGATTTATACATCCTTTCACCCGGAAAAAAAGGATCCGGCAAAAATTTGCTATCTGTAAGTGACTGGTTATTTAAGTATCCTGTCGCAAGTCCAAACCCGGCAATTGTTATTTCACCTGGGACACCTATAGGCTGAAGGCATTGTTCTTTATTTAAAATATACACTCTGATATTTGCAATAGGCTTCCCAATGGTAATAGTCTCACAGTTTTGCATATTCCTCAATATGGTTGATGCTACACTGCATTCAGTTGGCCCATATTCATTAACAATTTCTATTCCGTGAATTTTAGATTTGCTTTTCTCAACAAGATCCCTTTGAACTTTTTCTCCCGCTAAAGTTATAATCCTGACAGCACAATTCTCATCTCCATCAAGTAAATCAAGTACAGCAGAATATAATGCTGGAAGACATATAAAATGTGTTATAGACTGTGACACAATAGCTTTTCTAATCATAATAGGATTTCTTGAATCCTCACCATTTAAGAATACAGCTGTTGAGCCTGACGTTATAGGAGTAAAGAAACTTGTCAAAAATCCGTCAAAAATGTGTGGAAATAACTGGAGTACATTATCATGATGATCCAGCTTGTACTCATTTTTTCTCCACTTTATAGTGTTTGCGATACCTTTATGCCCAACTACTACTCCTTTTGGCTTACCCGTAGTTCCTGACGTGTATATTATATATGCGGGGTCGTTTATGTCAGTAGTGTTCGCCGGATTAATAACTAATGCACCGCTATCGGGATAATCAAGTTCATCTAAAAGTATTATGTCCCTGTTGAATGTATTGTTATCCTTTTCATTTGTTTCATCAGCAAATGCTATACCGCATACATCCTTAAGGCTAATTTTGTCAGGTAATTTACCTTGATTTTCAATAACTTTTCCAATTACTTCGCTAAAAGTAACCTCTCCTTCACCTAATACAACCAAGTCTACATTGCGATCACTTAACACTTGTGTATAACTGCTGGTTGCGTATGGACCTCCTGCAATTATTGGAGTCTTAATCCCCCATTGCCTAATTAGAGAAACTGTGTTATGAAAAAACTTTCTATATACCGAAAGAGACCTTATTCCTATAATATCAGGATTAAAATCGGTGATAAGGTCTTTTAAATCATTATCACTATCAAAGTCCGCTCTAGATTTTGCAATTTTCCCATGAACCTTATTCCCGAAAACTTTATTAAGATATGTCAATATATACATTTGCCCTAAAGGCGGTTCTATCAAGTTTGAAAGTTCACTGTCAAAGCTGGTATAATATTGGGACAAATCAAGAAACAATACCTTTAATGCACTGTCTTCAGGCTTTGGTTTTTCAAAAAACGAGTTTACTTTTTTATTGAAATCCTGCACCAAACCATAATCAGTATCCAGAAATTTTGCATCTCCTAATTCTTCTCTAGATATTCCTGATATTTTGATTACATCATCAAAACTTTGAATATTGCCTGGTAGATATCCTCTATATTTCTCAACCAATTCATCCTCAGTCAACAATCCCATCTGTATGGGCAGTACTTTCAGCATTCGCTCTTTAGATAAGATATATCCAGTTAAAAAATCAGATTGATATTTTAGTGTAAACTCCTTAGGGAAAACAAGAGTCTCAGAAATCTTATGGTACATTGAATCTATAGAACGGTCAATGGCTTCCCATGAGATACCATTCTCAACGGAAAGCTTTGCTATATCACTATTGGGAAAAATCTTTAATATATCAAGATATGGGAAATGAATCCATTTAATACTTTTTACAAAGTCCAATGTATTCAATGCTTCTTCCTCTGTTTCAGTAGGAAACCCGTGCATAAAGAAAATACCTATCATAACATTAGGATATTTTGTGCAAAAATACTCAAGGTTCATCTTAAACTTGTCCAAATTCAGATTCTTACCTATTACTTTTTGTAATCTTTCGGAATTTGTTTCTAATGCCAGGTTTGCTTCAACAGTTCCTGCTGCAACCATCAAATCAATATATTCCTCGGTTAAGATATCTCCTCTAAGCCCGTTCGGAAAGAATAAATGAAGCTTTAAGCCATTTTCTATAATTAATTTAAAAAATCTGCTACTATTTTCAATATTCAGGTTAAAAATATCATCGACAAAAGAAAATCTCCTGATTCCCATATTGTAATATAACTGTATTTCATTAAACAAATTCTCTGCTGAGCGGGTAACATGGGTTTTAGGCCATATCTTATGACAGTAGGCACAGTTAAAAGGGCAGCCTCTGGTAGCTTGAATGGATATAGTATTTTTAACCATAGACATACCTACAAACTTACTATATTTCTCACAGTCAATAAGCGATCTATCCAGCAATGGAATGCTGTTGAAATCCTTAATTTGTGGACGGTTTGACGAAACAAACAAATTAGGTTCCTTCTTATCCTTTCTTCTCAAAATTGAGAATGGCATATCATAGGATATTTCTTTTTTAGTTATTACAATATCAGCGTCACAGTCATTAAGTATATACCTTATCCGTTCTTCAGGATAACCTGAATCTATTGGCACATATGCTCCTCCAGCTTTAAGTACACCTAATATTGCAGCGACCATCTCAACAGACCGTTCTAAAATTATGGCAACAATATTTCCCGACCTAATGCCTTTATCTCTTAGCATATAAGCAATCTGATTCGCACTGTAATTCAATTCTTTATATGTAAATTCTTCATACATACAAGCACGTAAATTTTTTCTTAACATTTTCTTTTTATTAAAAATATTACTAATAGTAGAATAATACTGAGAAATAGTAGAATTCAATTCACCATCATTAAAATAAATGAACGGATAATTTAAGTTTTCCAGATCAGGATATCTTCTTTCCTCAAGATTTAATTTACTGTAGTATAAAAAGTCATCATATGTAGAAGCGGTAGAGTACATACTATATGCTTCACAGCTCGATACAACAGGTGCACCAGGCTGTGCATGCAATCGTCCCCAATCAATTGATTTTATGAATGAATATTTGTCTACAAAAAAAGCCGCATTCCTCTCACTTTCTTCCAAGTAATCTTCAGTTGTATACGGAAGCCCAGAAATTAAATTAAGTGTAATCTCCAAATTCTCAAAACTACTGCAGATATCGAAAAACATTGTTAGCTCAATATCAGATGGTTGAGGTTTTACAACCTTCTTTGACTCAAGTTGCTTTCGGTGTCTTTCAGATAAACTACAAATATCTACGTGGATATATACATATTTGAACGTATTTGTTATTAAGTCTATGAATTCTTTCGATGGTAGCTTCCATAAATAAATCCAACAGAAATGCTCTGAAAGGTCTATACTATTCCAGATATCTCTATAGTATTCGGTCATATCCATACTATGAATATCAAAGTCGAACATAATTGTACTTGTATATTTTTTAGCCTCCAAAATGTCTTTTTTTACTGATTCTACATCTCTTATAAATGGCATACTTCTGCCGAAAGTCTGCTTTTGAACCGAATTACATCCTGCACAATAGAAGCAGTTCATACTGCAGCCTTTCCCTGTATAAATATAAAAGTATTTGGCATAAAAAGGATCCTGTTTTGTAATAAATATCTTATCCAGCTCCGAAAGATATATTTGTCTGGAATTTTCCTGATTCTGAATATAAGAAATTGGGTTTGTGATAATGTCATCTCCCAGCTTATAAACACAATTAGGAATGTGCTCCACACCCTCGCAGATCTTGAGCATTGGTTCCTCACCGTCTCCTAGTATGATAAAATCAATGTATTCATATTTGATTAAGTTTTCATAAAATATGGAGGCAGTATTTCCTCCAATGACTACCTTGATTTCAGGAGAATATTCCTTAATGATTTTACACATTTCTAAAACTCTAGCTATGTGAGGGAACCACTTCATGCTTATTCCAACAATTTGTGGTTTTATCTTATCAAGTAATGAAATGATTTCATATTTAAGCATAGTTGAATCCTCGCATGCATCATTCCATTTGCAATATGCTTTAATTCCATGACGGCGTAAATAGGAAGCAATATATAAGATACCTGTTGTTGCTGTTCCAGTAGTATCTCCAAGTAAAAGAACCGTTTCACCTTGGAAATCTTCTTCAATTGATATATCTTCATCTTGCTTTTTAATAGCGTTCTTCTGCATATCTATCTCTATTTTTATGTGCTTATTGTTAAACCCGTTGATTCTTATCAGGTTTGAGTTATATAAAGCCCTTATAAAAGCAATACCGTCGTTAAACTTGTTTTTTAAATCGGTTTCATAGTATTCAACTATTGCCAATTCATTGTTTTCGTTTAATGACACAGGGCAAATGAAAACCTGCTGTCTGCCATTAACCAAATATTCCAGTAAGGATTTCACATTGGTCTCTCCGTCAAACACTTCCAAAATAGCCATAACATTTAAATTTATCATTACATAGTTATGCTCATTTGTTTGCAGCAGAATTTTATCCTCAGTATTAAATTTATTTTGAAACTTTAAAGAACTCTTCCAGAAAGCTGACTCTATTTGATGGATAAACGGATTTTTCTTAAAACAGCATTTTAACAGCTTACTGTACACCTCTTGATTGACCTCATCAGATACCAATGCACTATGAAGCTCGTCTGGGTCATATAAAAAACGTACAGCCACATTTTCAGGTGTCTTTTCTGCCTGCTGTTCAAACATTTGTGAGATTGTGGTGTCTATATCGAATTCCTGTTTTGTATTATTAAGTTCAAATAATATATGATTCTTTTCAGCCGGAGAGATAAGCTCAATTTCAGCTATCTGTGTATTTAAATCATTAATTGATTCCTCCATCAGATTTGATAAGGATTTTAAAATCTGATTTGCGGTTTCAACTTTATATAGGCTGGATTTATAACTCATATTAAGCTTCAGCAGACCATTCTCTTTTTTAAATAAAAATACAACCCCCACATCAATATTTTTAAAACATTTAGGATTCTGAATTCCCTCAAGTAAAACTATTACATCAAATAAATAATCGTCGTGGTGCTGTGCTGAACATATTAGTTTTGAATACAGTTTATATAAAGGGTAATTTTGGTGTTCAATAGCTTCGTTAACAGCTTGTCTCACTTGAAGCAACAATTCTTTAACCGTCATTTTACTGCTAATTTTGTTACGAAGTGTAAGAATATTATTTATATATTCCACATTATCTTCCTGTTGATATAAAGGGGAACCGATAATAACATCATCAATTCCGTTATATTTGTACAGAAGCAAGGACACTAGAGTTACTAGTATTACATGAAGTCTCTCATCAGAATTATTGCTTATTTTAACTAAACTTTTACTTATGTTCTCTGAAAAAATATACTCAATTAGTCCTCTAGCATTTTCCATTTCACATATATTTAAATAATCACCAGGAAAGCTACTAAGAGTCAATTCTCCAGAAAGTTTAGATAGCCAGTATTTTTCCTCTTTTTCTAGTTCTCCATTGGCAATAAGAACATCAATATCAAAATTATTATTCATATACCGTCACCCTTTACATAGAATATATATTTAAACTATTTTACCATAATATCACTCAATTTGTACTAAAATTAAAATCGTCCGATATATGGGTTTTATTAGAAAGTCTCACATTCTTTGCAATATATATGTCTTTAAGTCTAATATCAATATCTTCACTTATTTGACTCAATATATCTATGTAATCCGACATGATCCTCTCAATGGTTGATTTTTTAAACAGAGCCGTACAATAAACCATATTAAAGCTGATTCCTTTATAGATTTCTGATGCAGATAAAGATAAGTCAAGCTTTGAAATGATTTTTTCCATACCACTGTATGGCTCAATTTTTAAGTCTGCTATTTCCAAACTTAACATTTCAATATTTTGAAGTATGAATGCTGTATCAAAAATTGGGTTTCTATTTAAATCCCGTTTGATATTTAAAGCATCAAAAAGTTCTTCAAACTGATATTCATGATTGCTATATACATCAATACAATTTTTTTTAACTTCATTAAGGAACTCCCGAAATGTCTTGGATGACTCTGGAAAGTTTCTCATTGCGAAAGCATTTACAAACATACCTATAATGCCTTCGATATCTAAATGAGATCTACCAGCACTGGGTGTTCCTATAATAATGTCCTCCTGCCCAGTGTACTTGGAAAGTAATACGTTATATGCCGCCAAAAGAACCATATATATTGTTGATCCGTTTTTTGATGCGACCCTATGTAGCTTTTGCACTATATCCTTTTCAAGTAAACAGCTCACTTGGTCTCCATCATAATTTCGTATTTCCGGTCTAGGAAAATCAGTGGGCATATTTAATACAGGAATTTCACCTGAGAATCTATCTAACCAATATTGTTTCTTTTCATTTATCTTAGAGGATTGTAAAAATTCATTTTGCCATACTGCATAATCCTTATACTGTATCCGAAGGTCTTTTAGTTTACCCCCTTTATAAATTTCCATAAATTCCTTAATCAATATAGACATTGAAACGCCATCAGAAATAATATGATGCATATCATACATCAGTATATATCTCCTGTCTTCAACCTTTACCAAGCTTACTCTGAGAAGCGGCACTTTACTTAAATCAAATGGACAGATGAAATCCATAACCACTTGATTTATTTTTTCGTTTAAATCAGCATCACTATTAATTTCATTGCTTCTTTCCAGTTCTATATAATCAATATTAAATTCTACAAGCTCATGAATTTTTTGAACTGGAATACCATCTATAATATCAAAAGATGTTCTTAAGGTTTCATGTCTGGAAATCAGGCATTTAAATACGTCTTCAAGTCTCTGCCTATCAGGTTCACCTGTCAAAAGCATAATTCCAGGCATATTATATGTAGTAGTATCAACATCTGCCTGTTGAATAATAAATATCCTTTTCTGAGCTGAAGAGAGAGGATAATACTCCTGTTTAGGAGCAAACATTATTGAGCAGTACGAATTATTAGCGGAGCTGCTTATGACCTTAGCAAGCTTTTCAATCGTTTGATTTTCAAATATATCCCTTAGTGTGATTTCCACATTGAACTTCTTATATATCCTAGAAACAAGTTTAGTTGCTTTTAATGAATGTCCTCCTAATTCAAAAAAATTATCCTCAATACTTATTGTTTCAATGTCTAGGATTTCCTTCCAGATAGATATCAGCATTACCTGAATTTCATCCTTTGGAGTAATATTAAACTTTTCTGCTTTGTCAAAAGTATATTCTGAGTGTGGCAAAGCCTTTCGGTTAACCTTTCCGTTTGAATTCAACGGAATACTTCCAATTCTTATAAAATATCGGGGTATCATATAATCGGGCAAATCTTTCGAAAGGAAATCCTTTAAAGCCTGAATATCAATATCTGAATTTTGAACAATATATGCACATATGTATTTTTCACCATATTCATTTATTCTATCAATTACAACGCATGCTTTAATAACCCTATATTTTAGTATTGCAGCTTCAATTTCTCCTAATTCAATTCTAAATCCTCTGATTTTTATCTGATGATCTGCTCTGCCAAGAAACTCAATATTTCCGTCTGGAAGCCATTTTGCCAAATCACCCGTCATATAAATTCTTTTGCCATTCTCAAAAGGATCAGGTATAAACCTCTCATTAGTCAGTTCAGTAGAGTTTATATACCCTCTTCCTACACTATCACCTGAAATATACAGCTCACCTGCGATACCAACAGGCAAGAGAGATTTTTGTTTATTAAGAATGTATATTTTTGTATTTGAAATGGGCTTTCCAATTGGAGCATGATATGGCATATCTGATCTTGGATACATAGTATAGGTAGTAACCACATGAGTCTCAGTTGGCCCGTAATGATTGTGCAGATATATGCCTCTTTGTCCAAGAACCTCCTTCATAGGACTATTTATCAGCAACTGTTCCCCTGCTGTTATAATATGCTTAACGGTATCAGGAAAGTTGTTTATATATTCATATTCATTACAAATTAAGCTAAAATAAGATGGAGGTAAAAATAAAACTTCTATTCCATTCGTATTTATGTAGCTAAAAAGCTTTTGTATGTGGTCTCTCAAATCTCGGTTTATAAGAAATAATGTTCCTCCAGCTAAAAGTGTTGAGAAAATCTCCTGGCATGAAACATCAAAACCAATTGAAGTAAATTGCAATACATTACTTTTGAAATCAATAATAGTATGTGAATATTGATAGCAAATCAGATTTACAAGGTTTCTATGTTGAATCATTACACCCTTTGGAGTTCCAGTCGAGCCTGATGTATAAATAACATAAAGCAAATTTTCTGGAAGATTTAAAGGCGGAAGGTTTTCCGTAGGGATTTTGCTTATGCTGCTTTCCACCCTATCTAACATTACTACCTCTCTTACAAAGTGATTATTCTTATTGTCCAAACTTTTTGTATTTGCAAATGCTATACCTTTAATGGTTGACAAGACCTCTTCGCCCGGGAGTTTCCATCCATTATCCAGCATTTTTTCCACTAATTCTTTTAATGTCAGTTCCCCTTCACCGAGAATGCATATATCAACATTGCGGTCAGATAGAATTGTTTGGTAATCACTTGTTGCATATGGACCACCTGTAATTATTGGAGCTTTTACCCCCCAATGTCTTATCAATGAAACTGTTTTGTGAAAAATTTCTTTATAGAATGTCAAAGTTCGTATTCCAATAAAATCGGGATTAAAATCATCTATTAACTTTTTAAGCTCATCATAATTTTCAAAGTCAAATCGAGCTTTAAAAATTTTACCTTCAATTTTATCATCAAGCTCCCTGTTAAGATATGTAAGTAGGTACAGCAATCCCAAAGGCGGTTCAACCATACTTATATCGCCATAACCTTCATTACTGTTGAAATTCTGAGACAAATCCAGTAACAGTATTTTAAATCTGGCTTTTTCCTTATTATTCTCAACTACAGATTTTGGAGATTTTATTATCCTTTTATCCCCTTGAATTGAATATCTGTTTTCCAAATCATGAGTAAAACTGTTGTCTTCTCTGTTTCCAATCAGCTTTATGATTTCAGGAAAATTAGACAAACCTCCTGGTAAATAGCTATCATACTTTCGAGTCAGTTCTTCGTGAGTAAGCACCTGCTTCTGCAAGGGTATAATTTTTTCGAGCCGTTCCGAAAGAAGAAAATACTCATTAAAAAACTTTGCCTGAAATTCGCGTGCAAATTTTACAGAAAACGGCATATAATCCTCAGGAATATCTGATAGGTCATGAAAAGCCATATGATTCACCTTTTCAATGGACTCCTTGGAAACACCATTCTCAATTGCGAATTTTGCCATATCTGTATTAGGAAATATTTTTAGTGCAAAAGGATAAGGGAAGTGAATCCAATGTAAACTCTTAATATAATTCAGGGTCATCATTGCTTCTTCTTCTGTCTCACTTGGAAAACCGAACATAAATGATATATCTACAATTACCTGTGGATGCCTTTTACATAAATATTCAATATTGTTTCTCAGCTTATCCAAATTCAGGTTTTTACCAATTACCTTTTGAAGTCTGGGTGAGGCTGTCTCTAGAGCCAGAAGCATTTGGATGACTCCTGCTTCCACCATTAAATCTATATAGTCAGGAGTCAAGATATCTCCCCGTAAACCATTTGGAAACAAGAGTCTTATCTTAAGGTTGTTTTTTATAATTAGTTCAAAAAACCTTGTGCTGTTTCTAATATCAAGATTAAATACATCATCTACAAAATAGAAAGTAGTAAACCCATTAGCATAATGGAATTTTATTTCTTCAATCAAATTTTCTGCCGACCTAAAAGCATGAGACTTTGGCCATAACTTATGGCAATATAGACATTTGTATGGGCACCCTCTTGTTCCCATTATTGAAATTCCATTCTTTACACAGCCCCAGCCTGTATTTGAGTCTTGATACTTACTGTAATCAATAAGGCTACGATCTGGCATAGGCAGTAAATCTAGGTTTTTTATTGATTCTCTTGCACCTGTTATTATGATTTTATTACCGTCATCAGTTATACCCTTAAGTTTTGAAAACTGATAATCATTTATTATGTCTTCTATTGTCAGTAGAATCTTTGTACCGCTTTCCTCCATCATACGTATAACCCTATTGGCAGGAAGCTGTTCATCAATAGGTAGGTATGCTCCTCCAGCTTTTAGTATCCCTAGTATAGTAACTATTAGTTGTGGTGAACGTTTCAGTAAAACCGCTACCACACTATCTTCTATTACACCCATTGTTCTTAACATTCTAGCAATTTGATTAGCTTTTTCATTTAATTCTCTGTACGTTAATGACTCATCATTATGTACAAGTGCTATACTATCAGGAGTTGCTTTTGCCTGAATTTCAAACAACTCATTGATAGTTCTTCCACTTTCATAGTTATTCTCTGTATTATTAAAGTCAAACAGCAACTGTCTTTTTTCATGTTGTGATAAGATATCAATATTACTCAACTTTATTTCTGGGTATTGAGTTACTTGTTTAAGAATATTTACAAGGTGCTGTCCCATTTTTATGATAGTATTCTTTAAAAACAGCTTAGTGCAGTATTCAATTTCAATTACTAATGTATTATTCATCTCTGTTGTATGGAACATTAGATCAAATTTTGATATTCTTTTAGCAAATTCATAATTAGTCAGATTTAGATCCTTTGCTTGTACACTTTTACCACTCATATTCTGAAGAACAAACATTACATCAAAAATTGGATTTCGGCTTAAATCTCTTTCCAGCTCTAACTTCTCCACCAATTCTTCAAACTGATAGTCTTTATTTTCAAAGGCTGCCAATGATTTATTTTTTACTTCATTAAGAAATTCAATAAAGTTTTTAGAGTATTCAATCCTATTTCTTAATACAAGTGTATTTACAAACATTCCTATTACATTTTCTAGATCAGCATGTGTCCTTCCAGCAATCGGAGAACCTATAATTATGTCCTCTTGTCCTGTGTATTTTGATAAAAGTATATTCAGTGCTGCAAGAAGCGTCATATAGAGAGTAGCACCATTTTTTAAAGCGATACTTTTAATACTTGCTGTAAGTTCTGTATCAATTATTAACTTTTCTCTGTTACCTTCAAAGCTTTGCAAATCCTGTCTAGGAAAGTCTGTAGGCAAATTTAGCACAGGAATATCACCTGACAATTCTTGTATCCAATAATGTTCCTGCTTTCTCAAATTACCCGTTCTAAGAAATTTATTCTGCCAAATTGCAAAATCCTTATACTGTACCTGTAAAGGCATTATTTCTTTGCCACTATAGATTTCTGAAAATTCCTTTACCAAAATCGCCATAGAGGTTCCATCTGCTACAATATGGTGTATATCATGAACCATAATATATTTAGCAGTCGATATTTTTATAAGTCCTACACGAAGTAAAGGGGCTTTACTAAGATCGAAGGGTTTTATAAAGTCTATAATGGCATTTTCTATCACCTTGTTTGAATCCTTTTCAATATATGCATCAGGATCTAACTTGAGATCTGAATAACTAATATCAAAATCTACATCCTCATGTATAATCTGGACAGGCTCACCATCTATCACAGCTATAGAAGTCCTAAAAGCCTCATGTCTTTTTATTAGTACTTGAAATGTACTCCTGAGTCTTTCTATATCAGCCTCTCCCTCAATAATTACAGCACCTGATATATTATAACTAGATTTATTTTCACCCAGCTGATTTAACACGAATATTCTTTTCTGGGCGGAGGATAGCGGATAATACTCTTGCTTTGGTGCAGTTTCTAACTGGTAGAAAGAATTTTTATCTGAGTTTAATATTACTTCAGCCAGTTTTTTGATTGTGGGGTTTTTGAAAATTGCACTTAAAGGTATCTCTACATCAAAATTTTTGTGAATTAATGACACAAGAGTAGTTGCTCTTAGTGAGTGACCTCCTATTTCAAAGAAATTGCTATTGATACTGATTTTGTCCTTACCTAAAATCTCATTCCATATTTTCACAAGTTTCTGCTGGATATTATTTTCAGGAGCCTGATAATCACTGTTTTCATCATAGTAGTCAAAAGGTTCCGGCAGCATAGCAAAATTTACCTTACCATTAGGATTTAATGGAATTGTATCCATAAGACAAAAGTAAGCCGGTACCATATAACTAGGTAACTGATCGCTTATATATTTCCTGAGCTCTGGCTTTGTAATATTGCCTAGTACAGTATAGTAAACACAAATATGTGGATTGCCGGTACTGTCTTCTTTTACAGCAACCACTGCTTCTTTGATTACTTTGTTTTGCAGAATACAATTTTCTATTTCAGAAGGTTCAATTCTTATACCCCTAATTTTGATTTGCCTGTCTTTTCTGTTTAAACACTCAACATTTCCGTCAGGCAACACTCTTCCAATATCCCCAGTTTTATATATAAAATCCTGCTCGTTATCGCTGAACGGATTTTTTACAAATACCTTTCGTGTTAATTCTTCATCATTTAAGTATCCAGAAGTAATAAAGGGTGTTCTAATATATATTTCTCCAATACTTCCCTTCTGGCACTTGTTCAAATCATCATCTAAAATAAGTACCTGTGTCATACTTATCGGTTTTCCGATTGGAATGTTTATTCTATGTACATCTGTCTCACAAATTCTATAAAACATTTTGGCAAGTGTAGTTTCAGTAGGTCCATATAAATTTACTAATTGGATATCCGTACCGTAAGCTTCAAAAAAGTTTTTAACATCCAGTCCTCTTAACATTTCACCCGCAAGTAGAATATACTTCAAATCGCTAAAGTAATCTTTTTTACTTTGCAAAAAAAGCCCCCTTAAAATAGAAGGTACCATGTGTGAAAGATTAATTCTGTTAGCCCTAATCCATTCTGACAGTTTAGGAAAGTCCATAATTATTTCTCTGTTTTTTGGAATACACAATGTTGCACCAGAGCAAAGCGGAACAAAAACATCCCTTAAGTACGGATCAAAGGATGGAGATGTAAACTGGCTAACTCGGAAATTTGAATCCACGCCAAATTCAGTTATCTCCCAATCGATAAAATGTTTTAAACTACGACATCTGCCAAGGACTGCTTTAGGCTTTCCTGTCGAACCAGATGTAAAATAAATATAGCAATGCTTATTCTGTGTGCCGGCATCTTTATGGGACAAATATTTTTTGTACTTTTCCATTGTATATAATTTTAATGAAGAATACTGCTCAGTATCCACAAATTCTTTATCAATAATGAATACATTTACTTTCTTACCTAAGTTTCTGAACATTTCATTCAGCTTTTCTAAATATTTAAATTGAGTAAAAATCCATTCAGCTGTTACTTCTTTTATCATTAATGCTACTCTGTTTGCAGGAAAATTAGGATCAACTGGTACAAATACACACCCTGATTTCATTATACCAAGCATAGCCTTAACCAGTGAGGGATTACTCTCCATATATAATATTATATTCCTGCTACCAGAATTATTAGTTATTATGAAATCAGACATTTGATCTGAATACTCCTCCAGCTCTCCATAGGTAACAAACTCACTTCCATATTCAATAGCCGTCTTCTCAGGTGTGTTTTGAGAAAACCGGCTTATTGTGCTGTGTATTTCTTCCAAATTCATAACTTTAGCCTACCTTTTCGTTAGTTGTATTATTTACCACCTGCAAGTATCAAAGGGTTATATACCATATTCTTTACTTTATTTCTCTCTAAACCCTTCATTATGTTTTGCTTCATTATCGATAAACCTCTTTCAAGAAGCTCCTCTTCTATGTTCAAGGGAGGTAATATTTTTAGAACATTTCCATTCCTACCCGAACTCTCGATAATCAAGCCGTCCTCCGAACACATCTGGACTAACTCCCGCGCAAAATTCGATTTTCCGCAGTCAGAAAAATCAATGCCCCAGATCATTCCTATTCCTCGGACTTTGATAAGCTCACTTAAAGGTGCAATCTCTTCCAATAGATATTTTTTTATAAACTCTTCATTTTGTTTTGTCTTATACTCCAAACCACTCTGTTCCCTGTATTCAATCGCTGCAGACGCACCAACAAAAGCAAGCTGATTGCCACGGAATGTTCCGTTATGCTCCCCCGGTTCCCATACATCATATTCAGGCTTAACTAAAAGTAACGACATAGGCAAACCATATCCGCTAATTGATTTAGAAAGTAAGACAATATCAGGTACAATTCCTGCCCTCTCAAAAGAAAAGAATGCTCCTGTCCTTCCACAGCCTACCTGTATATCATCACACACTAAAAGTATGTCATGCTTAATACATAATCTTTGAAGTCTTTGCATCCACTCAACCGATGCAACAACAATGCCACCTTCTGCCTGTACGGTCTCGAAAATAATGGCTGCCGGTTTGTCTATTCCACAATGATCATCATTTAATATTGCTTCTATATATTCTATGGAATCGAAAGTGTTCATAAAACCATAAGGGTATGGCATAAATGTTACATTAGATAAGGGAATTCCACCACTCTGACGTTTACCTAAATCTCCTGTTGCCGAAAGGCTTCCAAGGGACATACCATGAAAGCCTCCCATAAATGCAAAAACATTAGTTCTCTTTTTTACTTTTCTTGAAAGTTTCAAAGCTGCCTCAACAGCATTTGTCCCTGTCGGTCCACAGAATTGCATTTTGTAATTAAGGTCACGCGGATGCAATATTTTATAAACAAAGGTTTCCATAAACTCCCTTTTCGCAGTGGTATACATATCAAGCCCATGCATAATAGAATCAGATTCAATATAATTAATAACCTTCTCCTTAATAAAATCATTATTATGACCATAATTCAGTGCACCGGCTCCAGCAAAAAAATCAACATATTCCTTGCCATTCTCAGAATACAAAAGTGAACCCTTAGCTTTACAAAATACATCCGGAAAGCTTCTGCAATATGATCTTACATTTGATTCTGCAATCTTAAAAATCGACATATCAATTACCCCCTGAATAATTAATAAACTCTTCATTTTCGTAATATTTATCAAAATCCATATCAGTTTCCTCAATCATATTACCTTCATGCAAGCTTATATCTTTTATCACAACACCGGGATTTTCAATAACTGTTTTACAAATAGAAATATAGTTACCTATAATTTTTTCTACAAAACTCCCTTCGTATAATGAGCTCTTATAAACAATATTTATTGTCATTCCATCAAAACCTTCATTTACATAAAATGTCATGTCGTATTTAGGTGCAGGTTCAAACTCATCGTATTGCTTAAAGGTTACTTCATTTGGATTGGTTACCTTTTGTTCAACAAATGGCATGTAATTGAACAATATTGAAAAAAGTGATTTGTTTTTAAAACCCTGTTTTTCTTTAAGTTCTGAATAAAGCTCCTCATATGGGTAATCCTGATTGTCAAGTGCTTCTAGAACTGTTGTATTTATAGCAACTACATTTTCGGTAAAAGAGATATTTGATTTTAGAGTATATCTTAGGACAAGAACGTTCAAAAATGGTCCTATCAGGTTCTCCAGTTCTTTATGCTTCCGCCCAGCAACAGGAATACCGATGCTCAAATCGCTCTGATTCAGCTCTTTGCACAGCACTAGTTCTAAAATTGATAGCATTAAGACAAAAGTTGTTATATTTTCTTTTCTACAGAATTTATATATCTTGTCCATTAGTGGCATATGGATTTTTTCGCACCTAAACGCTCCTTCGCTTTGAGCATTATCTACCACATTTCTTTGTGGCAACCTAGTATAGGTTAATCCATCAAGCTTTTCCATCCAATAGTCCTTCTGCTTTTGGACTAATGCTGATTTTAGCAGATTATTATGCCAATGTGCATAATCCTTATACTGTATTTCTAGTGCAGATAGCTTTTGGTCGTTATAAAGGTTTGCAAATTCACTAACCAGTATACCCATGGAAATTCCATCAGAAATTATATGGTGAATGTCATATACCATATAATACTTTTCTTTTTGGAGTTTCACCAGCTTAACCCTTAGTAAAGGAGCTTTACTCAAATCAAACGGTTTGACAAAATCTTTATATATGTTATTCAGACTTGTTTTATAGCTGTTCTCGTCAAACATTTGCATATCTTGAAAAAATTCTTCGTAGCATATTTTAAAATCTGTTTCCTTATTAATTATTTGAACAGGCTCTCCGTTTATGGTTTCAAAGGATGACCTTAATATCTCATGTCTGTTTATTATTGCTTTCAATACATTTTCTACCTTCTCAATATCTAATTTCCCTTCAATTATAACAGCACCCGGCATATTGTAATTGATTTGCCTGTCGTCTATCTGATTTAATATAAAAATCCTTCTTTGAGTTGATGATGTACTATAATATTCCTTATCTTCTATGGGCTCTATGGAGGAAAATCTGTTGATTTCAGCTTTTTCAATATATTCAGCCAGTTTTCTTATGGTATTGTCTTCAAAAACTACTTTTAACGGAACTTCTACATTAAAAACTTCATGCATTTTTGATACCAATGAGGTTGAGTTTAACGAATGACCACCAATGCTAAAAAAGCTTTCTTCTACTCCAAATCCATCTATCTCCAGAACTTCCTTCCAAATTTCAAGTAATTTTTTTTCAGTATCATTATTAGGAGGTTTACGCTCAGAAATATTTTTGTCCATATTTATTGGATATGAATTCAGCACCTTTCTGTCTATCTTTCCGATAGATGTCCTTGGAATACACTCTATTCTAATAAAAAAGGAGGGTATCATATATTCTGGAAGTATATTGCTTAAGAATTTTCTAATATGTGGGATATTAATTTCATTCCTAGACACAAAAAATGCACAGATATTTTTATTTCCGCTACTGCTCTCTTTAACTATTACAGACGTTTCAACAATTCCTTCCATACCAAGTAGTTTGGCTTCAATTTCGCTTAATTCAATTCGATGACCTCTGATTTTTACCTGATTGTCTGTCCTTCCAATCAACTCAACATTTCCTTCTGGCAGCCATCTGGCAATATCACCAGTTTTATACATTCGTTCCCCTTTATAATAGGGATTGTCCACAAATTTGCTCTTTGTCATTTCAAATCTGTTAAGATAACCTCTAGATACACTTTTTCCTGATATACAAAGCTCTCCACATGCCCCTTGAGGAACAAGTTTTCCTTGAGTATCAAGAATTAGGATTTTATTATTGAAAATTGGCTTTCCGATAACTGATACTGTATCCTCTGTCATCCCTACAAGGCATGTAGCTGCTATACTGTTTTCTGTAGGACCATATTCATTGGCCAGTACAATATTCGGGTTTAGCTCCCTGCTCTTCTTTATAGTCTCTTTGTCTGTTTTTTCACCAGCCAACACAACCAGCCTTAGGGAGTCTAAATCTTTAATACCAGAGTTTGTAATAATTGCTTTATACATAGAAGGTACAACACTCATATTTGTAACCTTTTGATTTTTTATTGTTCTGATAATATGCTTTACTTCTACGTCGATCCCATCACCCATTAAAACCATTTTCCCACCTGTAAAAATTGCCGGATAGAAATTAGCTCCAAATCCGTCAAAAGAAACAGAAACCAATTGAAGTGTTACATCATTAGGGCTATAACTGAATTGTTCAATTCTCCAAAAAGCGTAATTCAACAAATTTCTATGTTCAACTAAAACACCTTTAGGTTCCCCTGTTGACCCCGAAGTATAAATAACATATGCTAGATTTTCAGGGCTATTTATACTAATGAGGTTTGTATTCTCCTCCATGCTGTTATGTAAATCATCAATGTTTACTGCTTCGCCTTTAAAATCCAGCTTATCGATAAAATTGTTTTGTGTAACCAATATTTGAGTTTTGCTGTCTTCCAGCATGTACAGTATTCTTTCTCTTGGACAACGTGTATCTATCGGAAAGTATGTACCTCCTGCCTTCAAAACAGCAAGAATGCTTATTACTAGTAACTCAGAACGTTCTACATACACTCCGACAATGGTTTCAACACCTACACCTTTTTCTCTTAATATTCTGGCAAGCTGGTTTGCTCTTTCATTTAACTGTCTGTAAGTCAGCTCTTTGTCTTGATAAACTATTGCAATATTATCAGGAGTTTTCTCTACCTGTGCTTCAAAAACCTCCTGTATTGTCAGCCCGTCAGGTTGTTCATGGGTAGAATTATTGAAGGTGTATAGTAAACATTGTTTTTCATCTTCGGAAATAATATCAATATCAGAAATTTTAGCTTCAATATTATCAAAAACTGCTATCAAAACCCTTATAAGATCGATTGATATCCTTTCAACCGTGCTACGATTATATCTGCTGGGATTATATTCGATATTTCCGCTTACGTTTCCGTCTGTTTTTTCAAATGTAAACATAAAGCTTCGTTTTATGTTTGATATATATTTTTGATCTTGAATATTTTTCAATAAAACTATAACGTCTAGCGGCAGTGATGCATCATACCCTTCATCTGCACTTAACTGGGATATCATGTTTTCGATAGGATAGTTTTGATTCTCGATAGCTTCTGTTATTGTCTGCCTCACGGAACCGATAAAGTCCTTACAAGTCATTTCCCGACTCAATTTATTCCTCAAAACCAATAATGTATTAACAAAATTACCTTCTACTTCTTGTTTCATAATTGGAGTGCCAATAATGACATCTTCACAATTTGAATATTTATTTAACAGCAGAATTACACCTGTTGTAAGCAGCATATACAATTTTGTATCAGAGTTCTTGCTTACTTTCGAAAGTTTTGAGTTTAAGTCCTCTGGTAAACAAAAACCGAATGATTCTATATCCTTGTTTTTACCTTCATCTCTGATTTGATCATATGGAAAACTTGATATATTCAGTTCACCTGAGAGTTTTTCTAGCCAATATTTCTTTTCCTTTGTAAACTGGTTGACTGCAAGTAAAATTTCTGACATTTAATCTATCTCCCTCTTTAGTAATTTAAACTAATCAAAAATCAAACTCCTCATTATCTTCTAAAAAATTTTCTGCCTTTAATATTTCGCTTACATTTTTATTCTCATTAATATAGTCACTGCCAGCTCTGAACTCTATTAATGGTGGTACTGCATTCCTATGAAGTCTTTTCCATCTCATGTCAGCTTCAAAGATTTCCTCCATTGAATAAGGGTTAGGTATGCCTAATTTTTTACAGTGATTTGCTAACCGACATACTCTACTGTACGTTTCCTCCCTCACAGAACCACTATTTAGTATCCAAGACTGTGTAACAAGCATATCTGTTGCACTTTCTGGATATAAGAGCTTTATACCAAACTCGCTGGCAAATTTATCTGAAGAGACCTGCCCTGACAGAAAATATGTAAAAGGACTGCACTCAGCTTCATATATGTCATCCTTCATTTCTTCAATCAAGTCTAACGTCATTTGGAAATCCTCTTCTGTTTCACCAGGATAACCTACAACCCAATATGTCGTTGTTTTTATTCCTGCATACGCAAGGCATGCTACTGCTTCCTTTATTTGCTCGGTAGTAATGTGCTTTTCCATTAAATCCAGTACTCTCTGAGAGCCGCTCTCCACGCCAAGCCTTGCTCTATAGAAGCCTGCCTTACGCCATAACAAAGTATTTTCAGTATTGCAAACATGCTTGTCAGCCCTTAAATATCCGTCCCAATATAATGAAATTTCATCTTTTATTAGTTCTTTTGATAAACTGTCAATAATAGGATTTAATAATGAGTCTCCAAGAAGAAATAGCTGACATTTATTACTGCTATACAGTTCCTTTAGTTCATTCACAACCTGCACTGCACTTTTCTTACGGTACTTACCCCATTGCACAGTTTCAGAGCAAAAGCTGCATTCAAACGGGCAACTTCTGGATGTATATGATGACATTTGTGGATATACTGATGTATTAATGTCAGAGAAGTCAGGTACTTTAACACTTGTTATATCAAGTGTTTCATTATTTATATCCTTTAGAGTAAAAAACCTTTTATTATCAGGAAGCTTTCCTTGCAGCATCCTAAGAAGCAGAATTTCACCTTCGCCACTAATATATTTATCTATATAAGGTGTCTTTTCCATAAACAAATCCAGATTTTGAGAACCTTCGGCCAATTGATTTGCAAAAACCCCACCACCCATAATGGTTGTTATATAAGGATATTTCTCCTTTATTATTCTGAATGCATACATAGAGGGTGCAATATTACCAGTATAAACGGACAGCCCAATAGTTTCAGGTTTATGCTTTTCAATAAGATTAATAAGATAGCTTTCAAGTTTTTGAAAAAAACAGCCTATTACCTTATCCAATACTTTAACCTGCTCATCATCTATTTCAGTATAGAAATTAAATGAAACGAGTATCTTGACTAATTCATAGTACTTCTTGATGTCACTCTTGTTAATATACGCCATCATTTGATTTCTAAAAACTTCATGGCCAATGTTATAAAAATTTCCTCTTTTTTCCTCAGGGATATAACCTCTTAATATGCTGAAGTATTCGTAGTACAAGTTCCAAAAAGATGCCTCAGTATTGGCATCAACAGTCCTGGCGTGATAGCCGTTCTGTTTTAGATAGCTTTTTAAACATGATATGCCTAGAGGAGGAAACAAGGGTGTCCAAAATGGTAGTAAAACCAACATAATTCTACTTTCAATTTCCTCCATACATTTTTTTTCGCAAAGTTTAATTTTATGCATTTTCATACTCCTTAAAATTCAAAGTCATCGTCCTCAGTATCAAAAAAACTATTTTTAACAATCAACAAATCATTTGGCAAAATAACATCCTTTATTTTTATCTCTGGATTTTCAGAGACTATAGAAAGCACATCGGAGTAATTTTTAGCTATACTTTTTATTGTTGAATCTTTATATAGAGACGAATTATAAATAATGCACAATTCCAATTTGTTTTCCACTTTTACGAGCAGAAAACAAATATCACATTCTTTAAGATTTATCTTTTCCCAAACATCCTCTATATTGTGAATATTTTCAAAGGCCATCATGCATTTAAACAGTGTTCTTTCATTTTCCATATTTAAAAGCCCTAATATTTTATCTATGGGATAATGCTGATTTTTATATCCATTTGTAATAGTTTGAGAAACAGACATCAGAAAAGATTTAAAGTCGCTATCGTTTTCAATCGAATCTCTAATCAGTATATACCTGTTATAAGACATGTCACTTATAGTGTATATAGGAGCTCCAACAATAATATCTTCCTGACCTGAGTAAATATGAAGCAAAACTTTTAGGGCAGAAAGCGTATATGCATATAATGATAAGTCATGATTTATACAAATATTTATTACTTTTTTTGATAATTCATTTTCTATTAACACATTAAACTCTTTCATCAAACGTTCCGAAGTTCCAGTTAAATCCTTTGGAAGAACAACTTCCTCTATATTTCCACTTAACTTGTCCAACCAGTATTCTCGTGCACTTTCAAACTTTCCAATTTTTAAAAGAATATTGTTTTCCATTATTCTCTTCCTTTCGATAAATATAATTAAAGATTAAAACTGACATATAAATTGTTTGTAACAGCTAAATATTCAAATTGTTTATTCAGAAACATAATTATTTCCTTAGTCTCCTCATCAACTTGATGTTCATCGAAAGCATCTTCAACTTCAACCCATATTCTCGGAGAAGATTTTTCTTTATTAAGTTCGCTGCTGTTTTTGCTCTCTGAATATATTAGTTCCACCATTTGAATATCCAAAATGCCTTTATCATCGCAAATTTTAAGTAATTCATTTTTTATGCTCTTTATATTTACACTCATATCAGGTCCAATGACTATATGCCTTTGGGTCAAGAAATCCATAATCAATTCTTTTCCGACAGCTTTTTTCAATATGTATGACATGGTTTTTTTGTATATAGTGAATAATAGATTTAATAACTGAATTTTTCCCTCCAGAATATTGGCATCGTTCTCAGAAAGTGAATTTGGTCTGAAAGCCCGAATTTCAGGCAAAAATGCTTTGTTTCCAGTATAATGTTTCCTGATGTATTTTAAATAACTCTCAAAGCTGTTTGTCTCCAGATTGATATCAAATTTATCAGGATGCAGATAGATCAAGGATCCAGGATCAGTTGAAAAATTAAAGTATTCTATTTCTAAAATTTTTGGGTATTTTTGCAGAAGTTCCAGAATATAACGTATTGTATTAAATATAGTATCTTTACAGTCATTCTCCTGAAAGTAACTAAAGTACAATTGTACACTAATATTCCCTTTTGAATTAATATAGTCCAGACATTCATTTAATTGTTTATTGGTAAAAGCTAGTCTACTATCTTTACTTTGATTTCTCAAACTATTACTTGCTGTTTCAGGAGAAATTTCAAGGATTACATGCTTAAAGTTTTTTGCCAGACTATCAATGAGCGATTTAGTAGGAAGCCTCCAACATCCATATATAATCTGTATATCAAGGTTTTCAACAGCTACACTGTCGAATAGCTTTATATACCAATCATCGCTTCCCTCATACTCAAAGCCAAAGTAGAAAGCATAAAAGCCCTTATCAACAGCTTTTTTTATTGTACCTATTACAGATTGGGGGGTTCTCATTACAACACCTTTCCGATTGTTCATTATACCTTGTGCTTCACAGTTTCCTCCGCAAAATGCACAGGCATATTGACATCCCCGCCCTACTTCCATGAAAAAAACAGAAGACTGGTTTATTGGTTCAAACCTTGTCCAGAACTTTGAGAAAAATCTATAGTACTGCCAATTCCGCATAAGTTCAAAGGAAGTATAATTGAGTTTATCCATTTGATTTGTTGTTCCGATATAGGTGAAGCTATTTTGCCTTATTATTCCATCCACTGTTTTCCATGCAAGATTTTGTACCTTTCCTAATGCGTTTTCAAAACACTCCCTTGTATAAAGCTCTCCTGTTTTTTTAGCCTCCAGTACACTGCAAAGCTCTGCAATCGGCACCTCTCCATCCCCTCTTATTACAGCATCGATTTGTTTGTATTTTCCAAGTATTTCTAAGAAAAAAAAGCTTGCACTAAATCCTCCTAAAAATATAAATATATCAGGATTGATGCTTTTCAGTATTTGTGCTGTTTCAAGCACTGCTACTGACTGATTTATCCAATGGCAATCAAATCCAACTGCATCAACAGCTTCTAAATCAATGACATCACTTATATTCGCATATTTTTCAAGATCAGAATGAATAACCTCTATGTCATAACCTTGATCATATAATACACTTGCTAAGGGTAACGTACCCATGGGCATGAAAAAAACATTTTTGTTGATATTGTCCGCACGCCTTGCAGGATTTGTATTACCACAATGTATTAGTTTTATTTTAACTTTGTCCATCTCTCAGACAGTCTCCTTTTTGGTGAAAGTATAGCTGATTTTCTACAAATCATATTTAATAATTAAATCATCATCCTCTAAAACAGAATTGCTTTTATAGCTTATCTCCTTAACTTTCTGCTTAAATAGATCATATTCTTCATAGAAGTTCTTAGCCAACTTCATTGTTTTTTCGGTTTCTTCACAATTAATGCTTTGTGTAGCAAAACCATCACAGTATCTGCACTTCTCACAGGAATGGCGACAAAAGTTCTCCTTTTTAACAAACATATCAATAAACCCATCCAGCTTTTTATTGTTCAAATAAACACTGAATGTATTTGTTGGAGAAAACATATCAAGAAGTTCCATCAAGTTGCCTTGATAATCACCCTTGAAATAAGCTTCAACAGCCTTTACAGGGTCACCCTTCAGTACTGCTTGCCTCCCCTGAAGCTTGAAATAATTAATACCTATTTCAGTATAGAAGTGAATATCCTCCGGTCTGATCCAACTTAACTTTAGTAGATTTGCAATATTTTCATATCTCTTCATTATACACCTATGGGAGTAGTAAGTTCTGCTTACATCATTAATAACTTTAACAGAATCACTAGACATCTGATTGTAATGGAATGCCCTATATATACAGTCTTTAAAACACACTACATTAGCAATAACCTCAACTCTATCTCCAAAAGCTTCTTTGATTCGTTTTAATGTGTGAAAGTCCCTGTTTATTGACTCTTCCAAAACAATTCTGTCAACCCCGGCATTTTTAAAGCTAACTGCTTTATTGGCATTTGTTATCTGACAAAGTGTTGATGCTTTAATTTCTATATCCAAGCCTGTAGACTTTATTATTTCGATTAGCGGTGGCAAGGCAACTGTTATAGATTTAACTCCTACCTCATATATCTCATGCAGAAACTTCTTGATTGAATGTATGTATTCGTCAGTAAACTCTCGATTAGACATATGTGTTGTATTGATTGTATAGTTAAAACCTATATTGTTTTTTTTTGAGTACCTTATATATCTTTCTAAATCATAAAGGTCTACCTTGGGAAGGGAATCAGCAGATCTTCCCGATTCAAATGAATTTCCCACTGTAATATTGCCGTAGGTCTCAATTATTTTAGAGTCGCTATAAGCATCATTCAATTTACTGTATTTAGTTATGGTTTCATCCGAAAAGTCAGCAGGTACACTAAAATATTTCATTTCTTCTCCACCTCTCCTATATTTATTTGCCAAAATTAAAATGGACTATTACATTTTCATTGTCTTTATTGATTTTAGGTAGCATTTCGTTGTATTGTTTCATGCCTGTTTCTTTTTCTACTTCAGTAAATATATCCAGTTCCTGTATGACTATCTCAGGGTTTTCTATAATCTGTTGTATTATCCTTTCCAATCTAAATGAAATCTCCATTATACAATTTTGGCTATATACAAGAGAATTATAGCCGAACTTGATCATAAGCCTATTTCCTGGTTGTACAATAATATTGAAAAAGTAGCTTGATTTCTCAAAACCTTCAAATTCATCTGCTTTAAAACCAATCTCAGGAATAGCTGTCCAATTTCCTTCCTGTTCGGGGTAGTTCTCAAATATTACAATATTTTCAAACAGAGTATTCTTAAGGTAAGTAGCAGCCTGAATATCCGCAAGAGAAATATATTCATGTCTTTTTGAAGCTAGTGCTTGTTCCTGTAATTGCTTTGCTAAACCGACAAATGTGCTTCTTTCATCACATTTCACTCTTATTGGTATCGTATTTACAAATAACCCTAGCATACTTTCTATGCCTTCTACTTCTGAAGGCCGACCTGAAACAACAGCTCCAAATACAACATCAGTTGTGTTGTTATACCACTGCAGTAATATTCCCCAGATAGCCTGAAACACTGTATTGAGTGTAATCTTAGCATTTACAGATATTTTTTTTAATCCTTTGATAATATCATTATCCAACCAACTTACATATTCATTTACCTCAAACTGTGTGACTGTTTCGGAATTCTCTTTTTTGGGCAACACTGCACTATGGTTATATCCTTCCAGATAGTCTTTCCAGTAATTCAACGCTGCATTTTTGTCCTGTTCAACTATCCATTTTATGTATCGGCTATAAGGGTAGGTTATATTTAGTTTAATAGGAATATTATTTAACAATGATCCATAAATTTGTAGAAACTCATTGATAAGGATATTCATACACCAGCCATCCATCAATATATGGTGTCGGGTCCAAATTACCCTGTGTTTTTGCTTATTCAAACAAAGTATAGATACTCTCATAAGAGAATCCTTGGTAAGGTCGAAGCTATTTGTCCTGTCAGTATTTTTATACTGCTCGATAAAGTTTGCTTTATCATTTTCATTTTTAGAAGATATATCAATAAAATGAATACTTGACTTTTTTCCTTTATATACAATCTGCATTGGTTTTGAAATATTTTGATATATAAAGTTTGTCCTAAGAATATCATATCGTTGAATTAAAGTATCAAGACTCTTTTGGAATATGTCCAAATCAAGACTTCCATTAATAGTAAAGCACATCTGTTCTACATATGCTTCCATATCTAATGTCAATCTGGAGTAAAACAACATTCCTTCCTGCATATGCGATAATGGATATATCTTTTCTATTGGTTCAACCAGCATATCGCAGATTTTATCGTACTCATCACGAGTCAGTTGATAGTCATCAGGGTCTGCTGGATTTGCTTTTGCATATTCTTTAGCTAAACTTTCTTCATTGTAGGGTACTCCCTCCATGCGATGGGAGACGTATAAAACAGCTTTACTCAAATCTCTAACTGTAATATTATTAAAAATATCTTTTATCTCGGTTTTGAGGCCTAACTTATTCATACGGACAGATATCTGCAACGCTTTAATGGAATCTCCGCCAAGCTCAAAAAAACTATCTGTAGTACCAACTGCTTCTATTCCCAATACTTCTCCCCATATTTTTGATATTTTTTCTTCCTGTTCATTCTGTGGGGGGGTGTAGTTACTTTTGCAGAGTATTGACTGCTCAGGATCAGGAAAGGATTTTCTGTCTATTTTCCCGTTTGGTGTAGTTGGTATTTTTTCCAGACGTACAAAATATGCCGGTACCATATAATCAGGTAATTTTCTGAGCAGTTCTGCTCTTATTTCAGATACTTTTATAACATTTGGAGTTACCAGATATGCACATAAATATTTATTATTATCCTTATCAACAATTTCTGTAACAGCGGCCTCTGCAATTTCATCAAACTCCAGCAGGCAGCTTTCAATTTCACCCAATTCAATTCTGTAGCCTCTTATCTTTACTTGATTGTCTATCCTCCCTAATACTTCTATCTCACCATTTGGAAGCCATCGTGCTATATCACCGGTACGATATATCCTTTTACCGTCTATGCCTTTAATAAACTTTTCAGTAGTCAATTCAGCACTGTTCAAATATCCTCTTGCAAGACCATCTCCTCCAATACATAATTCTCCATATGCACCTAAGGGTTGAAGGGTATGTCTTTTTCCCATTATATAGATGTTTGTATTAGCAATAGGTCTTCCGATTGTGACTTTATTGCTGCTTGTCAACTCTTTTTCAGTAGACCATACCGTTGTCTCAGTCGGACCATATACATTATAAATCCTTGCCCCAGTTGATTTCTTCAACTCTTCAAAAAGCTTCTGAGGAAAGGCTTCGCCGCCTACTATTATTTCTTTTAACTTTGCTAGTCCTGCCATACTTTCTTTATGAGCCATAAAAAGTTGTAGTCTTGAAGGAGTCATCTGAAGCATTTCTATATTATTATCAATCACTAACCTACTTATTAATCTGGGATCCATCTGCTCATTCTCATCAGCTATTACAACCCTCATTCCCACACAAAGAGGCAAAAGAGTTTCTAAAACAAATATGTCAAAGGATACTGTGGTCAGTGCTGCAATGGTTTTTCCAGAGTTAAAGTTTATTTTTTCCGTCATACCTTTTATAAAATTTCCAACAGCTCTGTGTTCTATCATTACTCCCTTCGGATTCCCTGTTGAGCCAGAGGTATATATTACGTAAGCCAGATCATCAGAGCAAACTGTGACCTCAGGGTTGCTGTAAAAGTCGGAGTATGATTCTATATTCATTATATCTATAATTTTTGCATTGCTTTCCAGTCTGTCCTTTAAAGACGCCTGTGTGAGTACGATTTTTACTCCACTATTCTCCAGCATATATTTTATTCTGCCTGCAGGGTATGCCGGATCGATAGGCAGATACGCACCTCCTGCTTTTAATATTCCAAGTATTCCTGCCAGCATCTCTATTGAACGGCTTACCATAAGACCTACAATAAATCCTGGTTTTACACCTGATTCTCTTAGCATATGTGCTACCTTGTTTGACATCAGGTTTAGATCACCATAGGTGATTTTCTTTTGCCTACATATAAGTGCTATTTTATCAGGGTAAATACATGCCTGTCTTTCAAAAAGTTGATGTATAGTTAAATTCCTAGGATAATCAGTATTGGTCTGGTTAAATTCATGTAAAAGCTTACTTTTTTCCTCCAAGCTAAGCACATCAATTTCATATAGTTTTGTTTGAGGATTTTTTATTACACTTTTCAAAATATTGATATAGTTTTCCGAAAATCTGACTATAGTGCTTCTATTAAAAAGTTTTGTACAATACTCCATTCCAAAACCTATTCCATTTTCTGTTTTTTTTGCAATAAGAGTGAGATCAAATTTTGAAATCATATTTCCCGAATCAAATTGACTAAGCTTAAAGTCCTGAACATCCAAGGTAAAATCTCCAATGTTCTGCATATTGAACATAACATCGATTACTGGACTTCTGCTCAAATCTCTTTTGACCTTCAATTTTTCAATTAACATATCAAACTGATAATCCTGATTCTCATAAGCATTTAGCAGAGTACTCTTCAATTGCCCAAGAAAATCCATATATGTCATATTTAAATCAACCTTATTTTTTAAAGGTAAGGTATTAACAAACATACCAATTATATTTTTCAAGTCAGGATGTGCCCTTCCCGATACAAGTGTTCCAATTATTATGTCCTCCTGGTTTGAGTAACTTGCAAGTAATATATATAAGGCTGAAAGGAGAACCATAAATACTGTGGTGCCAGTATCTGACGAAAGCTTATTTATTTCCTGTTCCAACTCAGCATTTGCATCAAACTTGATAACATCTCCTTCAAAACTCTGATGTAAAGGCCTTTCATAGTCAGTTGGAATATCAACAACAGGAATATCTCCTGAAAATGCTTTTACCCAAAAATCTTCCTGTTTTTTAGCTTGTTCTGTTCTAAGCATTTTGATCTGCCATTCGGAGAAATCCTTATATTGTATGTTTAGTGAAGGAATACTCTTGCCCTCATATATTAACAACAATTCTTTAATAAAGATGGCAAGTGATGTGGCATCAGCAATAATGTGATGCATATCATACATCAAAATATGCTTTTTATCTCCTATATCAATAAGCTTAGCTCTTAAAAGCGGAGCTTTGCTCAAGTCAAAGGGTTTTATGAACTCCTTGGCCATTTCTCTGATTTTTTCATTTAATAGGGCGTTAGAACCCACCATGATTTCATCATATTGCATTACAAAATCAATTTTTTTATGAATGTATTGGACAGGCTCATAATCCACAAGATTAAAAGATGTACGAAAAGATTCATGTCTTTTTACAAGAGTACCGAATGCTTTACTTAACTTTTCTCGATCCACTTTTCCTTCTATAACTATTACTCCAGGTATGTTATAACTGGTATATGTATCTTCAAGCTGCTGCAATATGTACAAGCGTTTCTGCGCTGAAGAAAGGGGATAATACTCTTTTTCTTCAGCAGAACATATTGACCTGAACATGTTATACTCTTCATTTATCAATGTTTTGGGAATGTCAAGTTTTTTTTCATTAATACGCATTTTTAGTTTTTCATATTGCTGAGGTGTTAAACCTGCAATCCTCTTTTTTAAATCTTCCATTAATTACACCTCTCAAAATACTTTGATAATTTTTTAAGTTATTACTCTTCTCTTTCAATTTCATTCAAGATACTATCTAGGTCTTCCAACTGAGTGATTTTTTCAAATATCAAATTAGCCATCTCTACTACTGTAGTATTACTGAATATCTCCCTTAGGCTTACCTTGACCACAAATTCCTCATAAAATTCAGACACAAGACTCATGGCTTTTATTGAATCTCCACCAAGCTCAAAAATACTATCATTCCTGCTTATTGTTTTTACATCCAGAAGTTTCTTCCAAATCTCTATCACTTTTTCTTCTATTCCATTTATCGGTAATTCATATAAAGCATTGCTCTCAAGTTCCAGCTCAGGTTCAGGAAGCCTCTTTCTATCAAGTTTTCCATTACTAGACAATGGCATTTCATCCAGTCTTACTACATATGTAGGCAGCATGTATTCTGGTAGCTTTCTTCTGAGATAATCAACTATATCACTCTTTGTCAGGTTTTTATCTGAAACGATGTAAGTGCAAATCTTTTTCGTATTGTCCTTTGAAACAACAGTTGCAACTGCCTCACGTATGTGTTCATGCTTCAACAACTGACTCTCTATATCTCCAAGCTCTATTCTGTATCCGTTAATTTTAATTTGCTGATCCTTTCTTCCAAAAAACTCAACAAAGCCCTCCTTGTGAAGAATACCAAAATCTCCAGTCTTATAAATATAGCCTAGCTTTTCATGATGAATGAACGAGTTTTGGGTTTTTTCTTTATCATTATAATATCCTGCTGCAACACCTTTTCCTCCAATGTACAACTCTCCTTTTACACCTACTGGACATAAATCCATATTGTAGTTCAATACATAGATTTTTTGGTTTGCTAAAGGCCTTCCATAAGGTATACTAATCCAATTGTCATCTATTTCCTCTATTTGATGATATATCGACCAAATTGCAGCCTCTGTTGCACCTCCTAGACTGATACATTTCGAATCAGGGCAGAACTTGCGAAGCTTGTTAGGCAACTTTACAGGTATCCAGTCTCCACTCATCATTATAAATCGTAGACTTTCAAAACTATTGTTGCCATCCAGCTGTTTTGACTCCTGTTGCTTTTGTTCCTGCTGTATATTGCGATTCTTGCCTAGTAACTCAAAATGAGCAGTTTCATTTGACAATATATTGTCAGTTATATTATCAAAAACTTTTTCTGTTGCTTCTGGCTTGAGTCCACACTCTACGGTGTGTAGCAATACCTGATTTTCATTTAATTTGAAGTGTTCGCTGATTATATCAAAATTTATACTTCCTATTGAGCATAAACCTACTCCTGCAAGCTCAGCAGCCTGAGTTAATGTGCCGATCATTATACCAGTATCAATGCATGCGAAGTAATATCCCATTGAACTGTACTTAGGCATATTGACCTCTGCATTATAAATAAGGTAAATAGAAAATGCTGATGAATTGAATATTTCTTTATTGGTAAAGTTATACACCTTATCTGTTACTTTTAATTCACTGTCTACTTCTTCCAGTTGGTTATGTACTGGGTTGTAGTAATATAATCCTTTTTGCAACTTCTCTACAGAAGCTTCTTTTATATATACATATACATCAATTGGGTAAAGTCCACCAGCAGAAGCATAATAGTACTTTATATTTCCGTCAGCTATTTTCTGTCCAAGAATAGACATTACATATGAAAATTTATTGAAAGGAATTTCTCTTGAATTATCAAATGTTCTGTATGTCTTTCTGTCTTCAAGGTATGGCGGATACTGAAAGCTGTCAAGAATTGTTACACTTTTGTTTTGGTTTGAGTGATATGACCTACTAAGTTGTGCTTGTTTAAATTTATAGCTTTCTTCAGGCACATATATTATGTCTTCGCTATAAGCATTTTTAAACAAACGGTTCTGAGTAGAAAAAATCTCTTGGGGATTTAGTATTGAGTTAACCAATACACGTGAAGCAATCAATACATTGATAAACTCCAGCAATTCATTTCCGTTAACGTGGGAGAATTTATCAAATAACTCCTCAATACAAATCCCTTCCTGCGTAAGGAAATAAAATTCGGGGAATACTTTTACCGCTATCTCAGGACATTCATGCTCTTCTATATACAGCTTTCCATTCTTTAAATTCCAATGTATAACTGGTGACCAATAGTATTTATCTTCACTACTCTTTGATTTTTCTTCTTTATCATGCTCAGAAAGCCTGCTTCTAACTTCTAGATTCTGGACAGCCATATCCATAATTATTGGTACCGAATTCCAAATAGTTATTCCATATTTCTTTACAGAATCAATCAATTCACCTATATCCCTTTGATCTCTAACCAGAACAAGCGTAGCACCCGTACTTAATGCTCCAAATACATCATATACAGATAAATCAAAGCATAATGAAGAAATCCCAAGGATTTTATCTTTCTCCGATACATTGAATTTCTGATTAATATCAATAATTGTATTAGCTGCTGCTTTGTGAGTTATCATTACGCCTTTTGGATTTCCCGTGCTCCCAGAAGTATATATGATATATGCCATATCATCAGGTGACGAGCTTGTATTAAGCTGTTCCCCTGAATAGTTTTCTAAAGTGTAATCATCATAAATATCTAGATCAACAGCAAGCTGGCAGTTACTGTTTTTATAGATATACATTTTCCTTTCCTCTGGGTAGGACGGATCAATTGGTACATATACAGCCCCAGCTTTCAATATACCCAAAATACTTATAATAGTATGTATGTTTCTGTGCCCCATCACCCCTACGATGCTACCATGTTTAATATTTCTCTCTATCAAATACCGTGCTATCTTATTTGATTTCTCATCTAGGTCTCTATAGGTTATACATTCATTTTCTAATATCACAGCAATATTATCAGGAGTACGTGACGCCTGACTTTTAAACATACCATGCAGAGTGACCAGAGGAATAATCGTCTCGGTTTTATTGTATTCTTCAATAAAGAGCTTATCCTTGTCTGATAAGGAAATATTACAATTTTCATCACTATTCAGAAGCTTTTCTAAAATCCCGATGTATTGATTGTACATTGTTGAAATCATCTCATCATTAAATAGCTCTTCTACATAATCCCATGTGGCAATAAGTCGTCCATCTCTTTCAATTGCTTTATTATCTATGTATACCTGTGAAGACTGTGTAATACTTAGCTTAATCTCGCTTGAACCAAGTTCTTCAACAACTTCTTTTCCCGAATAACTAGTGGTGTTTTGGTTTAAGTCACTGTTATGCAATACGCTTGTGAATACGACAGGCATTATGGCCTTTGTACCCATACCCCTGTGTTTTGTAATTTCTCTCATAAATTCTACACAATCATAATGCCTATGGTTTAGATTTTTCATTAGATTTGATTGTAACTTTTTCGCATTTTCCCAGAAAGATACTCCCGCTTCCAGATATCCGTCAACTAGCACCAGAGATGTAAAATCTCCAACAATACTATTTACATCCTTGTGAAATGGGTACCTGTTAAATACTGTAAGGTTTATAGCCATATCCTGCTGGTTGCTCCAATATGCAAGTACATATGCATACGATGTCAGAAGTAATGCAGAGGGTGTAACACCTTTATTCTGTGCAATCCTCTTTAATTCAGACCATTGCTCTTTTTTAATTGATTTTGTCAGTGTACGGAAATGAGGATTCTTAATATTAGATGGCTTTTGTTTAAGTGGTAGCTCAGGAGCAGTAGGAAAGCTATCAAGCTGATTCAACCAATATTCCTTATCTATACGGTATAGTTCTGAATTTTTCATATTCTGATAAGTATTCATATAATCTCTGAAACTAATTTCTGGAACACTTATTTCAAGGTCAGGGTTTTTGTAGAATTCTCCCAATTCTCTTGCAATTATGCTCATACTATATCCATCAGCTATCAGGACATCAAAACTTATAAACAGATAATTGTACTTGTCACATAACTTTAATGCCTTAATCTCAAAAAGCGGCCATGTATCTGTTTTAAAGACAAAGTGAGACATACGTCTTCTTTCTTTGTTAATGTATTCTTGCTGCATATTTGAATCAAGCCCCGAAATATCGTCAACAATTATTTCATATTTATGGTCTCCCTGAAGAATTTGCTGTGTACCATTCTCGTATATTACAGCTCTTAGCATACCATGTCTGTCTATGATTCTCTGAATACTCTTATTAAGTCTTTTTATATCCAAATCAGTTTTATACTCCATGTATGCATGAGTTGAGCCTCCACCTATTTCAAATCTTTCATCGCGTCCGATGAGATAAGCTTTTTGAATCTCTGTTAACGGGAATGGCTTATAAATATTTTCAAAATCGGGTTTTATTACAGGATATATATCTCTACTCCCCGTTTTCTCAGCATTTTTAATCAGTTCCGATTGCCTTGCGACTGTATCACTTTCTAAAATGTCATTAATGTTTATTTTAACTTCAAAAACTTTCTGTATTTCTGAATACAGTCTTATTATGGTTAAGGAGTGTCCTCCTATCAAAAAGAACCTATCATGAATGCCCACCCTATCCAGTCCAAGTAGTTCACACCAGATAGCTACCAGCTTTTCCTCCACACTATTTCTCGGCGGAACATAGCTTTCTGTTTCAA
>JAEWST010000006.1 GCA_023398105.1 Bacillota bacterium | reverse complement strand
AGAGTAATATTTTCTTTTAGAGAGCGTGCTATTTCACTCAAATGGGCTTTCTTACCTTCTAAAAGTCCATAAAGCATCTGAGTGACGAATTTAAACTGAGGTCTAGTTAAGCCATTTGAAATTTTCTCAGAATAGCGGGTAATGTTGCGTTTTAATTCATAAGAAAGTCTGTTATAATTAATCATACAAAAGTTCTCCTCTTTGTTTAGTATTTTTCAATAGATACTCACAAAAATGGGGAAACTCAAACTATATGTTTTATATCATGTAAACATAACATTATACTCAATTGAAAAGTTAAATTCCACCCCCAGCTACTCTACATATGGAAGTTACCCTTACAAATTTATGAGTGGAAGTTAGTTTTACAAGGAAAACAATTACTTTTATATTAACTCTCTTAACTACTAATAATATCAAATACGAATCACTGTCAATTACTTTTCAGTAATAGTTATGCGTGCATCGTTGACAGTGTCCTCTATTTTAGTTATATTTATGGTAGATAATTACAATAAAGTAACAGTGGAATTTAACTTTTCAAAAATGGTAGTTTCATTCCATTGTTAGATTTTTGCACCTAAAAATCAATATTTATCGTATATTTTTAAGCCAATCTGTACCAAATTACTTTAATTTAAACCAAATTAACAACTCTATTTCCGAGTTTCTTTATACTGGGTGGAATTTACCTATACAAAGTGGAATTTAACTTTTCAATTCACCAACATAACATTATGGTAAATAGCAGAATATTTCGCAGGATAATATCGTCAATTACGTGTGTTTTGTAAAAAATATCTGTTCTGATATTATTTTATTCACAGCCAGCTCTTTTTCTTCTTGGTTAATCTCCTGTTGCTTTGCTTTTGATTTATCAATACATAAACAATGAACAAATGAATATATAGAGAATAATGAAGCAATAAACAATATATTAGATAATACATTTAAGTCATTTAAATATTGTAAAGATAAAATCCCTATATGTGACTGAACGTAAAAATCCAATATTCTGCATAATTTAGTTACATCAAAAGAACCTGATAATAAATCAACTGAGGGAACACATACCTTAAATGATATTATCCTTATTATCATTAAAACTAGTAGAATATAAAACAGATTAAAAAGCACTCCGCAAGAAAAGCTCTTCTTTTTAAAGATAGATAATATATCCGAAACATAGTTTTCACTTAAAAATACGGTTAATTCTTTACCTAAAATCCTAATTTTCTGGAAAATCTTTTTACATAAGAATATTATAATGAGTAATCCCACAATAAAAATTATGATTCTGAACCTTTGCATAATTATATTCTTGTATTGATCCATTTGAGTAACAACTATATCCTCCTGTGAATAACCAATTCTTGTGATAATGAGCCCAGCTTCAGATATATCACTTAGATTGAGCCATATATCTGAAATAGCCGCCGATTTGTCTAAATCGTGCTCACTTAAATTGTCAAATGGTATATACATTAGTATTTTATCTTTGTGTGTCAAATCATTTTCAAACACCCCAATAACCTGATATCCTTTATTATTTATATATATGAAATTACCCGTGCTATATATAGTTCCAAAAAACTTCCAGGATGCGGCACTACTTAACACAACAACATTATTTTTCTTTTTAATATGAATTTCATTAAAGTAAGAACCTGAAATAAATTTTAAACGAGCTATATGTGCGTAGTTCTCATTAGTTCTAACAACTTCTGCTTTATCTTCTGCTATAACTGTTGAAGCCTTAAGGTATTGTCTGTCCGTAAAAGAAAAATAACTATTTTCTCTTTCAAAAAAAGTAATATCTTTCTTATCAAAGAATGTATTCTCACTGCACCTACTAAAAATATAAATTCTATCTTCTACAGCATTATTTACTTCAAAACTGGTAAGTAAGCATAGGCTTGAAGATAGAAATAATACAAGAACTGAAAGAATTGCAGATATGCGTTTACGTTTCATTTTTATCACCATCGCCACTAAATTTTACACTACTTCCATTCTCAATTGGAGATGTACTGGCTGTTATAATTGGTTCAGCCAGCGTAAGTCCTTCAATAGCCGATAAAGTATTGTCCGAATTAAGTAGATTAACAGAAACTTTATTTGCTGTATATCTCTTGCCAAATATACTATTTTCATCCCTTAATACAAGTAAGTAATAGCCACTCGCCTCTTTTCTTAGTGCATAGTTTGGTATAACTGATGAATATGGCTCGCTTTCTGTTTTTATCTTTATAGTGGCAATTTTACCAGATAAATTATGTTCTACATTTTTAATTTTAATAGTTACCTTTTGCTTTTCTTCAGCTACACTCTCCATATCTGAGATTTCTCCCTTTAAGTTTTTAGCAACACCTTTTATCATAACTTCTACTACACTTTTTTCACTGATTAAGTTCAATTTTTCTTCATCAATTAGTAACTCCGCCTTCAATTCATTTGAGAATTCTGTAATCTCTAACAGAATATCATTGGTGGCTATAATCATTCCTTCGCCAGCCTTGATAGCCTTAATAATTCCGTCTGTCTCTGCATAAATTTCACCTTTTTTCGCCCGAGCTAATTTCTTTTTCAGTTGTTCTAGCTCTAGTTGCGCATTTTTAACTTGAATAGGTAAATCGCTTATTTCCTCTTGCTTATTTTTTAACAACTCCATTTTATTGTCTTTTTCGGATTGTATGTATTGCTGGTACTGCATATTCGCTCTATCAAGATTCCTTTTTGCTTCGTCAACCTCTGAGCTACTAGCTGTACCCAAATCAAATAACTCCTGTTTATCTTTTAAAGCTTTTTCAGCAATATTTATATCAAGTTCATATTCTGACTTTTTTGGCAAGACATATGTTTCATTTTTAATGGCAGTTAAGTCAGACTTTATATTTTGAATTTCAGATAGAGAATTTTTAAGCTTAACTGTTAGTAATTCAATGTCCTGTTCTTTTTTTTGTATATCCTGTGAAAATTGCTCTATATCATTTATATTTAACTCAAGTGATATAAGGGTCTGTCCTTTTTTCACTCTACTCCCAACTTCTACAAAAATATCTTTAATCTTCCCACTTGTTTCCGCATAAATATTATAGCTGTCTAAATATGTTATCGTTGCCCTCTCTTCAATTACGTCTACCAATTTACCATTCTTAGGAATTTCAACAGTTACAGTAGGAAGATTAAAATTATATATCGTTTTGGAAAAAAAAGTTAATATCAGTACAATCCCTATAAAAATGCCCATTGTTCTCATGAATTTCTTATTATTATTGTTCATATAATCTTCCCTCCTTATGGTTTATCCCTTTAATCCTGATAATCGTATACCATCTTTCAAATATTCCTGACCATAAAACAGTATAATTAATACAGGTAATACGTAAAAGCTTGAACCTGCAAAAGCCATACCGATTTGCTGTTCATTAATTCTAGCTAAAAATATAGACATAGGCTGTGCTTGACTATTTTGAATAAAAATTACAGCCTGGTCAACTAAATTCCAATAATCAATGAAAGTAAGCATTGCTGTTGCAGCAAGTCCTGATTTCACCATTGGCAGAATAATACTGAAGTATATTCTGATATGCCCAGCACTATCTATTTGCGCTGATTCTATATATGCCTCTGGAATCATCTTCATAAACTGCCTCAAAAGAAATACACCAAAAGGATTAAATATACCCGGCAATATTATAGCCCAATAACTTTCTGATAAATTAAACATGTCTGCAACAATATAATTAGGCATAAGTGTAACCTGTAATGGAAGTAGCATTACTATTATATAAATAAAAAACAAACCTTCTTTCCCTTTAAATCTAAGAACAGTAAAAGCATACGCTGCCATAGAAGATACAAATAGTTGGCCTAAAACTATAGGCAAGGTAATTTTTAAGGAATTCCAGAACATATTTAAATAAACTGGATTTTTCAGCAACAGTTGGATGTATTGTTCTAACGATACGTTTTCGGGTATAACGTACATATCAATAAACTTTTCACCTGGATGAAGATTATTTCCGTTGACATTATAATTAAAGCTAACTTCACTCTGATTCATAAAGGAATTTGTCATTGTTACAATCAATGGAAATATGTATACGACTGAAATCAAAATGAATATACCTAGAAAGCCTCTGTTTATGTTTTTTCGTAAAGCTTGCTTTAATTTGCTCATTATGCCTCTCCCTCTTAATTGATTAAATCCTTAGTTACCCTATTTTCCATATGAAATACAAAAGCTACAAAAGAAACAATAACGGCAGTGAGAATGTATACTGCGCTGACAAGCTTGGAATAATTTAACGACAAAAACATATTATTCATATAGTGCTGTAGTACATAAAGACTATCACTAGGATATTCTCCAGTTAGAATATATATTTCCTTAAATACTTTAAAGGAGTTCACAAATGTCATAATCAGTACTAGGAACATTGTAGGAGTTAAATATTTTATTGTTACTGTTTTAAATCTCCATAATGCGTTTGCACCTTCAGTAGATGCACATTCATAGTATTGGTCAGGTATGCTATTTATACCGCTGATAAACAAAGCAGTGTTGTATCCAATATTTTTCCACAGAAAAATAATGATCATTATAATCATAGCGTAATCACTTTGAAACCAATCTATTCCTACATACCCAAACTTATTAATAAACTTATTAATAACACCATGATAGCCAAACATGTTTCCCCAAAAAAACGCTGTGGTTGCAGATGGAATAACTAAAGGTGCTAAATAAACAAGGCTGAATATGTTTCTAAGTTTCACCAATTTGTTTATAATCAAAGCAATTGCTAACGATATTACAATGTTAAGTGGTATACTGATTAGCATAAATAGTGCTGTATTTTTAAGCCCTCTCATAAAATATTGATTATTGAACAAATCAATAAAATTTTTGATTCCTACAAACTTCATATTTATTGGATTATCAACAAGCCCATATATTAGTGAAAAAACAAAGGGAAATATGTAAAAAAATGAAAACCCCAATACACTAACAGAAAGCATTAAAACTGGTATTCGATTATTCTTTATCACTTTTCACATCTCCCTTTGCTTCTGTGATTATTCATTTAAATATTTATTGATCTTAGAATTTAACACTTCCGCTGTTTCCTCAGCAGACTGCTTTTCATCAAAGTATTTACTATTCTCTTCTGTAAAGAAATCCCAGATAACAGGGTCAATAGTATCATACGCATTTATTTGCATTACCCATTTTTCTAAGAGACTTTTAAACTCTTCTTTATTGACATTACTTTCGCCACCATTACTATTTAACTTATAGTTTCTATCTATTGATGCCTGAAATCCCTTTTTGTTTATACACAAGCCATAAAGAGAAGGAGAACTTTGAATTTCGTCAGATAATAGATATTTAATAAATTCCCAAGCTAGTTCCTTATTCTTAGAAGCACTGTTTATTCCAAGACTATAATTGGGATTAGTATAAATATTACCATCTATATCGGACATTGGAAGTGCATAACAGTCTCCCGAGCCTGAGGTTAAATTGTTAAATGCAGCTTGAATATCATTTTGAAGCCTAAAGGCGAAATAATACTCCGTATTATAGAAATCAATATTACTTGAAGTTAATAAAGGTCCCTTTTTTATTAAGTCCTTTGTCTCTTTTAATAAAGTGATATACTCCTGAGTATTTATGTTTGCCTTTTTATTTTCTTTATCAATAAATTTCTTTAGTTTTCCTTTTAAAATATAACTTAAAAAATTAGTCGCACTTTCCTGTGATAAATAAGCGTTCTTTTTCTTTGTATTTGCAATAAGGTTTTGTCCAAACACTGCAGCTTTTTCAAAGCTAATATTATTCATGGTACTATCAAATTTGTTATTGTTTTCAGATACCAGTCTGCTATCAAAGCTGATAGCCTGAAAACTGCACATGTATGGCAGAACAAATATTTTTCCATTTACATCTTTTGGAGACTCCAATATATTCATAAAATAGTTTTCTTTATTTATTTCCTTAGAGAACGACAAATATCTGCTTAAATCCTCAAACACACCCATATCTACATACTTTTTTACTGGTAGCTGGGCTGTAAAAATAATATCCTCAGCTTTACCTGTCATTATTTTTGTATTAAGATAGTTTCTATACTTTTCTGTTGAGTATTCTTCAGAAGGGCTTTCACCTGCATCTTTTTCTGCTCCCCTGTATGCATTTATTTTAACCTTTACCTTTGGATATTTCTGCATAAATTTATTGGCGGCTATTTTTAAGAATTCCTGTTCTGTCATAGCTGAAATAAAAATCTCACCTTCCATTTTAGGTGGCTTGTATTCAGCTTGCTCTGCTTCATTTATTGCACTAACGTTAGTTTGTTTTTCTGTACCACTCATAATTGTATCACTTTCATTTTTCTGTGTGCTCTGACTGCACCCAGTTAATGTTGTAAGAACTATCAAGATTACCAGAAATAGTTTTTTCACTTTTCATTACCCCCTAGCATATTGTAATTTTTAGAAGATTCAGTATCTAGGATATATTATACAAAAGAAAATGCTGATAATTTCTTAGGATTTACTTAGAATTTCCTTACATACCTTATTTTCTAAGTAACATATTGATTTTAAACAGATCGCCATCTATTTCTATTCCAATTTTACCATTATGACGAGCCACAATGCTTTTTACTATTGCCAGCCCTAGTCCTGAGCCTTCTGAACTTCTCGCACTATCCCCTCTTTTAAATCTCAAAAACAATTCATCAGGTTCAAAATCTATTCTCTGACGCACTATATTTTTTACACTTATTTCAAGTTGTTCTGACTGTTCCTCTATATATATATAAATTCTTGAACCTCTCAATGAATATTTAACAGCATTATTAATAAGATTATCAAACACTCTCCATATTTTTATTCTATCGCACTGCCACATTATTTGCTTACTGGCACTTACAAGGATAAGCTCTAGTCCATTTTGCTTCATTTTTTCATCATATTCATTGCAAATTTGCTTTATCATTAAGACAATATTGACATTTGAAATATCTAGCTGAATATTGCCACTTTCCATCTTTGACAATTCAAATAAATCTTCAATGAGAATATTGAGTCGTTTTGCATTTTCACTAGCATGGTCAATATATTTTTCTACATCTGCATTTATACCTTTTTTTTTGACCAATTCTATATAGTTTAAAATAGAGGTTAGAGGCGATCTCAAATCATGCGAAATATTTGTAACCAGCTCGTACTTTAGCCGTTCACTTTTTTTATATTCATTGAGCGCATGGATATGTCCTACTTTTATTATGTTAATCTGATTAGCTATTTTTGATAAAAAATCATTTCCTTTAACGGGAACATTAAGGTTGAGATCACCATTTGATATTTTCTGTACTGAACTCAACACTTCATTTATATACTTCTCTTTGCTTTTCTGAATTTGGCGAATAAGAAGGAATACCAGTAGAATAATTACATTATGTACAATAACTACAATCCATCTTTTTCTTAGTAGAGCTATTAAATCATATATAGTAGAAGCAGGAGAAACAGCAATTAATATGAAGAAATACCAGCTCACCTGTAAAACCAGACCGATAATCCATGACGGTATGTTTTTTGTAAGCCTATTTTGCCAATCCTCATATAATCTCCCTTCATTTGCTAAATATTCTCTTGTATTTAATATAAGAATTAAAGAAAAGGAAAATATAATGAATGTCAAAAATACAAATACACCATACAAACTAACACGACGGATTATAGCAGAAAAAATTTCTATTGTATATGAATAAGTACCATATAGTAGAATCCAGAGTGAAAGAGCTGTTATGTCCACTCCAAGCTTAACATCTATAGGTATAAAACCGCTTTTGATTACAATGGATTTGACAGCTTTTTTTAGAGTTAAAAGAAACAGCATAATCCCCAATATAAAAGATGTAATAAGAATACAGCTTTCAATAATTAATATTCTCTGCAACTTGAAACCATCTTTTATCTGAGTGCGAAATGAGCCGGGTAAAAATTCTCCTATATTGTTATCAATAAATACATAGCCTGAAAAGCTATAAGTGCTATTTTCTTGTTGCCGTTCATGTGTAACAATAACCTTTTCATCATATGAGGCAATTAGAAATGAATTCTGTTCATTTGTATATTTCAACGATACTATATTCTTCTGTGTAAAAAAATCATTGTAATTCTTACCCTTCGGTATATTTGTAAAAACTTCTTTAGTGTTACCGTCAGTAATATAATAATAAACTCCATCATTTTGGGTATTAAATAACTCAGCTTCTTTGTGTGTCATATTATTGGTTATATATCTATATAAATCGTTACAATAATAACTTAAACAGCTATTATATATATATCCATCAAAATAGAAACTCCTATTCTTGCAAACACCAATTGAAGATACAGTGCTAATGCTTATAAGTAAAATAGAAGTCAAAAAGACAATAACCGTATACTTATGTTTATGATTTTTGAAATCCACTTCATTCCCTCTCAATCAACCATATATCCTTGTCCCCATACAACTTTTAAATACATCGGCTTTTTAGGATTTATCTCTATTTTTTCTCTTAGTTTACTAATATGAAACATAACTGTATTTTCAGAACAAAGAAAAGGCTGTTCCCATACTGTTTCATATATCATTTCCAATGACAAAACACTTCCCTTGTTTTTTGCTAATAGTACTAAAATCTTATATTCTATAGGAGTAAGCTTGATTGCCTCGTCATTAACATATACTTTTCTGCTTTTTAGATGAATATCTAATCCCCGTATTACAATTTCATCCTTATCCTGCTGTTCTATATTTAATTTTGTAAATCTTCTTAACTGCGCTTTTACTCTTGCTAAAACCTCAGGAATGCTAAAGGGTTTTGTTATGTAATCGTCAGCACCGACATCTAGTCCCTCAATTTTATCATATTCCTGATTTTTAGCAGATAAAAGAATGATAGGAATATTATTTTCTTCTCTAATCGTGAACGTAGCTTTTATTCCATCTAACTCCGGCATCATAATATCCATTATTATAAGATGTATGCTGTAGAGCTTCAAAAGCTCAATTGCCTGTAATCCATTAATAGCTTTATATACTACATATCCAACTTCCCTTAAGTATATTTCAAGGACTTCCAGCACTTCAGTATTATCATCTACAATTAATATGTTATACATTGCCATGCAGTCACCGACCTAATCACTTCTATTATTAATAATTGTAATTGAAAGTGCAATATTTGATTAATAATTTATATATCACCCCATAAATGTATCTGGTTTTCAATTTTTCCAATTACATCAAGCCAATATTCTTAGTATATCAGAAACAACTAATAACGTAAATACAAATACCTATGATATTTCTAAATACAATCTATCACACTCGTTAATCCAGTAATTTAAATATGTATAAATATTTTTTAGATTTATTTTTTTGATAATATTTTTTATAGATTCATACTTTTCAAGATAAGTAACTACTGGTATTTCTGATATATAATCATTTATACATTCTAGAAGTAAATAATGCATACCTACAGAATCATAATAGTTATCCTTGCTTTTTTCTATAGTGTCACTTAATTCTGTCAGTAAATCTAAAATCAGATAATCATTATTTGTACGTATTATAGAATTAAAAAAATCTTCTATCAAATTGACAATATCATTTATTGTTAAACTCTCAATGTCTTTAAATACAATTTTTATAGAATAAAACATATGTATTACATCTAAATTTATTTTTTCACAAGTAACTTCTAACAAACTTTTATCCACCTCTTTAAAGTAGCTCTTCAATTTAATCTCAACCATCTCAAACAAAATACTTTCCATAACTTCAATTTCGTTAAAATTGAAATTGAACAAATCAGATTTTTTAACTTTAAAATATACTTCCAAGCCCCTTTTATCAGATTCTTTTATCCTGTTCTTAAATATCATTTTGTCATATTTAGGTATTTCAGGGTTAAAGCTAATGTTTGGCAGCTTTTTTGTTATTATTCCCTCGAACTTAACCTTTATAGTTTTTTCCATTTCACGGATGTCTATCACATCACCAACTATAGCTATAGACATAATATCTGCTGAGTACCACTTTTTATGAAATTCTAAAAGGTCTTGATAAGAAAAATCGGAAACATTTTCAATATTTCCAATTGCCAAACAGTCCATATATTCAGAATTAGCTAAAAGTATAGAAAACAAGTTTTTTTCTTGTTCTTTATTTTCATCATACCCAAGAATTTCCGATATAACATCATTTTTTGTTTCAGTAAAATATAATTCATTTAAGAATTTACCCTCACATATATAACTGAAAATTTCCATACAGGAAATTATATTTTCCCAAGAATTAAAACACTTAATATAAAAAGTCGTTTCAAAGAAATCCGTGTATGCCTTTGTTCTATACCTAATATCAGAATATAATTCATACTTGTGAAAGTTCATGTGCATGTGTTCTAAAAGATGAGCAAGTCCTCTTTCATTAATGATTTCATTTATTGATCCTACCTTTATTGTTAACGCCATAGTAACATACTTTTCAAAATGTTCCAGCTTACGAATGTAATAAGTAAATCCATTGCTAAGCTTCTGTTTTACAATTAATTCTTTAGACATATCCATATATTTTTTTCATCCTTATCAAAAATAATTGCTATTTTTTATAATACTATAAATTTATTTGCTATAAGCATAAATCCATGAAAAATAGTAATCACACTATCTTTCATGGATTTGCTTAATGTAACCCGCTTATTAGTTTACATAATTTCTGCTATTTCTAGCAATAGAGAAGTTAGCATCTCTATTTGTTGTTCCATAATCACACTGGCAAGCGCAATCTGCACAACTATAACCTACTGAAAGGCTGTACTGTCCAGAACTACAGATACATCCTTGAATTACAACATCAAAATCAGCACCTGTATCTAGCTTCCTTCCTATTGGATTAACTACTTTCATGACCTACACCTCCCTTCGTATAAACCAAGAGTAAAATACATTCTTTAGGCAACATAATATCCTTCAGACTGTAAATTACAACTTGTTTATCATATGTATATGATAGACTCTCCTCCTTACTAGTTATCAATTTAGTACCTATAAATTAATATTTTTGTAAAAGAGAAAATCCTAATCAACAAAGATTATAAAGAACATTTAAAGAACAATTGGAAGTAGGCATCCACTATCTAGCCAATAATATATGAATAATAATGGGACTAACCCATAACTACATTATTCAAATATTCTAATCTTTCAGGATGCCTTTCTAATATTTCATGGTAATTAATTAATGCTTGCTCTGCACCGAACAACGCAGAACCACATGAGTCCACCTTAAATTCTGGTCTAAAACCTTTTTCATCGTAGCAATCTACATAACAAAGTCCACATAACCTAACAGCCCAGCAGTCTGAACAGAGTTCTTTAGCATAATTCATATAGTCATCAATATAATGCTTCTTAACGCTTTCCAAATCTACTCCATCTCTGATATTTCCTATATACGGAGCATTACCTATCTTCTCACATAAGGAAAAATCACCTTTTGCTGTAACATATAGCCTTCTAGAAGCAGGAATGCAACAACCATTCAAGTTATAGCAACCAACTGCTTCGTCCACAATCATTCTTTTATGAATTCTCAAATGAGATGATTGCGCAAAATCCGAAGTAAATATTTTATTTTCATCAACTTTATCATTAAAAATGGTATTAGCTATCGTCCAATCAGTTATTGGGTTTGTAAATTCGGAAACTGACTCCTTGTTAAGTTCTTTTGATTTTTTTAATAGTCTTTCTGATCTATGACTGCTGTTGGAAACATAAGATATATTTTTAACTAAATCATTTGGTAACCATTCTAGCGATTCAAAAAAGGACTGGATTTTTTGTAACTTTTCTGGTGTTGCAGGCAGTGTCATAACCATGCTCAAAGACAAATATTTAGAAGCCCTATCTTTATATGCATCAACCAGGTATTTCAAGCCTTGAATGGCTTTTTCAAAACTGCCATTGCCGTCAACCGTCAAACGGTTATCGTCATGAATCTCTTTAGGTCCATCTAAACTACATACAACACAGAACTGATCCACCGATGCAACATATTCTGCTATCTCTTTAGTCACCAGAACCATATTAGTTGTCATAGAGTGAATAATTTCTTTATTACCCTTAATCTGCTTTGTAAAATCAACACATTGCTTTAACAAATCAAACTTAAGAAGAGGCTCTCCGCCATAAAAGGCAATGGATAATCTCTCTCCAGAATGTGCCATACCATACTCTATAGCTTCTTTTGCTGTTTCCCAATTCATATCGTTAGAGTCAAAATCTCTGTGAGTCGAATTATTATCTGAATATATGCAATATTTACAACGCAAATTACATTTTTCTGTAAGTTCCAAAGTTATTTGCTCTAACCTGTTTTCAATATTATCTTTCAAAGAATCAAAATCACTATGTATTGAACTAAATTCTGTAAGTGGCGGAGCCTTTAAAATATTTTCATTGTTAACTATACTTCTTATATTACATAAACTATCCAGTATATCTGTTTCCTTCATCTGCAGTGTGTCCAGTGAATCTATACCATCATTTTCAAATATAGATTCTAAAACCTTAAATTCATTTTCATCACACATCAGCACTTTGCCTGTACCCATATCGTAAATATACCCATTTTCTTTTGTTCTAAAAAGCTTTCCTAATCGAGTAAGCTTTCCATTTTCTTTTAGTTGCTCAAAAAAGCTCCGATATTCATCTAACTTTTCTTCTGAAAAACCCAATTTTGATTCCTCCAATCACTTTAAAAAAATTAATAAATATTGTTATCAACAATCATAATATAATTTATCTAATACAATTTGTTAACATAATATAAACAAGCATTACATAACAAACTGATATTATCACTTAACATATTCCTCAATTAGCAAACACTCTTTTCCCTTGCCAATAAATCCCTATAAATACTGCAATTATTACTTAATTCATTTAAGCTACTATATTCACCAATATTTCCATCATATACCATCCAAATCTTATCTACCTTTGCTAAAATATCAGGTTTATGACTTATCACTAAAACTGTACTGTCTATAAAATCAGTTGTCAGTATTTTATTAACATATGCTTCAGATTCAACATCGTAATTTGCAGTAGCCTCATCCAGTATAAGAATTTTAGACTGCTTTGCAAATGCCCTAGCCATTGCAATTTTCTGCCTTTGTCCGCCGGAGAGTTTTGAACCATTCCTACCAACTTCACTCTTATATTTTAGTGGCATATCTTTAATAAAATCATATGCGTTACTTTTAATAGCAGCCTTTTTTATTAATGAACTATTGGCTTTTAAACCTATTGTTATATTATTTTCAATTGTTGTGTTAAAAAGGTATAAGTCCTGACTCACTACAGATATTAGACTTCTATAATCCCTCAATTTAATGTTGTTTATATCTATTCCATCAAATAATATTTTGCCTTCCTGCGGCGTATAAAACCTTAGCAACAAATTAACAAGTGTACTCTTACCCGAACCATTTGCTCCTATAATTGCAATTTTTTCGCCTGGATTTATATCCAAATTTATATTTTTTATTACACTATCTTCTTCATTATATGAAAAGCTTACATTTCTAAATTCTATTCTTGCTTTCACTTCATTATCATCTAATCTTACAGGCTTGTCCGGCCTTACTTCATCCTCTATTTCCATTTCAAGAAATTCAAAAAATCTTTTTGCAGAAGGATTTACGTTTGAGAAATTATAGCCAATATTTATTATTGATGATATAGGGCCAATAACATAAGTGCTATAAGTTAAAAATGCGAATAATCCTCCGACTGTAAGTCCATTGCTAAAAACTATATATGCACCAAGTATATAGATTACACAATTAATTCCTTGAAACACTATGCTTTCTGAGTATTCATTAAATTTATCTAAAAACGACAGTTTAATATTCATTTTTATCATTTTTCTTTGTTTTTTTATAAATTCGCCTGTTTTTATCCTATCAATTCCCCATAGCTTAATTTCTTTTATTCCGCTTATTACATCTCCATACCATGCTGCGAAATCTCGATTATACTCCATATATTCACTAAACATTGATTTTCGCTTTTTTGCTAAATATTTCACAGTAAAATATCTTATTGGTGCAACAAACAATACTACTAACGTTAGCTTCCAGCTAATTATCAATAATCCAATCAATCCCCCAATAATCCTAAATATCTGTGAAACTATTATAAAAGTTCCCTTATCGCAAATTCTCGATATATTTCCAACATCCATTCCAATGTTACTCATAATTTCTGAGAAATTCACATTATTAAAATATTGAAGTTTAAGTCTTTGGATATGCTTGAAAGCTAATTTATTGAGAGAAAATTGAAACATAGAGTTTACATAAGAAAAGTACTTAGTCTCAAGCAAACCTATCGCTTGTTCTATTAAAACAATAGCTAAAATAGCTAATGAATATTTAACTACAACACCAAAGTTTCCAACAAGTAATCCATTATCCATTATCTGCTTACTTAGCAATGGTAAAAGCATATTGATAGCGGCAGAAACAATAATACAAATAAATATCATATTGATTTTTTTTAAATAAGGTTTTATTAGCTTAAAAAGTCTTATGTAAATTTCTTTACTTTCTTTAGTAATTGACATATAAACATCCTTTTTCAAAATTTTTAATATATTTACTATAAAAGAATATTGTTGAATAACTGTTAATATTTACTACGTTTCACATTTTAGACCATTTGAAACAAAATGTCAACTGTTTTTTTAATAATTATGCATTATATGTAAATAATTTGTAAAAAACATTTCCTTAAGGAGTTTCTGAATACAGAAAAAAATCGCCGAAAGTCTTGAAATAAGCTTATTTTTTTGTATATTTTTACATTTTAGTATTGAGGAACAGGACTTATGCAGTTGCACCCAATAAATAGTAAGACGTTCATCCAAAGCCCAAATTATGATATTTAGGCCAATATTTTTTAATAAAGCTTGCAAACTTAATACAACTTGTGTCAAAATATAATTGGAGCTTGCTTCTACAAGTGACTCTGTGACTAGCATTTATTATCTCTCTTATAACTTCGCCGTGCGTGAGAGTAATGGCGTAATCTTTATTTAATTGCCAATTTATATAGTTTAATAACGTTTCCGCCATAAATATCATTTCAATATGTGCTTCATGTACTACTTTTGTTTGAGAGTGACAGGCAATAAGTCCTAATTTCTGTTTTGCATTACGGTAAAATACTTCTATTTTCCATCTCTTTGCATATGCTATTACAGCCTGTTCTAGAGCATCAAATCTGTTGCTTATTAATAGATATGCCCTTTTAAAGTGTGCTGCTTTCTCATCTAGTTCTGCAATATCTATGACTACTCGTTCCTTATTCATATCCTTTGGCAGCCTGATTGTAGCAACCGCCGCAACTGGTGTATATACTTTTTTTCTCACCATGATCCTCTTCTTGTTAGGTTGCATTTTAGGAAGCTTGATAAATAGGAAGCTTGATAAAAATGTTTGGAATGCTTACCGAAGCAATTTCACCAGCCTTACCATTTTCAATAAGCTGATTGTACACAATAGCAAGTAATTTTCCTGGATATCTTGGTTTTCCCTTCCAATCAGTGCCACTGAGTTGAAAAAGGACAGTATTCTTCTTGCACTTTGTTACGCAATCATAGCCATTTGAATTAAGCCACTGAATGAAATCCTTACACAAGAACCATCTATCCATTGCCACCCAAAGTCTAGCTTGTGATACTTCTCGAAGAGAAAGCAGCATCTCTTGAGCAAGCACAAGCTTTGTACGTTTTGACTGCTTTTTATTTTCTTTGTCCTGCACCATATCTTCCATGATAAAGGTGTAACAAGCCCATTAGCTCTGTCCAATAGAGTAGAGACCAAATTCATACACCATAAATGCTTTTTTTCAGAATTATCAAACAGCCAACAAAGAAAAGGTATTTTTCTGCCATAAGGGTGATCAATTTTAGTATCATCAAGTGCGATAACATCGCCATCACTAATATCAGTTTGAGGGGATGCAGAGCAAAAAGCTTTTATCCTGCTAAGAGCTGATTGACTGGGAGAAATTTTCACTTAAAATCTCCCTAATAATCGGAGATTTAGTACAACTCAGCAATTTTATTTACAGAGCTAAAATTCGCAACTAATCCTGTAATATATGCAAACACTAATTTTCATGTTGAAAGTCCAGAATGCTTATCAGCCCTTAAGAACAAGTGAGAAAAGCCAATTTTGTCCCACATCGTTTTTAATATTGGAATTCCGCCTCCGGCTCCATGATTTTGATTTTCAAAGTTCGGTAAAGTTGCTTTTTTCATAGGTTCCCCCGTTTATCAAAAAGTAACGGTAATCAATACCATCCTTTTGGATTATTGGGCGACTTTTCAAATGTCAAGTGGTTTTGCTAATTTTCCAAACATTATTTTCGTGCATTTTTCAACTCATTAAGGACGAATGCCTTTTGCAAATTATTTACAGCAACTGCATAAGTCCTGTATATAGAACCATCGTACATTTTAAATTCAAGCTAAATCCAAACTATACTATTGATACAAATACCAAAGAACTTATTTATATAAGATAAAAAACCGTCAACCAGAAGATTATTATCCTCCAATTAACGGTCTCACTTAACATTTCCAAAGATAACGCTATTGTATTTAACAAAATAAATACCTCTATTCACATTTTATCTCCGTTCCATCCAACAACTCCACACTCATTCCATCCTCATAAACCACAACCTTCTCAACCAGCTTAAAAAACAAGTCTGCATCAAACCCCTCTATTGGATGAGCTTCTTTAAAAATATCAACGAATCTCTTGGCAGTGACTCTCTCTAAAATATCCTCGCTTTTAATCTGCTTTTCCCACTTTTCCATATAGTAATCTATATTTCTCACTATTGCATTAAAAGTATCAATAAATGCCTGATATAAAACCTCTTCATTAATATGCCTGTTCCTGCACCCTATTTTTCCTTTAACCTTGTATTTGTTGTTACACTGCCAGATAGTTCTTTTTAATCTTTCATCTGTTGAGTTCCACACCTTTCTTCCAAAGGTACTGCCACAGCAGCCACAAATAACTCTGCCTGCAAACGGGTTATCATTAGTAATATAGTCCATCTTTTTAATGTTATATTTTTCTGCAAAGGCTTTTCTTCTCTCCATTTCAAGCTGAACGGCTTCCCATGTATCATTATCAATAATTGCAGGATGGCTTTCTTCAACATAATATTGCGGAACTGCTCCGTTATTCTCAACCCTTTTTTTAGTGAGGAAATCAGTGGTATACGTTTTTTGAAGCAGAGCTTCACCCTTAAACTTTTCGTTGCTTAGCATTTTCCTGATACTGCCCTCATACCATTTTGATTTTCCATTCCAGTTTGGAACACCGTCCTTCTCAAGCTCGTGAGCGATTCTATTAGTGCCTTTACCATTAAGATAATCTGCATATATCCTTCTTACCACTTTTGCCTGATTTTCATTTATAATGAGATTGCCACTTTCATCTTTGTCATAGCCCATAAATTTTGTATGGTTGACTATGACCTTACCCTGCTCAAACCGCCTTCTGATGCCCCATGTGCTCGATTGACTCAAGGAATTTGATTCTTCCTGCGCCAATGAAGACAAAACAGTCAATAAAATTTCACCCTTAGAATCCA
>JAEWST010000113.1 GCA_023398105.1 Bacillota bacterium | reverse complement strand
GTGCCTTATACCGTAAAAATTCGTCCTCTATCCAAAGCTTAATACTCTTAGCTTTTAACTCAGAGATAAACTCTTCAATTGGTTGCTTCTCTTTTAATAAACTTTCATTTTCTATCATTTCATTACCTCCCTCAAGAAAAAAGGACTAAACCTAAATACCCTTCTTATATAATCATCCCACTTCAAAATCGTTGAATATATCCTTGACTTTAGTTTCTTTCAATATCTGGTTAATGCATTCAATTTGTTTTTCTTTCGGAATCATCTTAGTTAATAGTACACTCTTTAACATATCCAAGGCTTGTCTAATCTCTTCAATGCTAGGCTGTCTATTTTCTTTTAAAATTTCTTCCTTCAGATTTTTAATCTTTCTATAAGGCTCTACAACACCCTTTTGGTAAGCTTGTTCATCCCAGTTACTGTTCTTCGTACAGATTGCTACAGCAATACACTTTGTAATTACTTCCATTCCATTACTAATATCCTGTTCCCCGCTCAAAAGCTTTCTCTTTACTGCTTGCATATCCTCATCATTGTCATAAGAATAGGTTTTAATTTGTGGAACATTCTTCTTCATCAGATTCCTAAGAACTGTCTGAGGTCCAAGCTCAATTGCTAAATCTACATCTTCATTTTGTAGATATTGCATTGAAGCTTGCCATCTGACAGGCTGTACAATCTGTTTTGTTAGATTTTGAATAAGGCTTTCTTTTCCCTGGTAAGGTAAAGCAGTAACATTGGATAAAACAGGGTATTTTAAGTCAAAGTAACTATATTTGCACAATTCGTCGTTTAGCATGTCTGCAGCTGGCTGCATTAATGGGCTGTGGAAGGGTGCACTCACCTTTAACGGAATCACTCTTGCACCCAAAACCTTAAGTTTTGCACCTGCTTCTTCTACAGCTTCCAAATTCCCTGAAATAACAATCTGATCGGGAGAATTATAATTTGATACCACAACCAGCTTTCCATTTTTTGAAGCATTGCTACATTCTTCCTCAATGGTGCTTTGACTGACCCCACTGATAGCAGCCATAGCACCTACCCCAACTGCCACAGCCTGCTGCATAAATTTTCCTCTTTGTCTTACAATTTTGACTGCATCTGCAAATTTTATTGCACCCGAACAGCACAATGCCGAAAACTCACCCAAACTATGCCCAGCCGTATATGCAGGCTCAATACCAATTTCTTTCATATATACTCTGAAGGCTGCCACACTTGCTGTTAAAATAGCAGGCTGTGTATTTTCCGTTTTTGTAAGCTCTTGCATATCGCCTTCAAAACATAGTTTTTTTAGGTCAAAGCCTAATGCATCATTTGCTTCTTCAAATATTTCTCTTACCTCGGAAAAGGACTCACAAAGTGCCTTTCCCATTCCAACGTATTGAGAGCCCTGACCAGGAAATAACAATACAATTTTATTCATATCAAATAACCTCCAATATTAAGAATTTTATTTTTTCTATAACGCCTACATTCAAAATGAAATTTTTCGATTTTAGTTATAATAGTCCTTCGTCAAATTCTTCTTCCAGTTCATTTGAATTCTCATCACTGCCTCCCAATAGCTTTGCTAGCTGGGCAACAGTTGACTGTTCAAAAAAGCTTTGCAAGTCTACATTTTTATGAAACTTCTTTCTAAGAATTGAAATTAATGAAGTGGCAAGCAGTGAATGCCCACCTAATTCAAAGAAGTCATCGTGAATGCCAACAGGATAAACACCTAAATGCTCCTGCCATATTTCCGCTATCTCTTCTTCTAGCTCATTTTGTGGATCCGTATAAGGCACATACAAATCAGGTCTGTTATTTGACTGATTCGTTTCCTTCGTAGCAACACTATCTCCACTTACCGATGAAATTCTGAATTCCTCAATTTCTTGAAGCCTTCCAATAAAGTCATACGGCACTACTGCAACCTGAGCCAGGGACTTGGATGCTATGATCCTTTCCAATAATGTGAGTCCCTCATGAACGGTTATTTTCTGCCATGTGCTTTTGGAACCAGCTTTGACCGCCATTCCAACCTCATCCCATTCATCCCAGTTAACCGATACGGTAAATGTATTTGACCTTTGACTTCTGTAGTGGGCATAAGCATCCAAAACTGCATTGGCACCACAGTAATCTACAAAACCTGCACCACCCAGAATAGAACTGCTGGATGAAAACAATACTAAAAAGTCTAATTCTTCATCCTTAAATAATTCATCTATTATCAATGTACCTGCAACCTTGGGTGCAAATACTTTGTCAGCAGCTTCTTCTTGTTTTTCCTGAATCAGACCGTTACCAGAAATTCCTGCTGCATGAATTACTCCGTTAATGGCACCAAAGCTTAATTTTGCCTGCTCAACCACTTCACGCATCTGCTCTAAGCAAGAAGTTTCAGCCTGAAGTGCCATTACCTCAGCCCCCAGTTCTTCCAGCACTTTGACTTGCTTTATAATATCACTTGTAGCATCTTTGGCAGAGTGTGTATCAAGCCATTGCTGCCACTGATCTTTTTCAGGGAAAGCTGACCTTCTTGTAAGAACCAGATTAACCCTTGCCGTATTTGCCATACGGAGAGCTACAGCAAGTCCTATTCCTCCCAAGCCTCCAGTGATTAGATAAGTACCACCTTCTTTTACCCAGCTTCTTTCATTTATACTTTCAACGGTCGTACTTTCTATGGTTGGCAGCCATCGTTGATTTCCCCTCAGTACAACAGTAGTTTGAGGTTTCTCTACCGATATTTCAGCTAGAATTGCTTTTGCAAATCTGTTTTTTTCATCTATTGAAATGTCTCTAAAAACTAAATCAATGCTTTGACAAAAAATATTGCTATACTCCATCGGAATAACCTTACAAGGTCCGGTGATTACTGCCTTTTCAGGATAACAGACTTTTTCATCTGAAATGACCTGCATATTATTTGAAACAACAGCCATTTTTACATTATGGTCAACTATAGTTTCTCCCATTGCCTGTGCAAGACAAAGCAGGCTGTGAAAACCATGACTTAAGCATTCCTCAGAAAACTCCAACCGTGAACATCCAAGTTCCTCTTCTGTTACATTCCAAAGGTGAAGAATGTTACCTGGTTTATTGCCTTTAAACACATCCTTTATCAGTGATACGTAATGTTCTTTGGTATTAGGATTAATTGTATAGGAGTCTTGATTTATCTTGCAATATTTATCCCCTTTAGAGACAGTCACAAGCTGAACGCCTTCTTCTTTTAACGTCCTAACGATATTTTCGCTTAATCCAATTTCATCTTCGAAAACAAGCCAAGTACAGTCCTTCTCTAGTTTGCTACTGACAAAAGGAACATTAGCTGCTCTCTTCCATGAAGGGAAGTAAAGCCAATCATTAAAATCAGATTTTTTTGAAGATATAGGATTGCTCTTTTTAATTAAATCATCCCTATTATACTGCTCTACCCAATATCTCTTCCTCTGGAAGGGGTAGGTAGGTAGTGGAATTCTATGCCTTTTTTCATCACAGTGGAAAGTCTCCCAGTCAACGGGTGCACCTTCAACCCAAAACTTACCAATGGAAGCCAAAACTTCTTTAGCATCCTTAGAGCCGTTTTCTATAAAACTATTGGCAGTATTGTTTTCTTTTTGCACTCTTTTTGCTACACCTGTGAAAATTCTTTCATCCTCTTTGGCTTCCAAAAGGCGAATTGCATCTTCAAAATCCTTGCACAGGATTGCACACCTGTAATCAAACTCTTTTCTTCCCACATGGAGGGTATAAACGGCATCTGAAAAATTCACAGTTGGATTTTCCCTAAAGTATTGTGAAAGGTTTAGGCACATCTGTTCTAATGCTGCTGGAGCCTTGGCAGATAAGGTTATCAGCTGCCATTCCTTTGAGGAAGGTAATACCTCCTTTGGAGGTGCTTCTTCTACTACAGCATGGACGTTTGTACCTCCAAAGCCAAAAGAACTGACTCCTGCGATTCTAGCCTTCTCACCTGTTTCCCAGTCACAGAGCTTGCTGTTTACATAGAAAGGACTGTTTTCAAAGTCTATCTTAGGGTTTGGTGTTGAGAAATTAATACTTGGTGGTATCTGCTTATGTTTTAAAGCCAGAACAGTTTTAATCATACCAGAAATACCAGCACCTGAAATAGCATGTCCAATATTACTCTTTACCGAACCAATTGCACAATACGATTTTTTGTTTGTATATTGTTCAAACACCATGTTAAGTGCAGATATTTCAATAGGATCACCTAAAGCTGTGCCTGTACCATGGGCTTCAATATAACTAATATCTTCTGGATGCACCCCCGCAAGATTTTGAGCTGCTGCAATTACCTCCGCTTCGCCTTCTCTGCTAGGTGCTGTAAATCCAACCTTTGTAGAGCCATCATTATTGACAGCCATCCCCTTAATTACTGCATAAATGTGATCTCCGTCACGTATGGCATCTTCCACACGCTTTAAAAGAATAACACCAACGGCACTGGTAAAAACCGTTCCATAGGCATCTGCATCAAAAGGCCTCGTATGCCCATCGGGTGAGCCGATAAAGCCCGTTTGGTATAAATACCCTGATTTCTGAGGCAATTTTATTCCAGCTCCTCCTGCAATAGCCATATCGCAGTGATAGTTTAGTAATCCCTCATACGCCATTGCAACGGCAGTCATAGAAGTTGAGCAGGCTGATTGAACATTGATGCTGGGTCCTTTTAAGTTAAATTCATAGGAAGCCCTAGTAGCCACATAATCTTTGTCGTTACCTACTGCAATAGCTAGATCATCTTTTACACCTAGCTTGTTAAAGAGGTGGTACAGAAAATAATAGCTCATATTACTGCCCGCATAAACACCGATTGGATAATCATATTGATTACAAGAGTATCCAGCATCTTCCAGTGCTTCATAGGAGCATTCCAAAAATAGCCTTTGCTGAGGATCAAGGTTTTCTGCTTCTTTAGGGTTTAAACTGAAAAAGCCTGCATCGAAAAGCTCAATATCTTCTAGTATACCCGCTGCAAAAACATAGTTAGGATCATTAATACTTTCCTCATCAACCCCGCAAGCCCTTGCATCCTCCTTTGAAAAATAGGTAATACATTCCTTACCGTCTTTTAGCTTTTCCCAAAATTCATTTATATTTTGGGCTCCTGGAAAACGCCCTGACATTCCGATAATTGCTACTCCTTCCAAAGCGTCTTGTATAGGTTGTTCAGCCATTTTTTCTACCTCCTAAGCATTTGTTTTCTCATTCTTTTTGCTTCCTTTTGTTTCTTTATTCTATCATCATTCATAAGGAAGGTTTCTTTTTCATTATCTGCTGTAACATATTTAGCAAGAGCACTAATTGTAGAGTGTGTAAATAAGTCAATTAACGAAAACTCTCGTTGGAACTGCTTGTTCAAACGGCTGTGAACCCTTGTTAAAAGCAATGAGTGACCACCAATTTCAAAGAAGTTATCATTTACACCAACATTTTCGATTCCTAACTCTTCCTTCCATATATTTGTCAGAATATTTTCCACCTCATTTCGAGGAGCCACAAATTCAGTTTTGCTATCCAATACAGGTACTGGCAGTGCTTTACGATTAACTTTTCCATTTGTTGATAAAGGCATGGTATCAACATAAACATAAATACGGGGAACCATATATTCAGGCAATGCCTTTTCAAGGAAAGCTTGAAGCTCTCCAGATTCTACATCCATCCCTTTTTCACGCACTATATATCCTACCAGATGCATGTTGCCAGACTGTTTTTCCCAGGCAGTCACTATACATTCTTTAACAGCGGGATTATCTTGAAGCACCCTTTCAATCTCTCCCAGTTCAATCCGAAGCCCCCTAATTTTGACCTGAAAATCCATTCTTCCAAGATACTCAATATTTCCATCTTCTCGCCACCTTGCCAAATCACCAGTACGGTACAGTTTTTTATTTGGCTCAAGTGTATTGGGAACAAATTTATCATCAGTTAATTCGGGGCGATTTAAATATCCTCTTGCTAAGCCTTCACCTGCAATACATAACTCTCCAGCTACTCCAATAGGTTGGAGGTGCATTTTATTATCCATAATATACAGCTTAATATTGTCAATTGGCTTTCCAATAGGAATAATATCTAGATCTTCTGTCGTAATACAATCAAAATAGGATACATCTACTGTTGCTTCGGTCGGACCATAGAGGTTTGCCAATTTTGTACCATTCTTCGCAAGTAGACGCTTAAAAAGTCTAACCTGTGCAGGTGTCAAAGCCTCACCGCTGGCAAAAACCTGTTTTAAGCTTGCAATTCTCTCAACTTCACCAGTGTCATTTATATATTCTAAAAATGAATTCAGCATTGAAGGTACAAAGTGCAACACTGTAATAGCGTTCTTTTCAATTGCTTTTACAATCATCCCGGGGTCCTTTTCAGCACCTGGCTCAAGGAAACATACCCTCGCTCCTTTCATCGACCACCAAAACATTTCCCACAAAGAGACATCAAAAGTAAATGGTGTTTTCTGCAGGATAATATCTTTTGATCCAATCGGATATCTTTTTTGCATCCAGTTAAGTCTGTTTACCAAAGAGTGATGCTCAATGAGTGTCCCCTTGGGTTTCCCAGTAGAACCTGATGTATATATCACGTAAGACAAGTTCTGAGGCTCAGTAATCCTCTGCAAATTAGAACTGTCTCCTTCGTATAAGGACTGGTCTTCCAAGAATATTCTATTTATATTTTCATTCACTTCGATTGAACTAAATTTTCTATGAGAAAGCAACAGATTTACTCCGCTATCTTCTAAAATATAATTAATTCTATCCTTCGGATAATGGGGATCAATAGGAAGGTATGCTCCTCCCGCTTTTTCTATAGCCATTATACCTATAATCATCTCAATAGAACGCTCTAACATAATTCCAATGATACTATCCCTTTGAACGCCTTTTGCACGAAGTAGCCTTGCCAACTGGTTGGATTTCTCATTCAGTTCAAGATATGTAAGATGTTGGTTTTCAAATATTGCTGCAACGTTCTCAGGATAATTAAAAGCGTTTTCTTCAAAGAATTCATGTATCAATCTATCTCTAGGATAATCCCCTTTCGTACTATTGAACTCCATTAAAATCTGATTTTGTTCTTCCTGAGTAAGCAGGACAATATCTGACACTTTTTCTTCTGGAACTAACGATATTGCTTCAAGAACATTCAATAAATGAACGCCCAATCTTTTTATGGTTGAATTCTTAAAGAGAGCTGAATTATAATCAAATCCACCTTTAATTTCATCCTCTGCTTCAGCCAGTTGCAACCTCAAATCAAAAGGAGCCATACCACTTTCCACATCAATTTGCTTCATTTTTAAACCTGGCAACTCCAACTCAACTTTTTGTGTATTATGAAATATTAGCATAGTTTGAAATAGTGGAGTTCTGCTAACATCACGTTCAGGTTTCAATTCTTCAAGCAGCTTGTCAAAAGGCAATTCCTGATATGTATAAGCATCCAGTGTCATGTTCTTTAGCTTGCGTAAAACCTCAATAAAACTGGGATTCCCGTCAAAATCGGAACGAAGAACAAGGGTATTCATGAAAAAACCTACTAGCTCCTTAACTTCGTTCCTGTTCCTATTTGCAACAACAGTACCTGTGAATATATCTGTTTGATTGGAATATCGGTAAAGTAATGTCTGAAATGCCGCAAGGATTATCATAAAAAGGGTAGTGCCTTCCTTGTTACAAATGGCTTTCAGCCTCTCTGTCAAAGACTTTGATATAGATAGAGGTTCAAAGCCTCCCTCATAAGTCTGCACTTTAGGTCTTGGAAAATCAGTGGGAAGCTGTATGGTTATTGGATTTGCCAATTGCTTTCTCCAGTAACTCATTAATTCTTCAAGTGCTTCACCCTTGAGCCAGTCTCTTTCCCAAAAAGAATAGTCAGAGTATTGAATAGGCAGCTCTGGAAGCTTCAAATTCTCTCCTTTTAAGATTGCCTCATAAAACCTGAATAACTCCCCAACAAAAATAGCATTAGACCATGCATCCGAAATAATATGATGGATAACCATGGAATATACATATTCATTTTCTCCTGTGACAAAAAGGCAAAAACGGAATAGTGGCCCTTTTTCAAGGTTAAAAATAAATCTTGCTTCTTCCTTTAAGCATTTATTAAGATATTGTTCCTGTTCCTTCTGCGGAATGTGACGCAAATCCATCTCAGGCAAGGTCACTTCAACTGAAGGGTTAATAACTTGAACGGGGCTTCCGTCAACATTTTTAAAAGTTGTCCTCAACGATTCATGCCTCGCAATTACTTCCTTTAAAGACTTAATAAGAATCTCTTTGTGAAGTGTTCCGCTCATTTTAACTGCATTGGAAATATTGAATACAGGGTTTGCCTTTGTAATCTGACTATAGAACCACATAGACTGCTGTGAAAAAGACAGCGGTATTCCCTGTACATCTTTTTTTGATGCTTTTGGAATAGGTTCTCTGTTTATATGTGCCTCTATATTCACCTGTCTTAAAAAGCTAATTATTTCATCTTTTCTGTTTTTTATTTCGAGAAGTAATTCCTTTGTTACTGCACCTTTAGGAGCCTGATACTGGAGTGCATCATTTTCTAACCAAAGTCTTATATCAAGTTTTCTCAACTTGGATAAAAATTCAATAATAGACATATTCCCTCCTGTTAAATAGTTCCACCTTCAAGATCTTCACTGAAGGCTTCCTCTTTTACACCTTCTGTTGCCCAGCGGAATGTCTCAATCAATTGTGCAATGCCTGCTGCTGTTGTAGTTTCAAATAATTCTCTCATAGGTATCTGAACATTAAATTTCTTGCTGAGGTCTGTCGCAACTGCAGCAGCTATCAATGAGTGTCCGCCCAGTTCAAAAAAGTCATCATGGATTCCAATTTTGTCAAAACCAAGAACCTCCTGCCATTTTTCGATAATAGCAGTTTCTACTTCATTGGTAGGTGCCACATAAGCTGACTCCAAATCAGGACGAGACCTCTTTTTAAGCTTTCCATTACTTACATCGCCAAATTGCCCTTCACTACTATTTTTCTTAAGACCTAAAGGAGACACATCTATTTTTGTGCAGCTACCATTTAATTCCTTAGTTAACTCTTCCAAGCGTTCCTTCAAAGCAAAAAATTCCTCTAGCTGTTTCTTTTGTTCTTCATTGCTGTTTGTCTGGTTTTGCTCATCCAGATTTAAAGTGATGGTAATAGATGCTTCCTTAAATTCCGAGTCAGTAATACTACTTGTAATATCCTCTTTTTTGGAAATTAACACATCAGGTTTTGATGCGCCCTGTTTTCCTGGCTCTATCCAATAACGCTGCCTCTCAAAAGGATAGGTTGGCAATGGAATTCGGTGGCGCTTTTCTTCAACATAGAATCGATTCCAATCCACTCTTCCTCCCACATTCCAAAACATTCCCAAGCATTTGAATAAAGCTTCACAATCGGAAGTTCCTTCACCCTTAGCAGGCATTGAATATAAGATAGGCTGTTGAACGCCCTCATTTTTATACTTATCAGCTTCAATAGTCAATTTGTTTCCAGGACCAAGCTCTAGTAGAATTTGATCAGTATCTTTCATTATTTCCTTTAAACCGTCATCAAACCTGAAAGAACCTCTTTGACGTATCCAGTAATCAGGGCTTGCAAGCTCGGTATCAGTTATCAAGGCTCCAGTTATGCACGAGATAAATGGTATATTAGCTTTACCATTACTTATCTTAGCTACTGTTTCTGGAAGGCTACTATCTTCTGAAACAGCTAGTTTCAAAGCATCTTCAATAGACAATACTCCTGATATGCAAGCAGCAACTATTTCTCCAATACCCTGTCCAAGCATACATTTAGGCTCAACCCCCCATTTCATCCATAACTGAGCTAAGGCATATTCAACAGCAAAGAGAATTCCTCTCCCTATTCTGCCATCAGATATTTGTATTGCTGCCCTTTCCTTATTAGCTTCAGTTGGGTAAAGAATATTCCTTGTATCACTACCTGTTATATATTGCAGAATTTCACAGCACTTATCCACTGTATTCCTAAAATTATTTTCCGTTTTGTATAGCTCTGCACCCATATTGACATATTCCCCTTCTCCCGGGAACATGAACACAACTGTCTGAACTTTAGGTTTTTGGAAGTATGTAAAAACACTTGTAGAGGACATATTTTCAAATTTGTCTATTAAATCCTTCATGTCTCTACAAATCAAAACTCTTCGGTGATTAAAATTCCTTCTTCCTACTTGCAATGTAAATGCAACATCTGCAAGCTTTGCATCTGGATTGCTCTTAGCAAAGTGGATAAGATTGCTAGTCATCTTTTCCAAAGCCGTACCTGTCTTGGCTGATAAAGAAATAATCTGCCATGGTCTCTTTGAAACTTCGGATGCTTCCACCTCTGGTGCTTCCTCTAAAATAACATGAGTATTAGTTCCACCTATTCCAAAAGAACTAACCCCTGCTCTTAATGGGAACCCCTCTGTTTTCCAATCGGCTAATCCTGTATTTACATAAAATGGGCTGTTCTCAAAATCAATTTTGGGATTTGGCTCTTCAAAATTAAGACTTGGTGGAATCACTCTATTTTGCATGGAAAGCACTGTTTTCAATAAACTTACCAAACCACCTGCATTTACAAGATGTCCAATATTAGTTTTTACCGAGCCAATGGCACAAAATTGTTTTTTCTTTGTATAAGAGCGAAAAGCTTTTGTTAAGGCAGCAATTTCAATGGGGTCTCCAAGGTCTGTACCTGTACCGTGACCATCTATATAGGTAATGGTTTCGGGATTTACACCTGACATAGCAATGGCTTCCGCAATACACTCTGCCTGTCCATCAACATTTGGAGCTGTATAACTGTTCTTTTGAGAACCGTCATTATTGATACCTGTACCCTTAATAACTGCATGAATATGGTCTCCATCTGCAATAGCATCTTCTAGCCTTTTTAATGCAACAATTGCAAGACCGCTTCCGCTGACTGTTCCATTTGCTTTGGAATCAAAAGCACGGCAATGACCATCGGAAGAGCCAATTCCTCCTTCTTGGTAGAAAAAGGCTTCATTTCTTGAAACCTGAAAGCTTACTCCCCCAGCTAATGCAAGATCGCATCCAAAATTCAAAAGATTTTGGCATGCATCATGGAGAGCCACAAGAGATGAGGAACACAGGGTATTTACATTCACACTAGGTCCTGTCAGGTTCATTTTGTAGGATACCTTTGTAGCTAAAAAATCCTGCCCGTTTGCCAGCATAATTTTAAATGATCCTAATGTATCTACCAATCCAGGATTGGAATATAGATTTCGTATCATGTAGCCGCTTAAATTTGCACTACCATATACAGCTACTCTCCCTGTATAAAGCTCTGAATTATACCCAGCACTTTCTAGTACCTCCCATGCTGTCTCAAGGAACAGACGGTGTTGCGGATCCATGATTTCAGCTTCTCTGGCAGAATAGTCAAAGAAAGCTGCATCAAATAAATCCATTCCGTCTAGAATAGCATCTGCTGGTACAAATCTCGGATTATCCAATAAATTCTCATCTATACCCATTTTTAGTAGCTCATCACGTTTAAAAAACTTAATAGATTCTACTCCATTATAAAGGTTTTGCCAAAATTCCTCCAAATTCGCTGCTCCGGGTAAGCGTCCACCCATTCCAATGATGGCAATTGCACCCATCCCATCACTTTCGCCAAAATTACTCTCATCAAAATTACTCATCAAATACCACCCCTTTTTTTGTTATGATGCTGTCTTCTCTGTTTCATCAATTCCAACTGTTTGTTAACCCTGCTGTTGACTTCTTCAAAGACTGGCTGCAACTCTTCTTTATTATCATTATTTAAATAGCCTGCCAGTGATGCGACAGTATTATATTTGTAAAGGTCTACTACAGCAACATCTGTTTCAAACCTTTCTTTTAATTTTGTATGGAACTGTATTAATAGTAATGAATCTCCACCTAATGCAAAAAAGTCATCTTGAATTCCTACTTTATCAATCCCCAAAACCTCCTGCCAAAGTTCTGCTAGTTTCCTTTCTGTATCATTTTTTGGACGCACATACTCGTTTTCCAGCTCGGGTCTAGGATGCCTTTCCTTTGAAGCCTCAGTATCTTCAACGGTATTTTTGATACCAGCTTGTTCAAAATAGTTTGCTTGCTCAATAGCAACCATTATGCCTTTCGTTGAAACAATGATTTGAGGTGTAAAGCAACCATGAAGTATATGCCCGAATGCCTCCTGCCCCTCTGTAGGAAGAATACCTTCATTTAATATTCCTGTCTTGCTACCTAGCCTTTGCTCTACCAACTTTCTAATAAAAGCAACCTCGTCGCCTTGCTGCAATCCCGCTTGATTCCTGCTCTTGATGTTTGCAGCAGCTGTCTCATCTATCAATTTCATTGAGAAATTGATAATCCCAATAATCCGGTTCCCTTTTTCTCCCAAAATGTCTATATCGCAGGTTATTATTTCCTGGGATGAATTGTAGCCATTCTTAAATCGAATATAGCTATAAATCTTTTCAGGCATTGGCTCTTTTATTTCAATTTTTTCATAAGAAAAAGGCAAATAATTCCCCCCAGCTACCAGTCTTACTGCACCCGTAGCCATATCCAGCATAGCAGGATGAATTTTGTAGCTATTGAGATCAGAAACATAGTCCTCAGCCAGTCCAAGCTCAACGAAACCTTCCGTTTCACCATGAGAGAATCTCTTAAGATTTCTCCACCGATTTCCAAAGCTAATGAATTCTTCCGAAAGCTTTTGCTGTTCTTCAGATGAATACACTGTCTTCTCGGAGCACTTTTCTTTTAACTCCCATATTTTAAATGTTTTACTTTCTAAACTAGAAAAGCAGCTAATTTTTCCCCTAGCATGTTCTAGCCAATTTCCCTTATCCTCCTGTGCACCGCTTTCTTGGCTTATAATACGGAAATCATAAGCCTCTCCATTTTTATTTAACAGGGTATAAGCTTTCCTTTTCTCACCTATCCTTACTGCCATAGGATTTAAGAAGAGGACATCGGATATTTGAACATTTGTTTCTCCTGTTGTATCCTCAAATGCCGCTCTTGCCATTTCCAAGTATGTAGTTCCAGCTATGGTCGGTACTCCTAACACAAGGTGCTCTGATAATACCCAATTCTTTTCAGGCGATAGCTCCTGTGAGTAAATCACTTTTTCTGGCTGTTCCAAAATACATTTTCCTATAAGAGGGTGTATTTCTTCTTCTGAAGCTGTCCCCATTCCGTTTCCAGCAGCCATTCCTACTCCAGGCCATCTATCCCAGTTTATAGAAACTAGACGGGTGCCCCGCTTGCTGTCATAGCTATGTGCGAAAGCATCTAGAAAAGCATTGGCTGCACTGTAATCTACTTGTCCAAACCCACCAGTAATTGCATTTAATGAAGAGCAGAATATCATAAAGTCAAGGTTATCTTCTTTCATTGCCCTATAAAGGAACTGTGCACCTTGTACCTTGGGTAAAAGCACTTGTTCCGCTTGCTCTTTCTTTTTGAGCTGAATCATTCCACCGCCTGGGCTTCCTGCTGCATGTATTACTCCATCAATGGTTCCATACTTGTTAATTATCTTTTCACGTAAAGAGCCAACCTGCTCCAAATTAGCAACATCTGCCTGACAGACATAGATTTCTGAACCCATAGCCAGTAATTGTTTTAATTTATTAATTTTCCTTGATATGGTATCTTTCTTGTGGTTGGTAGTAATCCACTGCTCCCACTGCTCTACATCTGGAAATTCAGAACGGCCTACCAAAACTAATTTTGCCTTTGCTTCTCGTGCGAGATACTCCGCCAAAACAAGTCCTATTCCTCCCAAACCGCCAGTAATGAGATAAACACCCTTCTCTTTAATTTTTATAGGTGAATTATTAGCTTTCACAAGTTCCATTTTTTCGAACTCCTGTGTCCAGCGGCTCAAGCCTCGATAAGCTACAATCCCCTCTTCTGTTTGTGTAGTAATTTCTGCAATTAATTGTTCTGTTAAATCTTCCTGCTCCTCCAAAGAATCAGCCTCAGGTAAGATACAGTCAATACTACTACACTTTATATTAGGATACTCTCTAGGAATAACCCTACAAGCTCCAAGGTGCAACGCTTTCTCAGGATATATAGGTCTTTCGTTAAACACCCTTTGAGAATTGTTTGTGATTACCTTTATTTGTACAGGAGTAGTAATTCCACATCTTCCAATGGCTTGTGCCAAGAACATCATGCTATAAAATAAACTTCTCCCACATTGAAGGTTCTGTTCTAGTGATCCAATACTTGTATTTTCTAATAACCCGAGCAAGTTAATCACTTTTGTAGGTGTTTTACCCATTTCGGATAATTCCCTCAATAAGCGTTCATAGTCCTTTGAATCATCAATATTGATTGTATATTGATTGCTTCCAGTTTTAGTGAATTGCTCTGCACTTAATGCTACATATGTGTCAGTATATTCCTCTGTTAGTCTTTTTATAAAAGCATGGGTAAAAATATTTTTATCAAGCAATACAAGCAATACTTCTTTCCCAGTGCCTTCTTTTGCAATTGAATAGTCACCATTTTTCACAGACTGCTTCCAAACAGGTGTATAGAACCATTCAGAAAGTTCAGCTCTTTGGGCTTGGCTTTTAAGGTCTTTCACAGCATCGACTGTTTTATCCTTCTTAACCCAATAAGACTGTCCATCAAAGGGGTAGTTCGGAAGTGCTACCCTTTTCCGCTTTTCTTTTTTATAAAGCTTGCTCCAATTCACCTTATTTCCAACAATCCATAGGTTTCCAAGCTGTTCTAATGAATATTTTGCTGGCTCATCAATAGTTAAAGCTCCAGCATCTGTTGCTTTAGCTTCATTTATATTCTTCTCTAAAAGTTGTAATGCATTTTCAACCGATGTACCTACTACAAACCTTCTAAATTCAAATTCCCTTCGTCCCATCTGCAAGGTATAAGCCACATCAGCAAGGTTAATCTCTTTATTTGCTTTCAAGAAATCCACAAAATTAGCAGTCATCCTATCCAAAGCTTTGTTACTCTTTGCAGAGAAAACCAATAATACCTCAGAATGATTATTTTTATCACTGTAAACTTCCGGAGCCTCTTCTAGCACAGCATGAGCATTAGTGCCACCGATGCCAAATGAACTAACTCCTGCTCTCAATGGACCATTGCTATTTTTCCACTCGGTCAAAAACTCATTTACATAAAATGGGCTTCCATTGAAATTAATCTTTGGATTTGGACTCTTGAAATTAAGGCTTTGGGGTATCTTTTTATTGCGGAGGGATAATACTGTTTTAATTAAGCCCGTTACACCTGATGCAGCATCAAGGTGTCCGATATTTGTTTTTACAGATCCTATGGCACAAAAACCTTTTTGATCAGTCCTTTGATTAAATACTTGGGTCAAGGCTTCTATTTCAATAGGATCTCCTAATGGAGTTCCTGTACCATGTGCTTCAATATATGTAATAGTTTCTGGCTCAACACCAGCATTTAACTGTGCTTCTTCAATTACTTTGGCTTGACCATCTATTCTAGGAGCAGTATATCCTATTTTTAATGCCCCATCGTTATTGATGGCTGTACCTTTGATAACAGCACTGATATCATCCCCATCAGCAATTGCATCCTGAAGTCGTTTTAAAACAACCACACCAGTTCCATTTCCGCCTATTGTTCCTTTTGCTTGCTCATCAAAAGCTCGGCAATGACCATCTGGAGATAAAATCATCCCTTCCTGATATAAGTAGCCTGACTTTTGAGGGAGTCTAATACTCACACCACCCGCCAAAGCCATATCACACTCCCCATTGAATAAGCTCTGACATGCTAGATGAACAGCAACAAGAGAAGATGAACAAGCAGTCTGCACCGTTAAAGCTGGACCTTCAAGATTCATTTTATAAGCAATACGTGTAGCCAAAAAATCTTTATCATTGCTGGTCATAATCTGGTAATCACTGGCTAAACCTTGGGAACCTCGGCTATCTTTAATGTTCTGCATATAATGATTCATTCCCACACTGGCATATACACCTATTTTCCCCTGATAGCGCTCCGAGTCATAACCAGCCGTTTCAAATGCTTTCCAGCATTCCTCTAGGAATATCCTCTGTTGTGGATCTAAAACCTCAGCTTCTCTTGGATTGTATCCAAAGAAGTTTGCATCAAATTTATCAACATCATTGAGTACACCCCAAGCCTTTACATAGTCTGGCTTTTTTAATAGTTCTGGATCTACCCCTTCCTCTAATACCTGCTCGTCTGTAAAACGGGAAATGCATTCAACCCCATTGCATAGGTTATCCCAAAATTCCTGAAGATTTGCTGCGCCTGGGAATCTTCCACTCAAACCTATGATTGCAACATCTGTATCCTTCTTGTCAAAAGAAGTCACTTGTTTATAGGTCTCTCCTAGTTTAGGATTTTTTCCAGTCTGTAGGAATCTAGAAAGAGTACTTATTGTAGGGTACCTAAAGAGATCCATTATAGATACTTCTTTATGAAGCACATTACTAATTTTGCTTCTAACCTGTGCCAAAAGTAAAGAATGACCGCCCATATCAAAGAAATTGTCGTTAACACCTATTCTTTCTAGGTGCAAAACTTCCTGCCAAATCCTTGTGATCAATTCTTCCAGCTTATCAGAGGGTGCTGTATATTGGGTTGATAATTGTGGTCTTATGTTTTCAGGCAAAGGCAGTGCTTTTCTGTCAATCTTCCCATTAGGTGTCATCGGAAAAGATTTTATAAACATAAAGCTAGATGGAATCATATAATTAGGAAGCTTTTCCTTTAAGCTTTTACGAAGATTTTCGAAGCTTAAGTCCTCCTCAGTCTGTTCCGACACAGGAATTATGTAAGCAATCAGCGTTTTTTCACCTGCAATCACTTCTTTTGCATCAACCACACAGTCTTTGATTGATGGGTTAAGGTTTAACAAAGTCTCAATTTCGCCTAATTCTATCCTAAAGCCCCTGATTTTCACCTGATTATCTATACGTCCTACAAACTCTATATTGCCGTCCCTAGTAAACCTGACTAAATCTCCCGTTCTATACAATCGAGCCCCTTTATTCCCACTGAAGTTATCCTTAATAAACTTTTCACGGGTTAATTCAGGTAGATTTAAATACCCTCTTGCCAGCCCATCCCCGCCAATAAGCAATTCACCAGGTATTCTTACGGGAACAGGATTCATTGCCCTGTCTACCACATAAACCTGAGTATTGGCAATAGGTTTACCTATAAATATCTCTCCAGCTTTTGAATCAATACAATCCAATGTAGACCATATAGTTGTTTCAGTAGGTCCATAAACATTTAAAAGGGTCTTACATCTATCGAGAAGCTGATTTGCTAAATCTCGGGGCAGGGCTTCTCCACCGCATAATACTGTTAGGTCTTTATTACCTTTCCAGCCTGCTTCAATTAAAAGTTTCCACGTAGCAGGAGTAGCCTGCATGATGGTAATATTCTGCTGATTTATAATCTCCATTAAAGCACTACCATCAGTAACTTCATCTCTCTTTGCAATAACTACTTTGGCACCACAAATCAGTGGCAGGTACATTTCAAGTCCTGCAATATCAAAAGATAGTGTTGTAACAGCTAAAAGTGCATCTTTCTCACAAATTCCAGTCTTTATTTCCATTGATAAAAGGAAATTAATAAGAGCACGTTGCTCAATCTGAACTCCTTTGGGATTTCCTGTAGAACCAGAAGTGTATATTAAATAAGCTAAATAATGCCCTTCATAATTTCTACTTGGCTTGTCAGAACTATACTTTGCTATAGTATCTTTTTCTGAATCAAGGCAGATGACTTTGGCAGCATTCTGCGGTAAAGTTTCTGCAAGCATACTTTCTGACAGTATAATATTTACCTTTGCATCCTCCAACATAAACGCAATTCGTTCTCTTGGGAAGACAGGATCCATCGGAAGGTATGCCCCTCCAGCTTTATGTGTGCCCAGCAACCCAACAAGCATATTTACCGAGCGCTCCATATAGATACCGACAATACATTCCGCTCCCACTCCATTTGAAATTAGATAATTAGCCAATCGGTTTGATTCGATTTCCAACTCCTGATAAGTCAAGTGCTGTTTATCACACACAACAGCTAGTGCCTTTGGTGTTTCTTTTGCTTGTTCTGTAAATAATTCCACCAAACTTTGAACCTTGTCGGCATAATCTTCTTTTGTATCATTCCATATATTAATGAGGGTATCTTTCTCCTCTATAGTAAGCATTTCAAAATTATCCAGCTTAGCTTCTGGATTTTTCAAAATATTCGTTAATAATTGTTTATAATGACCAGCCATCCGCATGATTGTGTCTTCATTAAATAACTCTGTATTATATTCAAAATCTACAAGCAAACTACCGCCTGATTCTCGAACGTCAACGGCAAGATCGAATCTTGCATATCCTGCATCTAGATCCTTTGTTGAAACACTGAGTTCAGAAAATTCCATGTGTGGCAGTGACAAATTCTGCAAACCAAATAACACCTGAAATAGAGGATTTCTACTCATATCACGTTCTGTGTGAAGCTCTTCTACAAGCTTTTCAAAGGGAACATCCTGATTTTCATATGCTTCTAAAGTTACATTTTTTATAAGTCTTAAAAACTCATTAAAATTAATATCACTGGAGAATGTAGTACGTAAAACAATGTTATTTGTAAAGAAGCCAATTAAACCCTCTATATCTTTCCTATTCCTGTTAGCAATAGGTGAACCTACAACAATATCTAATTGTCCTGAATACCTATAAAGCATGAGTTTAAATGCCGCAAGCAGCACCATAAAAAGAGTTGCCTTCTCTTTCCCTGCATAAAGCTGTAGCTTATTCACCAATTCTTCAGAAATTGTACAGGTGAATTTTGCTCCCTTATAGGTCTGGACAGGTGGTCTTTGATTATCCAGCGGCAAGTCCAAAACAGGAAGCTTTCCACTTAGTTTTTGTTTCCAATACTCAATTTGTTTTTTTAGGCTTCCCTCTTTTAGCTTTTCAATCTGCCACTGTGCATAATCTGCATACTGAATATCAGGTAGAGGTAATTCTTCTAAAGATAATCTATCTTTTTTATCATTTAGAAATGCTTCATAGTAAAAATTAAGCTCTTTTAAAAGAATGCCAAAAGACCAACCATCAAAAATTATGTGGTGTATTGCTAAAACAAGTAGATGTTCCTCTTCCTCCATTTCGATGAGCATGCCCCTTAGAAGTGGAGCCTTTTCCAATACGAAGGGTTTTGAAACACATTCTTTGGCAATGTCTGATGCTTTTAACAGTTTTTCATTCGCTGAAGTATCTAAAAGGTTAACATATTCCATAGACATTTTGGCATCGTTGTTTAATACCTGAACAGGCTGTCCATTCTCTTCTGTAAATGAAACCTGTAAAACCTGATGTCGTCTTATCAAAGCATTAAAACTTTTTATAAGAACTTCTTTTTTTAGGCTTCCCTTTAATACTAACCCAGTATATAGGTTGTATTGCGGGCTTTCTGAATTTAAGCCATCCAAAAACCAAAGCCTTTGTTGTGCAAATGAAAGAGGCAGCCTATTCTTTCCTACTGAAGTTCTTTTAATAAGTTCAAACCTTCCTTGTTGGTTCTTATTATAAAGTTCTAGTTTCTTTGCCAATTGCTCTATGTCAGGGCTTTCAAAAATCTCTCCCTGTTCCAATTCAATTCCAAAGGAATCTCTGATTCTAGATATGGTTTGTGTGATATGCAAAGAATTTCCACCTAAAGCAAAGAAATCATCACGAATACCAACCTGTTTTATGTTTAATACATCACTCCATATTTGAGCCAATTCTTTCTCAGTATTGCTGTTTGGCTGTATATATTCTCTTTTCTCAAAATTCTCTAAAAGTAAGCGCTCTATTTCATGTTTAACTAGTTCAAATTCACCTCTCATAAAGCTATCTCTAAGTTTATAACGCTGAACTTTCCCACTGGTGGTTTTAGGTATATTTTTCACTTGAATAACATGTGCAACTTCAATGCCGATTTTCTCGTTTATAACTCTTTTTAAACTATTGACAATAGGAATAAAGTTTTCAAGCTTTTGCTTATGTATAACAAACAAAATCAAATCGTCACCTTTGCGGTTTTCGTTGAATGCACCAACTGCAACTATTTTCCCCAGTTCAATACCCTCTACACCTTCTCCAATACGTTCTATGTCATGAGAATAATAGTTTTGCCCTGAAGCAAATATGACATCCTTTGCTCGCCCAGTTATGGTGAGCCTCTTTTCCTTAATAAAGCCCAAATCACCAGTATTTAGCCATCCATCCGCTGTTATGGTTTGCTCCGTTGCCTTTTTATTATTATAGTATCCAGATGTAACATTTCCTCCCGAAATTTGAACATAGCCAATCTTATTCTCACCAATATCTTGATTTTCCTCATCACAAATGCGTGCATAGCAATTGTATATGGGATAGCCCTCATCCACAAAAATTACTGCATCTTTATCTTCTTTGCTTGTTTCTACGATAGTTTCGCCCACTTTGAGATGATTGCGATTTAAAACGTGGAAGCTCAAATCCTCACCTGTTTTCGGAAAAGCAACTGCAATTGTACCCTCCGCAAGACCATACACTGGATGCATTGCATTTCTTTTTAGCCCATAGACAGACATACTATCTAAAAATTCATTGCATAAATCCAAAGAAATAGGTTCTGCTCCGTTATAGATTAACCTGATACTTGATAAATCCCAGTTTTTTTTGTCGTCAGCATGATAGAATTTAAGAAAATGTTTATATCCAAAGTTTGGAGAATATAGAATTGTTGCCTTATGTTCACTAGCCTTCTGAATCCATAGGGAAGGATGTCTTATAAAAAGAGCTGTATTTATGTTATATTGGTTCATACATGCCAGTATACCCTTTATATGTGTACCAATCAGACCCATATCATGTGTAAGTGGCATCCAGTTTAATCCGATATCGTTAGGTCCAATCTGATCCCATTGCAAAACGGCATTGAGGTCTACTAATACATTATCATGAGTAATAATAACACCTTTGGGATCACCTGTAGAACCTGAAGAAAATTGAATAAACGCAATATTATTGGATTGAGAAGTATAAATTTCTCCATCCTTCTCAGTTTGTATAACCTCTTCTAGAAAAATTGCACTTCTTTTTAAACTCTCTATTTTATCACTTATATTATTTTTTTCTGCATACACACACAGCTTTTCAAAAAATTCGGCTGTCGCTATGATTTTGGGATTATTTAATATGTCACAGATTTTAAACAGTTTCATTTTATGCTCATCGTTACTTCCCGTTGTAATGGGTACCGGAATCATTCCTCCAAGAATACATGCCCAGAAAGAATAAATAAACCTTTCATTATCATCAATTTGGAAAATGACCTCATCTCCCCTTTTATATCCAGATTTCTGGAAGTGATATAAAAGTTTTAGAGATGTATAATATAGTTCTTTATAAGAAATATATTTCTCGTTGGTGTCACTCAGTATAAATGTAATCCCCTTTTGTTCCTCATTTTTTCTAGAAATGAACAGTTCAGTTAATGTTTTATAGTTGTTCATTTACTCCCTCCTAAAATTAAAAAGTACTAAAAATCTTGTTATCAGTATACTGTTATTTTCTCAAAAACTGGTTTATTAGGATTCTTTCTTATATTCTTTGGTCTAAAATAGACTTCAAGCTCTAATGTGTCTAGTTGGAAAACAACCATTTGGAGAGTCATTTTATTATATATATCTCCAGATTCAGAAAAAGTTCCAGGTGAGCCATTGTTATAGCAGGCAACCTCTTTTAGTTCTTCAAAGGATACGGTTTCCCCCTTATTCTGAAGTTGTTCTTTTATATTATTCCATCTTTTCGTGTTGTACTTGTTGCTGCTATGGTTATCATTATTGCCATAAAGAATGAAGGAATTGACTGCCGCAATGGAATTCTTAATTCCCCAAGAAACATTTTTATTTAATTTGGAATCTTCTGTTCTTATGGCACGTTTGACCTTTTGTCCATCAGCTCCATTTCCGCTAAAATTATTTTCTAAAATAATACTGGTATCTGGATCTGAAAAACCAATATTGTGATTGAAGCAATAGAGTTTTGCCGAATCCTGCATAAATTCTGCCGCTTCTTGTATGGTATTTGTATTTTCCAAAGCAAAACGAAGATCTAACGTGTAGGATCTTCTCCCCTCTGAAGAGTAAGGAGCATTTGTTCCCGCATCAAGAATTCCTGCAAAAACTTTATTATCGTTAAATCCTGTTAGTATGCCCATATATCCCAAATAGCCGATGGAATATATCTCTTTATCGTTGTATTTATAAGTAATGAAGGCCTGTATCTTTGGAAGTTGATTTTCGCTCCCTCCATACCAGTCAAGATGTCTGGCAACTACATTCTTATGATTGTCAGAACCATCACCATATACAGAAATATAACTGCACTGAGTCCCCCGGACTGCATCGGTAAAAAGGTTAAAAAGAAAAAATTCATCTTTTGAAATTTTATTATCTTTAAATTCATTGTGACTTCCCCCTGAAAAAACTGAAGCCATCCCTTCTATTTCTTCTGCATACTCCTTGTTCACCTGAGGCTTGATATCCTCTACTCTATACATTGCATATTTATTTTCATAGCTTGTGAGGTTCTCTCCTATATATGAATCAACCAGAGCTTCATAATTGGGCACCATTTTTAAAATACCTTTTGCATAAGCTTCACCCAACTCATTACGTGTCAATCCACATGTAAAATCAAGCTCAACATTAAAGTAATTTCCTTTATTTACTATGCTGACCCCTTTTTCTTGAAAACTTGAGTCCCCAGCTATTTCAGGTATATCTCCACCACAGCCTGCTAAGAACACCAATAATAATATCAAACAACTTGTTAATAAGTATTTTCTCATATTTACTGCCCCTTTATATAAAATTATCACATAAATGTCTTAATAACTTAGTTTTTAGCACTTGTAGTTAGTTTCACTTTATACTCTAATATTTGTCCCGTTTCCATCTTGATATGCTTGTCAGCATCATCAAAATAACGGTCATCATGGGTTATGGCGATGATTGTTTTATTACGAGCTTTTAATTCAGGCAGAAGTATTTTATAGAAGAACTTTCTAAACTCAGGATCCTGGTCAGCAGCCCATTCGTCAAAGAGATAAGCTGGCCTTTCTTCTAAATAGCTTACTAATAATGCCAATCTTTTTCTTTGCCCCGTTGAAAGTTTTATGCTGCTAAATAAACCATCCTTCACCTGTACTTTCTCATTAATTCCAAGTATTTTAAGATATTTCTGAATTTCCTCTGTTTTGGACTGGTAGTCAATTCCGTACATTTTATCAAATAGATAATAGTCACTGAAAATTGCTGAAAAGTAGCTCCCCAAAGTTTCTGAATCGACTTTTTCCCCATTAATCAAAATTTCACCCTCATCTGGGGTGTACAAGCCTGTTATCAGCTTTGCCAATGTGGATTTACCGCTTCCATTTCCTCCAGAAATAAAAATGATTTCTCCTGAGTTAAAATCACAATTGATAGGCCCTACGCTAAACTTTTCACCGTTCTGATGCTTATACTGGAATATAACATCTTTTAATTTAATGTCAAATTTACTATTTTGCACCATGTTATCTGCATGGTCTGCGTTGCCAGCTTCCTTATCATCGCTGCCAATGCATGATATATCCTTAATAAACTGATTAATTCTTCTCCAACTGACCAAAACACGCATTATACCAGGAATTAGAAAAATTTCCTGATTAACAATGCCTCCCATATACAGGTATACTAGGACATAGTTTTGAAGTGAAGTATTTTGCAGATTAGGAAAGAGCAACGGAAAAATGAAAACTACTAGACCCACTACACTAATGTAAAGAATCTCACCTAGTATTGATACGCCGACAAATTCATATTCAGCGTTTACCCTTGTATCTCTATAGTCTTCACAGCTCTTCTTAATATCTTTTGAAAACTCCTTACCTTTTCTTTGATTTATGTACAACTCTTTAAAACCTTTTACCATATCATTAATGTACTTAAAAAACGTATTTTGAATGTCTCTGTTTTTCTCAAACATCTTTTCTGCTTTCTTGCTAGCAAATAAAAATACCACAATAGCAATACATATAACTAAAACAGACGTCAGCATACCGAGTAAATTAATGGTTGCTAGATAGATAAAACAGGTAACAAGGGTGATAACTCCAGTTAATCCATTCACAAAGGCATTAACAAAGCCACTTACATTTTCCGTATCATTGTTCAGTGCTGCGTGTATATTTCCATCTTCAAGTGCTTCAAATTTTTCATAGGGAGCCTGCATTAACTTATTTATGATTTGTATCCTCTTGTCATATACAAGTTCACTGGTAATTAGTATTAATTTCTTTCTGACAATATAAGCACTAACAGTAAAGAGCACAATACCAAGAATATAGTATAAGTATAAACCACTTTCAATCCCTGCTCTTCTGCTTTCATCACTTATTATTCTGCTTAAAGCTGCATTGATGATAAATACGACCATAGAATTACCTATTCCACTTAAAATACTGAGAATGATAATCATAAAATATGGTTTATCGTCCTTTTTAACAAAGAAATAAGAAAGCATATAATACAAATAAAACATAGGTATAACAACTATTAGGCACTTCACTGCATTCATCAACGAAGACGGTCCAAATTCATCAATCATTGCCCATGTAGAATTATAGAGTGCATAGGGTGCCTTATATAAACAATAGCCTATACTTCCTAAAAGCACGAAAGAAAAGAGAAGAACTAAGATACCTTTGAAACCATTTCCTTGAAATGCACGCTTTCTTGTAAAGATTTCTTTGAATAGCACGAACAAATAATATGTTGTAACTAACACAAATATTACTGAAACTAAAATCATGGTAATTCCTAAACCATTGTTTAACACTGCATCCACCCTTTCAAAATATATCGCACTATATTACCTCGTTATCTGACATAGCAGATACACGATAACAAATAATGCCTTGGTTTCTACATTTTACATTATTTTCTTTGTTTTTTCAACTCGACATACTTATTAATAGCAGTAAATACTTCGAGCAAAATTAGTACTCAGTCTATTAAATATTTTATTAACTTAGTCTATGGGTGTTTAAATTTATCAAGGGTTTGTTGACAAAATAATTATTAGAATTGGATTAGCAAGATCGCTAGAAGAAACATACCTGAATAATAACTTCGATATTTAATTAAAACAAAAATTCTTTTATTCATTGTGCAAGCTTTTTTCACTTAACTGCTTCCTTCAATTATTTTTAATCAAATTTTCACAATAAAAGTATGTACCTGTCAATTTTATCAATAATTTGTTACTAAGTAAACTAATTTTTAAGCAATTATGTAATTATTATTTAATAAGTCACATTTTTTAGGGTAGTCTTATAACCAAAGTGGTACCCGCCACTAATAGAAGTGGGGGACATTTTCTTGCCTCGTTATAAATAAACTAATATAAGAAAGGACAGATTGATTTCTCAATCTGTCCTTTCTTAACAATATGCATAATTTCTATTACACATATTGTCTTATCTGTGGAATATGCTTCTGAAATTAGTTTCCAAGTAAAATCATTTTCAACTTTGCAAAGTCAATGGCATTGATATCTCCATCCAAATTAATGTCTGCATTCTTTATATTTATGCTATTAGATGAATCTAGCAAGTATTTTTTTAATAATGCAAAATCCAAGGCATCAACATTGCCATCTGCATTAACATCTCCAATTTTTCCTGTAGTTTGTCCTTCTGGTAAGCCAACTAACTTAACATTATCAATATTTAAAGTGCCTGAATTACCGTTAGCATACATAAAATGTAAAGAACCTACTTTGTATACGTCAAAAGTTTCACTGCTATCCTGTGCAGGTGGCTGATAATCCATTCTTCTTGTAAAAGCTGAAAATGGAACTTCAACTGTAGTCCAAGAGGTACTAGGTTTTATTGTATAAGTCCAGTGTTCTCCGTCTTCTCCTTCAATCTTGCTTTGTTCAGCTATAAGTAGTCTAACTTCATTTGTGTTTGTGGATTTTATATCAAAGGATATTTTTTGCCATTTCTCCCAATCTTGAT
>JAEWST010000055.1 GCA_023398105.1 Bacillota bacterium | reverse complement strand
TATATTTTCAATATACTCAAAGTCAAGGGTGTTAAATATATATTCTATCTGCTGAAGAACTGTGGTATCATCAATATCTGCTTTAACCTTTTTCGTTTCTCCACTTTTAGTAAATACTGAATCACACAACTCCACCTTTTTTCCTTCACCCTTATAGCATTGTGAAAAGGGGAACTTTTCAACTAAATAATTATGTACGTTTTCAAACTTATTAAAGTTATGGTTAAAACCATCAATGACCTTTTCTTTTTGCATATTAGGTATAAATATAAAGACAAATAATCTACTTATAATAAAAATAGCAATTACAAAGCTTATTACAAAAATAATAATTTTACTTTTCTTCAACACAAATCCCCCGACATATGGTTATTCTTACTGCTTTGAAAATATACTCTGAAAATCCCCTTCATGAATGAGATCCTTAATGACCTCTTCAATTCTTTCCATGCTCACTTCATCTACTAGTATCATATCTGATGACCAAAAGTATTTACCACTAAGGCACTCACCTGTATTTTTATTCTTTTCAGTAAGCTTTATAATGTTACTGTAAGTGAAAAAAGATGCTACCCAACATGAACCATCAGTAAATTCTACTATTACATCTGTGTTATCGTTTAAAATATTCCATTCACCTTCTGCCCACTCTTCAGCTTCTATCCATACTTTATAATCTTGCATATTCAATACTCCTTTAAAGCCCGATAAAGTTTATGCTTTATTAGTGTCTTTTTATCAAGTGCTTTTTCCTCTATGCTCCATCTGAGAAATAAATTAATATCGTCTATAGAAACAATACTTCCTATATATTAGTCTTAATTACCAATCGCATACTCAGAATAATCTGGCATCATACCTCTGGTAATCCAATCATTTAAGTCCATATAAACCGTTGTGTGTGGAAAAATAGGATTTTCTTCTCTTTTTGTTGAATAAGTCAAATGTACAACTGCATATTTAAATTCCGCACCATGCACTTGGAACAGAACATCATCGCAGTCAAAACGTCTGCCTATTGCTGTAACCTTTTTTCCATATAAAACGTGTGAAGTTCCCACCTCTTCATAAAGTTCCTTTTCTAAAGACGATGCTTCTGTATGCAATTTATCCCATGGCTCTAACCAACTAATATCTAAGTTCAATTACTACCTCCTAATTCTTCAATAAAATGAGTTTGTAAAGTAATTATAACATTTAAATAGTTAACTCATTCAATACATCTGTTCAACTCGTTAATAACTTCATAGTCGCTACCTAATTCAGTTGTCAATTTTCGATACACCAAATTTGCACGTTTTTTAAAATCCTGCTTCTGTTTTTGTGTCCATGGTGACGGATTTGGAGGGTAATCCCAATCCAGATAGCCACGATATTCATCTTCAAGAGCATACAACTCTTTAACTAAATCCTTGGAAATAGGCAATTTATCATTGTCAATAGCGTAATTGAACTCGTTTTTTGCATAATCATTAACTGACCAAATACATGTCCCACCATGTTCAAACCAATATTTAAGAATATAATTAGCCATACTTTACCTCACAATTAACAGTTAATGCTATTACTTTTTTATTCTTATATCCCATTTAGTATTATCCTTTCAATTAAGCCAAGTAGCTTTTAGTATGTTTACAAACCATTCACCACCAAAGGTTGTTATACCTTCATGACATACATATATTATTTCTAAAGCCCGATCAAATTAGTGTTTCAAGCACTCTATACCAAATAGTAATGTTTTATTTAACAAGCAACAGCTTATAGCATAAATACTATTCATCGATTGCTACTACTGGACTGATAACTCTTCCTCTTCCCACAACTATTGCTCCTTCTAATATTTCAAACTCCTTACCTTGACATAATTTGTTATATGAAACATCTGGGTGATATAGTAGACATACTTTAGCCATAACTATTTCTTTTGGGGAAATTGTTCTATCAGGTGCTTCTATAATCTGTAGTGTTCCTAAGATGCTTTAGAAAATCACACCCGGACATCACATTAACTAATTTACCATCGTTTTCAGAATCTCCATTACTACAAAGTCCGTAATCCCAAAAGTAAAAGCCTCCATATATACCCCTAAAATAAAAACAGTCACGGCAATTATTATCAGTTTCACTTATTTTAATAAGTTTACTCCATCGGTTTTGGCACTCATCAGAATGTAAGCTTAAAGCAGTCTCAATTGCATTCATTTTTGAGGATGTTTCATCAGAGTCTGATTGAATCCACCCATTTAGAGTTAAATCAAATTCAACTTCACACATTTTACTTACAATTGATACCATTGGCTCATCTGTTGATTGACATAAAAAATCAATGTTGTAGTCATTTTCAAATATCAATCTTAAATCATATTCGTTTAATTGTACAATATCAAGTAACCTTCCTATGTCAGCGGATTTTAATATATTATTACAGTCTTTAATTTCGTTATCAAAACCACAAATTATTTTATTATTCTTAAGGATACGCCATCCAGAATATCGTGATAAAATATCCCATTCACCATGAAACTTTCCTTCAAGCCGTGGATTATCATAGAATATTTTTTCGCCCAAACCTATTCTCAAACTACTACCATATACCACTTTTATATAGCAACTTTGAGTGCCTAATAATATATTTTTAATATCTTCTTGGATTAACTTCATAAAATACCCTTTCTATTTTACTTATCAATTTGAAAAACACCATTCAAATAAATCTCATGTCTTATTGCCTTCGTAAGTCATTCCGCAGATTGTTTTTAGGAAATACTTAAATCTATTTTCCCTTCATTTTAAATAATGACAGATTGTCTTTATCTAATGACTTTTCCGAAAATACGAAATTAACCTCAATACCTATACTATTGCAATACTCAAATAGTTCTCTTGTTCTATTCTTAAATACGTCACCCATTTCACTATTCCAGAGTAGTCCATGTATATATCCATAGTGTACTTTTTCTGGCATACTTCCACTTTCATCTCCAAAAGCGTTTGACCCATTTACAGCACAAGTTATTTCTGCTTCAACTTCTGCATACTCGCCTATCAAATTTTTAGATTGCTTAAATGAACCTTTTACATCCTTATGAACTGCATTTATTAAAATCTCATAAGCATTGTCAAGTTCTGCTTTCCAAAGCCTTCTATACAAAAATGCAGACTTACTCATGGAAGAAGTATTACTGTCATATAATTCGTGACTATCAAAAAAAGTATCTATTGGGTTGCCTTGCAAGATATCATTTTTCTGGATGTTCTCAATTGGGCTATATTCTGCGGATTTTGCTTTATTTTCACAAATTAGGGTTTGGCTACTCTCAATATTACTAATTTTCTGAGATTTATTGATGTCATGTTTATATGCAAAATATATATTTATAGCAATACTACAGCAAAGTAATACTGCCATTACAATCATTATGATATTTCTTCTCATACTTCCATCCTCCATTTTTAACAGTTCTTATTATATGCCCTAAATTTACTCTAACACTTTAAATGTAACTTGGCGTGGAGGAAGCCTATTTAGTTTTGTGTCTTTTTCTCCTTTTTTTACTTTAAAACAAACTGTATATACTTGTTCCGAATTTGCCTTTATAAAAAATTTTTCATTCTGAAGCGAATTTTGTTTGCAAGCAATTGCAGTATTTTCAGCTACAAGTCCAGTATCCTCACTTACATCAGCAGTTATATAAAAATGTAAATCATTTGAAACAGTATTCCTGATCTTAATTTCATCTCTAAATACGACATATCCATTCTCAAAATAAAACTCATGGTGGACACTACTTTTATAATCATAAACTAATTGATTGGTTTGTTTATGAAAACATACTTTAAATACTATTATAAAAATAATAAATACTACTAATAGAAAAATACCTTTATATATTTTTGATTTTTTCAAATGTGGCTCTCCTCTAATTCGTTATATCTTACAATTATGCAATAACCTAATATTCTACATTTAACTACTATTTCCTCTGTATAGGATTTGTAAAAAAATAATTACATCCTACCATAATTTGTTTAAAAGTAACTTTACACAAAAAAAACACCCACAAATCCAGCATTTCTGCCAACCTTGTGGGTATAGTAATGTATTTAGATATTTGTTTTAATTTCCATGACATCTTTAAAAACAAAGTCTATTTCATTGTCTGTATGAACCACTACTTTTTCAATAATTGAATTCCAAAGTTCCTCGTCAAATTCAGTAAGTAATTTATTATTTTGCTTTAACCTTTGAATAAATTCTTCAATGTTTTCTCTCTTTGCATTACGTTCCATACTCTTGTTATCGACTTCATTAATCTGCCTTTTTATAGCCTCATATCGCTCTGCCAAAGCTGTATATCGTTCGTTATATTCTGACTGGTCAAGGGCTGTAGAAGCATTTTCTTCTAGACATTTTCCGAGTAGTTCGGTAATAACCTCATATTCATTTTGAAGCTTTGCATTTTCTATATCAAGATTGGAAGTGTCAGTTAATGACTGGATTATAACTTTATAGTTTTTTATAATTTCATTCCTGTTACTTATCAAACTGTTAAAGGTCTGTAAAAAGGCTTTTTTTATGTCCTCCTCGTATAAGTGCGGTGTCTGACACCTTTCTTCGTTTTTGAATTTGTGATTACATTGCCATATTATTCTCCTGTACTTACTGGTGGAGTTTTTTATGTTTTGCTGATTGTAATACTATCAGATGACTGTACTCTCATTCTATCACATTTACTCTCATCTTTCGGAAGAACCACTTCCTTTAGTGCTTTATCATAAATTCTGAATATGTGCTGTAGGCTGTATCCC
>JAEWST010000175.1 GCA_023398105.1 Bacillota bacterium | reverse complement strand
CCAAGAACTAAATATACTGCAGAGATTATCCACATATATTCTGACCAATGTCTTCTCTTTTTACTACTAAGTTTGTTTTTCATTTACATTACCTCCTTAATTTCAATTGTAGACGCAGGACAAATTTTTGCACATTTGCTACATCCTACACATTTATTAATATTTACTTGTGAAAAAATCCCTTTATAAATTGAAATTGCATTAAGTGGACATTCTTTTTCACAAATTCCACAAGCTACACAATAGGTTTTATCTATAACTGCTTTCTTTTTAATAATTTTCTTCTCCAAATATACTCCTCCTAAAATTTAATTTGATTTGTTTTTAGTATATAAATTTAATCCTTATATTTATGTAACTAAGTCACATAAAATATATATTAAATATGTAAAATATTTAATACGTATAAAATTTATAGCTAGAGGAGATTTAAATAAAAATATGCTTACTAATAAAAATTACTATATAAATAAGCTTTATGAAGCATACCCAATTTTAACTGAAATAGATAAAAAACATAAAGGTATATTAAGTGAAAAAGCTACCTTTAAAGAACTTTTATCAGGTGAATATTTAATAACTCGTGAAAATGAATGTATAGGCTTTCTATTCACTATAAGTGGCAGTATAAAAATTCAAAAGCTAAATGAAAAAGGTGAAGAAACTAATCTCTATAATTTGGAAAGAGGTCATTTATGCCATGAAGCATTAAGCTGTTTTATGAATTGTAAATCTTTAAATATTATAGGAAAAGCTATTCAAGACTCTAAAATATGCATTATTCCCTTTGATGTAGTTAATCAATACTTATTACAGGATACTTTATTTTTACAATATATCTATAAAGATTTGTATAGCAAATTTAAAACCATTATAAATTCTAAAGAAGAAGTTAAACATGAGTCTTTAACAAATAGATTAGTTAAATTACTTATTGATAAAAAAAGTAAAAATATTTATTTAACTCATAATGATTTGGCATTTGAGTTAGATTCTGCTAGAGAAGTAATCAGTAGAAAGCTAAAGGAACTAGAGAAAAAAGGATATTTAAAATTAAGTAGGGGTAAAATACAAATACAAAAAGATTTAAATGAAATGTTAAAGTGATATAGTCACAAACTAAATTTTATTTTATCGCTATTATATAAGCATAAAGCAAATACAAATTATTAAAAATTTAATTCTACGGAGGAAATTATATGTTTGGATTTTTTAATAAAAATAATGGAAAAGTAGTTAATGTTAATGATATTGATAGTTTAATAGGAAAAATTGAATTGATAGATATAAGAGAACCTTTTGAATACGGTAGAGGATCAATTAAAAGTGCAAAAAATATTCCAATGCAAACACTTTTAAATAATCCAGATAAATACCTAAAAAAAGATAAAGAATATTATATAGTTTGTCAATCAGGTGGAAGAAGCTCTATGGCTTGTAATAATCTTAGACAAAAAGGATTTAATGTGATAAATGTTTCTGGTGGAATTGGTTCTTATTTAGGAAAACATAGAAGTTAAAACACTTTTGATAAATACTTTAAATTTAAATAGAAAGGTAAATATACTATGAAAAAGAAAATATTAATTGTTGGTGGAGTTGCAGGAGGCGCATCTGCTGCTGCAAAACTTAGAAGAAATAGTGAAGATGATGAAATTATAATGTTTGAAAAAGGTCCTCATGTATCATTTTCAAACTGTGCTCTTCCATATCATCTAAGTGGGACTATACAAAGTGCAAATAGATTAGTTCTAATGAGTCCTGAAAAGTTTAAAGCTCAATACAATATAGAAGCAAGAGTTAGTAGTGAAGTTTTATCTATTGATAAAGAAAATAAAGAATTAGAAGTTAAAAATTTACTAACTGGTAAAATATATAAGGAGAAATACGATAAGCTAATACTTTCTCCAGGGGCAAGACCTATTGTTCCTAATATTCCTGGAATAGAAAATGTTAATGTATTTACAATAAGAAATGTTGTTGATATAGATAAATTAAATAGATTTATTCAAGAATTACAAGCTAAAGATATTGCTGTTATTGGTGGCGGTTATATTGGAGTTGAAGCTTGCGAAAATTTAGTTGAAGGCGGATATAATACTTCGTTAATAGAAGCTACTCCTCAAATTTTAAAACCTTTTGATTACGATATGGTTCAAATACTTCATAAAGAAATGACAGATCATGGTGTTAATTTAATCGTAGATGATAAGGTTACTAGCTTTGAAAAAGATACAGTAATTTTAGCTTCTGGTAAAAAAATCAAAGCTAACGCTGTAGTTATGGCTATAGGAGTAACTCCTGAAATAGAACTTGCTAAAAATGCAGGACTTGAAATTGGAGAAACTGGTGCTATTAAGGTAGATACTAATTATAAAACTAGCGATAATGATATTTATGCTGTGGGAGATGCCATTGAAGTATATAATGTATTAACTCATAGTTATACAAAATTATCTTTAGCAGGGCCAGCTCAAAAAGCTGCAAGAAGTGTTGCTGATAATATAAATGGTAAAGTTACTACAAATAAAGGTTATATAGGTTCAAGTGCAATTAAAGTCTTTGATTATAATGCTGCTTCAACAGGTTTAAATGAAGCTTTAATTGATGTATTAGATATGAAAATAAAATACGATATAGTTAGAATTTCAACAAATGATAAGGTTGGAATAATGCCTAATTCTGCACCATTGCATTTTAAACTTATATTTGAAGTCCCAACAGGAAAAGTATTAGGAGCTCAAGCTATAGGTAAAGGTGATGCTGTTAAAAGAATTGATGTAATTGCAACCTCTATTAAATTTGGTGCTACAGTAGAGGATTTAAAAGACTTAGAATTATGTTATGCTCCACCATTTGGTACTGCTAAAGATGTAGTAAACTATGCTGGTTATGTTGCTTCTAATCTTCTAAGTGGTTCATTTAAACAAATAAATGTAGATAAAGTTAGAGATTTAGTTGAAGGCGGTGCTTATATAGTAGATGTAAGAGAAAGAATGGAATTTGAAAATGGCCATATTAAAGGTGCAATCAATATTCCTTTAAGTGAGCTAAGAG
>JAEWST010000173.1 GCA_023398105.1 Bacillota bacterium | reverse complement strand
GATATAAAAGAGCAGCTTTCAGAAAGTCTGCCTGACTATATGATACCTACAAGGTACCTACGTCTTGAAGAAATACCGCTGACACAAAACGGCAAGATTGACAGAAAGGTATTGCCAGAACCTGACAGGGTTACAGACGGAAAGGATGGATATGCAGCACCGAGAAATGAAATAGAAGAAAAGCTTGTAGAAATATGGCAGGATGTACTTGGCATTGAAAGAGTTGGAATAGACGACAACTTCTTTGAACTTGGAGGGGACTCCATAAAATCAATACAGGTGTCCTCACGCCTGAACAGGTATAAGATGAAACTGGAAATACGTGATATGTTCCAGAATCCTCAGATAGGCTTGTTAAGCGGATATATAAAAGTGGCAAAAGAAGGTATAAGTCAGGAAGCTGTAGAAGGGGAAGTAGAATTAATACCCGAACAGAAGTGGTTCTTCGAACAGAAATTTACAGACAGCCACCATTACAACCAGTCAGTTATGCTGTATAGCAGTGAGGGCTTTGAAGAAGAACTGGTAAGAAAGGTATTTAGTAAAATAGTAGAGCACCATGATGCATTGAGAATGATCTATACATCGGAAAATGAGGAGATAAAGCAGTACAACAGGGGAATAGACTGCGAATTGCTGGAACTAAAAGTAAAGCACATATATGAAGAGGAATATGCACAAAAAATAGAAGAAGAAGCAAATAAAATACAGGGGAGTATAGATTTAAGCAAGGGTCCTTTAGTTAAGCTCGGGCTGTTCAAAACAAAACAGGGAGACCATTTGCTGATAGTAATACATCACCTGATAGTAGACGGAGTATCTTGGAGAATAATATTTGAGGATTTTACCACCGGATATGAGCAGGCATTAAAAGGAGAAGAAATAGAATTAGCCCCAAAGACAGACTCATTCAAAGAATGGGGGAAAAGGCTTAAAGAATATGCCGACAGCAGGGAAATTCAAAAGGAAAAGGAATACTGGAGTAAAGTAGAAGAAACCGCTATAATACCGCTGCCCAAGGAAAAGAGCAGTAAAAACAGTAGTATAAAAGATAGCAGTGATATCTACATAAGCTTGTCGGAAGAAGAAAGCGAAGCACTGCTAAAGAAAGCAAACAGAGCATACAATACCGAGATAAATGACATGTTGTTAACGGCATTAGGGCTTGCAATAAAAGAGTGGGCAGGAATGGATAAAATACTTATAAACCTAGAGGGACACGGAAGAGAAGAGATATTGGAGGGAATAGATATCACACGCACTGTGGGGTGGTTTACATCAGAGTACCCTGTAGTTCTTGACATGACAAAATCTCAGGACTTCTCCTATCAAATTAAAACAATAAAAGAAGATATACGACGGATACCCAATAAAGGAATAGGATATGGAATAATAAAATATCTCACAAGTAAAGAGAAAAGAGAAGAAATTGAGTTTAGACTAAAGCCAGAAATAAGTTTCAACTATCTGGGACAATTTGATCAGGAAGTAAATTCAAAGCTATATGGAATATCTACCTGTTCATCAGGAAGTGCATTAAGCCCCAATAGTGAAAGAAAGTTCTCTTTTGATATCAACGGCATGGTTGCAGACGGTAGACTTAACATCAGCTTTAATTACAATGTGAATGAATATAGTAGAGAGAATGTACAAAAGCTGACAGACACCTATAAGAAGATGCTTATATCTATCATACAGCACTGCTCAGAAAAAGAGGACGTTGAGTTCAGTCCCAGTGATTATGGTGATAATGACTTGTCAATAGATGAGCTCAATGATATTGCAGAAATAATAGGGATTGATTAATTATCACAGGGGGTTAAATTTAATGAGTGTAAATAGTGCAAATAAGCCATTTAGCAAGATATACTCCTTATCGCCAATGCAAGAGGGGATGTTATTCCATGCTATTATGGATCCGGAATCAAATGCATATTTTGAACAAATGTCTTTTTCAATAAAAGGCGATTTTGACATTGAATTATTTGAAAAAAGTTTTAACCTGCTGATTGAAAGACATGAAGCACTTAGAACAAATTTTATATATCAAAAAATATCAAAACCTAAACAGGTTGTATTAAAAGAAAGACATACCAAAATTTATTATGAGGACATAACTCATATTGATGTTGAAGAGAAACAGAAATATATTGAAGACTTTAAAAAAATGGACAGAGAAAAGGGATTTAACTTGTCAAAGGATCTCTTAATCAGAATGTCTGTTTTTAAAATAAAAACTGGGTTACATAAAGTGATTTGGAGTTATCATCATATACTGATGGATGCATGGTGTACTGGTATAGTTGTGAAAGAATTTATGGGAATTTATGAAGCCTTACAGAATAAAACACAGTTTAATCTAGATAGAGTACATCAATTCAGTGAATATATAAGCTGGCTGGAAAGGCAGGATAAAGAGGCAGGCTTGCAGTATTGGAAGAATTATCTTAAAGATTACAATCAGCAAGCAATATTACCACGGAATAGTAAAAACTATAGTGGCTTACAAAGTAGGGTTATAGAATCAAATGTTATCATTAGTGAAGAAGTAACAAGAAAGCTTGATGATATTGCACGTCATTATAATGTTACTCTTAGTACAGCAATACAGACTATATGGGGGATACTGCTTCAGTACTACAATAATTGTAACGATGTTGTTTTTGGAACAATAATTTCCGGTAGACCTCCAGAGATTCCTGAAATAGAAAGTATTATCGGTCTTTTTATAAATACAATTCCTATTAGGATAAAATGTGATGGCTCTCAAAAATTTACTAGTGTTATTACAGATGTCCAAAGGGATATGATTCTATCAGACAAGTATTTCTATATTTCGCTTGCCGAAATCCAGACAAATTGTGAATTAAAGCATAAACTGATTAATAATTTATTTGGATTTGAAAATTTACCTATCCAAAAGGGCTTAGAACAGATGGGACAGGAGAAAAAAAATACTTTTGAGATCAGTGATGTGGAGGTTTTCGAACAAACCAGTTATGATATTACAATTTCCGTTGCTCCCGGTAAGGAACTATGGATGATAATAAGTTACAACCCTCAATTTTATGATAGCATGCAGATCGAAATGATTGGATGCCACTTCAGTAGACTATGTGAAATAATTTCCGAGAATCCAGATATTCGCATATGTGAACTTGAAATGCTGACAGAAGAAGAACGCAGCAGGATATTGAATGAATTTAACAAAAAACTAGAGGTTAGCAAAGACAGATCATTTGTGGAGCTATTTGAGGAACAGGCTTTAAAAGCTGCAGATAAAACTGCTATAATGTGTAAAGACACTAAGGTGACCTACAGTGAATTAAACACTGTTGCAAATCGGTTTGCACATATCTTGAAGGAGAAGGGTATTGGGCGGGATGCCATCGGAGCTATTATGCTGGAGCGCTCTCCTGAATTCCTTGAGGGTATAGTAAGCATATTTAAGGCAGGAGGAGCATATCTGCCTATAGATCCATCATATCCTCACAACCGAATCAAAACCATGCTCAATGACAGCAACGTACGTGTAATACTGTCTAGACTGGATCTCATAAAAGATATACCTTACACAGATCTGCAGGACATAAACAATGCACCTGTGGTTCCCTTTATTACCTGCAAATGTGTAGATGAAGAATATGGTGTAGTAGAGAAATTTAACGAAAAAATAAAGTCAAAAATTCCAGCCGTTAAAAAAGACGGGGACGCACTAAGGATTTTGTTTGTAGACCTTTCACAATATTTCGAAGAAAAAGAAAGCAACATGCTGTACGACATGGTAGAAGTGCCCTTAGGACAAATGTATTTGCTAACCTATCTCAATAAAAAATATGGCAGTAAGATAGACGGAAAAATAGCTAAGTCTAGGATAGACTTCAACAGCTACGATGAGCTAAAGGAGTTAATAAAGGAATTCA
>JAEWST010000059.1 GCA_023398105.1 Bacillota bacterium | reverse complement strand
AACATTCAACTAATAGTGACTACTCATGAATCAAGGTTAATGGATTTTGATTTGCTAAGACGAGATGAAATATGGTTTGTAAATAAAAAGAAATCTGGAGAGTCAGATATATATTCCTTAGAGGAGTACAATGAAAGATTTGATAAAAAGATAGACAAAGCATATTTAGAAGGTCGTTATGGTGGAGTGCCAGTTTTCAGCACAGTATTTCCAGTTAAGGAGGACTAGTGTATGAGAGAAAGCAGGACATTTGCAGAACGAACGAAAATTTCTGAAACAGATAGAACATTAAAAAAATATTTTTTGGTTTATGAAGGTTCTGATACAGAGCAGATATACTTTAATGCAGTAAATAACGCAAGGATAAAAATAGGGATTAACCCATTAATTGAACTCATTCCAATAGTTCGAAGTCATAGTGAAAAAGGTTGGAGTAATCCTAAAAAAATATTAGATCGCATAATTAAGGACATTGAGGAAAGTAAAACAGGATCAATTTCATATGAGACAATGTTGAATAGAATTATGGATTATCTTAACGAAGAAAAAATCTGTGATACAGAAAAAACAGCAGAAACAACATGGGATCTGCTTAAGTTCATCTGTGAAAATAAAATTGGTAAATTAATGGATGAAGTTGTTGGAGATATTGAAGTAGAATGTGCAAAGATTATTTCACAACTCAATGAAGAATTGAAAACAGAAAACATAATTTCAGATATATCAGAAGTAATAAAGAACGGTGGAATAACATATGCAAAAGATTTCGATAAGATATGCTTGATTGTTGACAGAGATAGAAAAAGCTTTCATTGCAGACCGCATGATAATCAATATGCTTATGTATTGAATAAATGTAAGGAGAAGAAATTCGGATTCTATGTTACAAATCCATGTTTTGAATTTTGGCTTCTGTTGCATTTTGACGAGGTGTTTACACTTGATCGAGAAAAAATGCGGCTTAATCCAAAAGTCAAGGTTGGGGCTAAGCGTAGATATGCGGAGGATGAATTGAAAAGAATACTTGTGAGCTATAATAAAACAAATTATGATGCTGAAGCTCTTGTGAATAATATTGATAAAGCTATAGAAAATGAAAAGAAATTTTGTGAAGACATTGAAAAATTGGAATACAGTCTGGGGAGTAATGTTGGTAAACTCATTGATGATATGAGAAAATAACATGCACGGCGGTGAAAATTCTGTGATAAGCTGTTACAAATTTACAAATAATTTCGTTAAGCATTCTTAGGGGATACATATACTACTACTGCAATAGGCAATGCGTTTACTGCGAAATATTAAACAAAATTTATTTCACAACAAGGCTAATGCATTTTTGTTCAAAAACTAAAGACCTGCACTACAGCTTATTTTATATAACTGTAGTACAGGTCTTAATTAGTTAATCAGTTTGGGTTTAGATTGCTTTGCCTTTTTAAACTTTTTAACGCAGTTTGGTTTTAGACTCTTTTGTTTCTACATGCTTTTCACTCCGCCGCCAGCTTCTTAAGCCTCTCATACTTCTCATTTGCCTGTTTTTCAAGAGAAATGAACAGCTCTTCCGCCTCGTTAGGGAACTGCTTTGCAAGAGAAGAGAATCTTACCTGTCCCATTATAAAGTCTCTGAAGCTTGATTTTGGAGGTTTTGAATCCAAAATAAATGGATTTTTACCTTGTTCCTTTAGTTCTGGATTGTATCGGAATATATGCCAGTAGCCTGATTCCACTGCTTGCTGCTCATTCGCAACACTTCTTCCCATGCCTTCCTTTAAACCATGATTGATACAAGGTGCATATGCAATAATAATTGAAGGCCCTTTATATGCCTCTGCTTCAGAAATAGCCTTGAGAGTTTGGTTTCTGTCTGCACCAAGACTTATCTGAGCAACATATACATTTCCATAAGTCATCATCTGCGCCGCAAGATCCTTCTTTCCTGCTTTTTTACCTGAAGCGGCAAATTTAGCAATTGCAGAGGTAGGAGTTGACTTTGAGGATTGTCCTCCTGTATTTGAGTAAATTTCAGTATCAAATACCAGTACGTTAACATCTTCACCTAAGGCAAGAACGTGGTCAAGTCCACCATAGCCGATATCATAAGCCCAACCGTCACCACCAAGAATCCACTGTGAACGCTTAACAAGATAATCTTGTTTTTCAAGAATTTCTGCAATAAGCTTCTTTTGCTGGTCATCGGAACCTGTATAGCTATTTAGCACACCTAAAAGCTTTGCACTGGCAGTCTTAGAGCCTTCGCCATCTTCTATATTCTCAAGCCATTGTGATAATGCAGCTTTTAGATCTTCAGAAACATTGAGTGCTATCAGCTCATTAGCTAAATCAGCAAGTCTTTCACGAAGCTGTTTAACTCCCAAATACATACCGAAGCCGTATTCAGCATTATCCTCGAATAGAGAATTAGCCCAAGAAGGACCTTTTCCTTCGTGATTAACTGTATATGCAGTAGTTGGAGCTGAAGCACCCCAGATTGAGGAACAACCTGTTGCATTGGCAATCATCATTCGATCTCCGAATAGCTGAGTCGCTAGTTTAATATAGGCAGTTTCGCCGCAACCAGCACAAGCCCCAGAGAACTCAATTAGAGGTGTCTTAAACTGTGTATCCTTTATGATTTTACTGCCAAATCTATCACCTTTATATGAAACACCTGTTGTTGCAAACATCCAATTAGGAATTTCTTTTTCTGTTTGTGTATCAAGCTTTTTCATAACCAAGGCTTTTTCCTTTGCAGGACAAACATCTGCACAGTTTCCACAGCCTGTACAATCCATTGTACTTATTTGAATTTTGAACTGTAAGTCTTCTAGTCCTTTTCCTACAGCTTGCTTAGTAACAAAGCCAGCTGGTGCATTTTCCAATTCTTCCTTTGTTGCAAGAAAAGGTCTGATAACAGCATGAGGACATACCAAAGAACAAATATTACATTGGATACAGTTATCTGCAATCCATTCGGGAACATTAACTGCTATACCACGTTTTTCGTAGGCAGAAGTTCCAGCTGGGAAGGTGCCGTCTTCGTAATTGTTAAAGGCACTTACAGGTAAAGCATCGCCGTTCATTGCATTCATTGGTCTTAAAATATTTTTAATGAAGTCAGGCTCGTCAATGTCAGGTATAGGTTCTTCCACAGTTGTTTTCCAGCTATCAGGAACATTGATTTTGACAACAGCCTCAAAACCCTTATCAATCGCTTGATAGTTTGTGTTTACAACATTTTCGCCCTTATTACCATATGCTTTAACAACAGCTTCCTTCAGATACTTAGTAGCTTCATCTATTGGAATTATATTGGCAAGCTTGAAAAATGCAGCCTGCATTATCATGTTAATTCTATTTCCTAAACCTATAGACTCAGCGATTTTAGTTGCATTAACGGTATAGAAATTAATATTATTTAAAGCAATTTCTCTTTTTAGCTTTGCAGGGAGATGCTGGTCAATTTCGCTTTCAGTCCACAAGCAGTTCAAAACAAATATTCCGCCAGGCTTAAGCCCTTTGAGTAAATCATATTGATAGACATATGATTGATTGTGACATGCAATATAATCAGCTTCATCAATAAGATATGCTGATTTTATAGGTTCATCTCCAAATCTTAAATGGGAAACAGTTACTCCACCTGATTTCTTTGAGTCGTAAGAGAAATAACCCTGAGCATATTTGTTTGTATGATCACCTATAATCTTAATAGCCTGTTTATTTGCACCAACAGTACCATCTGAGCCAAGTCCCCAGAACTTACAGCGAATAGTTGACTTAGAACCTGCAGTAATTTTTTGAGTTACAGGTAACGAAGTGTTAGTTACATCATCAACTATACCAACAGTAAATCCATTTTTAGGATTTTGAAGCTTCAGATTATCAAAAACAGCTTTAATATCGGAAGGAGTAGTATCCTTTGAACCAAGACCGTAGCGACCACCTACAACTAATGGAGCATTTTCCATATCGTACAAGGCTGCCTTAACATCAAGATATAAAGGCTCGCCTAAACTGCCAGGTTCCTTTGTTCTGTCAAGTACAGCTATCTTCTTAACTGTTGAAGGTATAGTAATAAGCAAATGCTTTACTGAGAAAGGTCTGTAAAGATGAACCTTTACAACACCGTATTTTTCTCCAGATGCATTTAAATAATCTATAGTTTCTTCAATAACAGGAGTTATAGAACCCATAGCAATAATAATATGTTCTGCAGTAGGATCACCGTAGTAATCAAATAAATCGTACTGTCTTCCTGTTAGTTTCCCCATTTGCTGCATATAATCCTGAACAATGCTGACAATGTTGTCATAATATTTATTTGATGCTTCACGAGTTTGAAAATAAATATCAGGGTTTTGAGCAGTTCCTCTTGTAACAGGATGATTAGGAGAAAGTGCGTTGTTTCTGAATTCATTCAAAGCTTCTCTGTCAAGTAAACTAGCAAAATCATTATATTCCAGTGCTTCTACTTTTTGTACCTCATGGGAGGTTCTGAAACCATCAAAGAAGTGCAAAAATGGCAATTTTCCTTTGATTGCTGCTAAATGTGCTACTGGTGCCAAATCCATTATTTCTTGAACAGAGCCTGTTGCAAGCATTGCAAAGCCCGTTTGTCTTGCAGCCATGACATCTTGATGATCTCCGAAAATGCTTAAAGAAGACGCTGCCAGTGCTCTTGCACTTACATGAAATACACCTGGCAATAGTTCGCCTGCTATTTTATACATGTTTGGTATCATAAGCAGAAGTCCTTGAGAGGCAGTAAAGGTTGTTGTTAATGCTCCTGCTTGAAGAGAACCGTGTACAGCTCCTGCTGCTCCTGCTTCTGATTCCATTTCGACAACACTGACTTTTTGTCCGAATATGTTTTTTTTACCCTTTGCTGCCCATTCATCAGCATATTCAGCCATTGTTGAGGAAGGTGTAATAGGATAAATTGCAGCTACATCTGTAAAAGCATAAGCTACATAAGCAGCAGCATTATTACCATCCACCGTCATTTTAATTTTTGACATAAATTACCCACCTTTTCAATAATAATAAAATGCAACTTGAGTTTAGGTACCTAATTACTTTATTAATTTATTAAAGCTTACTTCCATTATCTACCCATTCTTTTGCATTTATAACATTGTCTACGGATGGAATGGAAACTTCAGAATTTTTTTGCTTACTTTTTTCATTTGCCCACGCAGCAGTTCCTTCGTTATTTGTAGGCTTAGAGGAAGATAATCGTTTGTTGTGGCTACCATTTAATTGATTTTTTTTTTCTACCATTTTATTACCTCCAAAGGTTAATTTTTTTATAGTATTGAAGATTTGAAAAAACACATATTGTAAATAATATTTGTTTTTTCAAAATATTTATTCTAATTCAGCCTAAATAATAATTTAAAATCTGATTTTATGTTTCAGAGAAAGATTTTTGGGAATTATTAGATGGGAAAAATTATTTAAATCAAGTTGTAATTGGAACATTAATAACTATATAAATAATATGCTGCTTGACTTCTATAAAACAATGTAGCATATAATATTGAACTTATATAAATTTTATCACCAATAAACTTCTTAAATCAGTTCTTTGGAACTTTTTAGTGGTTTTTCTAATCATATTGAGTAAAGAGAGTGATTTATGTTAAAATTGAAAAGTAAATATTTTGGCAGTATTTATACAAATACAGAGACAAAAATATAGGTGTTGGGAACATTTTGTTAACCACTAAATATATACATTATATTTAAAAGTTGTATTTTGATGAAAAAAGAAGTAATATATAATATGTATATTGATATTTTTCTGCTTTAGTTTCAACAATTAAACTATATAGTAATTGAGAATAAAGTCCATGTGGATACTTAGCTGTGTTCTTATGCTTAAATAGAGGTATGGATAAAATATATAAAAATAATGGGTGATTTTGATGCGATATGGATTTTTAAAATTTGTTTTGTTTTTTACTTTTTTGATTGTAATATTTTTTAACTTAAATATGAGCACTGTTTTAGCAGCAGACATTACTGTTGGCGGAATTACATACAATGAAAATGATTATGTAAAACTAAAAACGTTTTTAAACCTAAATTCTGCAATGCCAGGAAAGACTAATGGCAAGATGATAAATGCTGCATATGATGAGAATAATCCTATAACATGGACTGGAGTTGCTTGGACTGATGATGCTGTAAAACGTGCTAAATCAATATCATGGAGCAAAAAGCTTCTATCTGGTGAATTAGATATAAGTGGTGCCGAAGCATTAGTTTTATTGTCATGTGATTCAAATTCGCTGACTGCATTAAATGTAAACGGTAACATAAAATTAACCACCGTTCGTTGTAATACGAATAAATTGACATCTTTAGATTTAAGTACAAATACTGCATTGCTTTATCTTTATTGCTATTCTAATAAATTAACTGAATTAAATGTTAGTGCTTGTGCATTATTGAATGAGCTATATTGCTATTCAAATCTTTTAACTTCCATTGATGTTAGTTCTAGTACTTCACTGAATAAGCTTGCCTGTGAATCAAATAAATTAACTGCACTAGATATAAGTAATAATACTGCACTTACTTATTTGGCTTGCTATTCAAATAAATTAGGTGGGTTGAATGTAAGTGCAAATACAAATTTGCTTGCTTTGCACTGCTATACAAATGAGATAACAGATTTAGATTTAAGCAAAAACATAAATTTAAACACATTATCTTGTAATAATAATCCTCTTGGAGAACTGGATGTAAGTTTAAATACAAAATTGACTGCATTAAGATGTGATCTAAACAAGCTTACTGAACTAGATGTAAGCAAGAATACAGAATTGACTTCTCTGCAATGTGATACGAATAAATTGACAGCCTTAGATGTAAGTAAGAATACGGCATTGACTGATTTAAGGTGCTATTCTAATCAACTGACGGAATTAAATGTTGAAAGCAATATTGCACTGACTAAACTAGTTTGCGATACAAATAAACTTACACAATTAGATGTAAGTAAAAATGTATTGCTTAGTTCTTTAGCTTGCTACTCAAATCAGATAAGCGATCTGGATTTAAGTAAAAATACCAGCTTGGTTTATTTGTATTGTCAAGATAATCAGCTGAGCCAGCTAGACGTAAGCTCTAATATAGTCTTAAAAGAATTATTCTGTTATACAAACCAATTGACAACACTAGATGTTAGTGCAAATTTAGAACTAGCGAATTTGCGATGCTATTCAAATCAACTTAGTGAGCTTATGGTAGATAAAAATACAGCTTTGACACAACTGGTTTGCTACTCAAATCAGCTTACTGAACTGGATGTTAGTAATAATATATTGCTAACTAGTATAGATTGTAATTCCAATCAATTAGATGAGCTTGACTTAAGCACTAACACTGCGTTGACAACGCTGCACTGTCAAATTAATAATTTAATTAATCTGGATGTTAGCAATAATGGACTATTGATGGAATTATGGTGTTATTCAAATAAGCTAACTTCTTTAAATACCTCTCAAAATACTAATTTGAAAACTGTTTGGTGCTATTCGAATAAACTATCTGCTCTGGATTTAAGTAAAAGTAAAGGATTAGATTATTTGAAATGTAATGATAACTATTTAGAAGAGATTATTGCGAATGTTTCAAATAAAAGTATAAATATTAGTGCTAATGGCAATGGATATGTTGAATTATCAAGAAACTCCGTATTTCAATTTAATGTTGTAGCGGTTCCCGAGACAGACAGCGTATTTGATAGCTGGACGCAAGAAGGTACAAAGGTATCAGAGAATTTATCCTATAATTTAGTTTCTGGTACTGGTTATACACTGAAAGCCAATTTTTCTCAAAATGTTGTATTTGATGCTCAGGGTGGGAGTGCTATTGCAGATCAAATTGTTAATTATGGAAGTATGATTACAGAGCCTGCTGCCCCAACAAAGGCAGGGTATGATTTTAAAGGCTGGTATAAGGAAGCAGCGTGTATAAATACATGGGATTTTGCAGTTGATACAGTTACTCAAAACATTATGTTATATGCGAAGTGGACAGAGAACATTCCATTGCCGACAGTATACATAGTAACATTTAATGTAAATGGAGGAAGTGCAGTAGCCGATATTACTGATGCTGTATCAGGAAGTGTAATTACAGAGCCTGTTGCCCCAACAAAAACAGGGTATGATTTTAAAGGCTGGTATAAGGAAGTAGCGTGTATAAATACATGGGATTTTGCAGTTGATACAGTTACGCAAAACATTACGTTATATGCGAAGTGGACAGAGAACATTCCATTGCCGACAGTATACATAGTAACATTTAATGTAAATGGAGGAAGTGCAGTAGCGGATATTACTGATGCTGTATCAGGAAGTGTAATTACAGAGCCTGTTGCCCCAACAAAAGCAGGGTATGATTTTAAAGGCTGGTATAAGGAAGCTACGTGTATAAATGCATGGGATTTTGCAGTTGATACAGTTACAGAAGACATGATATTATATGCTAAATGGACTATAAAACCATCAGAGCCAACTTTTGTAGTAATGTTCGACAGCAACGGTGGAAGTAAGGTGTCTGCCATTAAAGATATTAGTGGAGGAAGTACAATCACAGAGCCTGCTGCCCCAACAAAGGCAGGGTATGATTTTAAAGGCTGGTATAAGGAAGCTGCATGCATAAATGCATGGGATTTTGCAGCTGATACAGTTACAGAAGACATGATATTATATGTTAAATGGACTATAAAACCATCAGAGCCAACTTTTGTAGTAATGTTCGACAGCAACGGCGGAAGTAAGGTGTCTGCTATTAAAGATATTATTGAAGGAAGTACAATTACAGAGCCTGCTGCCCCAACTAAGGCAGGATATGATTTTGATGGTTGGTATAAGAATTCGGCATTAACTGTTTTATGGGATTTTGCAGCGGATACGGTTATAGAAGACATTATTTTATATGCAAAATGGACATCAACTACACTATCGCCAAAGGTTTACACAGTAAAATTTAATACTGATGGAGGTAGTAGCGTTCCAGATATTATTAGTATTACATCAGGAAGTGCTATTACAGCACCAGCTACGCCAACTAAGGCAGGATATGATTTTGGTGGTTGGTATAAGAATTCGGCATTAACTTTAATATGGGATTTTGCAACAGATAAAGTTACAGAAGACATGATATTATATGCAAAATGGACAGCAAAAACCCCGCAGCCAAAGGTTTACACAGTAAAATTTAATACTAATGGAGGAAGTAGCGTTCCAGATATTATCGATATTACATCAGGCAGTGCTATTACAGCACCTGTAGAACCAATTAAGGCAGGATATGATTTCGTAGGTTGGTATAAAGAAGCTGAAGGTATAAATGAATGGAATTTTAATACAGATGTGGTAAGCGAAAATATAATACTATATGCCAAGTGGTCTGCTAAAGCACCACTATCAACTTGTATAGTAATGTTTGACAGCAACGGTGGAAGTAAGGTGGCTACAATAAAAGATATTATTGTAGGAAGTAAAATTACAAAGCCTGATGAGCCCAATAGGGCAGGATATGATTTTGTTGGCTGGTATAAGAATTCTGCATTAACTGTTTTATGGGATTTCACAGTAGATAATGTCACAGAGGACATAATATTATATGCAAAATGGAAAGAGCACAGTAGCGGTTCAATACCCACTCCAAGTATTTTTATTCAAAATGATAATAATGCTTCTATAATTATCAACGGCAAAACAGAACTTATTGCAAAAACTAAAACTGATAGAGTAGAAGGTAAAGAAGTTACTAGAATAATAGTTGATGATAAGAAAATATCAAAAATAATTGAGCATGTGGAAATGTATCCTAAAATAATCATACCAATTAGCACTGCTTCTGATACAAAAATAGCAGAGCTAAATGGACAAACTGTTAAAAATATGGAAAGCAAAGGTGCAGTTTTTGAAATTGTGACAGGAGAAATTACATATACGTTACCAGCAACTCAAATTAATATTGGAAAGGTTAGCGAAGAAATTGGAACACAGGTAGAACTAAAGGATATTGTTGTAGTTATTAAAATAAGTGACGTATCAATAGATTTACAAAATTTAATTGAAACTGCTGTCCATAAATACAATTATGAGGTTGTAACTAACCCAGTTGAGTTTTCCATAACGTGCAGTAATGGTGATAAAACAGTAGACATATCTAAATTTAACAAGTACGTTAAAAGAGCAATTGCTATACCAAGCAATGCTGATTTCACCAGAATAACAACAGGAGTAGTATTAAACAGTAATGGTACTTTTTCACATGTACCAACAGTTATAGATGTAATAGATGGTAAATATTATGCAAAAATAAATAGCTTAACCAATAGTGTCTACTCAGTTATTTGTAGTCCGAAAAGGTTTGACGATGTTGAAAGTCATTGGTCAAAAGCAGCTGTCAACGATATGGGTTCAAGACTTGTTATAAGTGGAGTTGGAAATGAGATTTTTCAGCCAGACAAATACATAACCAGAGCTGAATTTGCTGAAATATTAGTTAAGGGTTTAGGATTAATGAGAGTCGGAACCTTTAAGTCAAGCTTTGATGATGTTGGTAAATCTGCATGGTACTATGATTCAGTAGCAATTGCTAGTGAATATGGTTTGATTTCAGGCTATAATAATAGGAAGTTTGGTCCAAATGATAAAATTACAAGAGAGCAAGCAATGACTATTATAGCTAAAGCAATGAAAATAACTGGTCTTAAAGTCCAGTTTGAAATTGGTGAAATGGGAGATATTCTTAAAGTGTTTGGCGATTCAGAACAATCTTCTTGCTGGTCAAAAGAAAGTATAGCTGCATGTGTTAAATTAGGAATAGTATCAGGCAGAAACGGACATATGATTGCTCCTGATGGCAATATGACAAGAGCTGAGACGGCAGTTGTTGTAAGGAATTTGCTCAGAAAATCTGATTTGATTTAATAATTCAGCTTCCTTACTCAACTTTCCTAACTGAAAATAGTAGGTCTTTGGAAAGTTGAGTTTTGTATTTATAGCCAGCTTATAACCAAAGTGGTACCCGCCACTTATAGAAGTGGGTGACATTTTCTTGCCTCGTTATACTTGAATATTACAGAGTTTCACCACTTTATATTAATTGTTCAAAGCCTTTTTGCGATATTCTATGGAATGATAGAATATCGTTTTTTTGTTCAAAATTATCGAAGGAAAGCTATACTGTTAAATATTCAAGCAGTTTTGCTGATAGAGTATTTTTTAATTTTAAATGAATATATTATCAATGAAGGCTTCTTTTCAAATGGGAAATAAAAGTAATAATGAATTTTTGTAAAACTGGTGGATTGTTTATATATAGGGGTTTTATGAAAAAGTATGTTAATAAATTGTTAATTTTTAGATAAAGAGTATACGAATTAAGACTTTTAGTTTAAATTGTAGTATATAGGATTGTTAATTTAAAAAGTAAAGGGGTTTAGTATGGATACGATATTACAATATATAGTAAAGTTTATTGATTTAGTATTACACATGGATGAGCATTTGCCTCAAATTATAAATGACTTCGGTATTTGGACATATCTAATTTTGTTTTTAGTTATATTTTGTGAGACTGGCTTGGTTATCACACCATTTCTACCAGGTGATTCCCTGATATTTTTGCTGGGAGCTTTAGCTAAAGCAGGGGATTTGAACTTTCCTGTTATAATAGCTGTGCTGATGGTAGCAGCAATACTAGGTGATTCGTGCAATTACGAAATTGGAAAGTTCTTTGGTGCTAAATTATTTAAAAATGAAAATTCAAAAATATTCAAGAAAGAGTATCTTGACAGAACTCATGAATTCTACGAAAAATATGGAGGGAAAACAATTATAATTGCAAGATTTGTTCCTATAATCAGAACCTTTGCACCATTTGTAGCGGGTATGGGTTCAATGAGCTATAAGAAATTTATTAGTTATAATATTTTTGGCGGAATTGGCTGGGTTGCTATATTTTCCTTCGGAGGATTTTTCTTCGGTGGTATCCCATGGGTTCAAAATAATTTCTTTATTGTAGCAATAGTTATTATTTTAATTTCACTATTGCCAGCAGTTATTACCTTGTTGAAAAACAGAGGTAGCAAGTCAAAAAAATAAAGAGCAATAAGTATTTGCCTCAAGCCTAGTATACAGCTTGGTTTGTCAGGTTTCACAAGTAAATAGGGAGAGCTGCATAAATAAATATATCAACTTTAGCAGTTGGATATTGTAGTTTTGAGAGACTTATCGAATAATAAGTTATTTAACATTTGAAATTGTGTTGCTGGAAATAATGGTAAACATTGTTATGAGAAAATACTATTTTGATATAATATTTATACAATAGATGAGAAAGATATTGTTGAAGGAGGTGATAGTTTTGAAAAAAATTCAAATTCTAATTACTATCGCTTTTATATTCTTAATGATATCTTCAAGTACATTTGCAGTTCAAACTATCAATAATGTGGAACAGACAGGTGCAACTGAACAAGATGCTGGATTTTTTAAGGATAAACAAAAGCAGGATAAATGTGAAAAAGATCCAATAAAGAGACTTGAGGAAAGAAAAAATGATATTGAGAAGGAATATAAAGAAGGTAAGATAACAAAGGAAAAGGCTGATGAATTAACTAAAAAAATTGATGAACGAATAGTTAAGATAAAAGAGTTCAACAGTCTTACCTTACCAGAGAAAAAAAAGCAGCTCAATCAAAAGTTCAAGTTGCATATCGAACAGAATGTAAAAAATGGCAATATGACAAAAGAAGAAGGCGATAAGGCAATTCAGGAATTTAATAAACAATTGGAAAACTGGGATGGTAATGATTTTCCTAGGTTTAAGGGGAAAAGTGAAAGGCACAGATAATAAATAGCTTTCAACACGCATGTTACGCAATATCAATATATATTTGGTATTGTGAACATGCGTGTTTGTGTTTTTCCATATTTTATATAACCACCTATACCTTTGTATTAATCTGCAATAGCAGTTTTGCCATACGTTTTCTGAATATAGGTGGTGGTTTAAGGGAGGATACTATTACAGCAAATAGGATTATTAAACAGCCTAATATTGAAGGGATTCCAGTAAAATTTTCACCTAAAATAACAGCTCCAAGCAGTGCAGTTGTTACAGGCTCAAAAGAGTAAAGAACAGTTGCATTTTCGGGACGTACATGTTTTATTGCAGAGCTTTGGAACAAGGATGTAAATATTATAACTATGGCATTTAGACCAATCAGTACAAAAAACAATGGGCTTAAACTGTTCCAAAAGGAAACAGAACCTGTTTCAAATACAAGTGCCAGTGATAAAAAGGCTACGAAATTAGTAGCATGTTGAAAAAATGTAAACTGAATTGGATTAACTTCATGTAAATACTTATTTTGCAATGCTATGTAAAGTGAAAAACACAGGGCATTGCATAAAGCAAATATATCCCCTAAATTGACTTGTAACCCTTTTCCGTAGCAGGTAATCAAATATATACCTCCCATTGCCAGTAGAGCTGAAATAACTATTTTTGGAGTGGGAGCTTTTCTGTTAAGTATAGACATTATAATTGGCGTAATTACAATGGAAAGCTGTACTATAAACGCTGTATTTGCACTTGAGGTTCTTGTTAGTGCAAGCATACAGAAGGTGTTGCTTAAGACAGAAACAAGACTTATCAATATACAAATGGCAATATTTCTTTTGCTAAAGGTTTTCAGATGTTTTTTAAAAAGAACAACGGTTATTAATAATCCCAATATTGAACATATAAATAGGATAAAAAATGGTGGCAGTAATTTCAATAACATTTTTGACCATATGTACGAGGAACCCCAAAATAAGGCGTTTAGTAATAAGAAAAACTGAGCATTTGCTTTGGTGATTATTTTCATAAGCATCGCCGCCCGCATATTTATTTGCCTTACAGTATAGTATATTCTGTGAGCTGGTCAAGTTCTTTGCATAATATGCTTAAAAATGTGCAAAAGCTGTTTAAATACTTTCTTTAAATATAACGAGGCAACTTTCGCACAGTAAAAATTTATTGGTGCGATAGCATTATCAATGGTTTGTTGCCAAAACAATTGCAATAAATTAGTAATTGCACAAATTTTGGTCAATATTTAATTGGTTTACATATAATGTAATATAATTGTTGGCAAGCTTGAAAATAAAGAAAATCAATTTTCTGAGGTGAAAAATGTTTACTGAACAAGGTATTAAGAGGGGGCAATTGAATAATGACTATAAACTTTTTCGATTAAAAGACAGGAGTGATATCCAATTTGAGCATCATTACCATGAATTTAACAAAATTATAATTTTTATTTCTGGAAATGTAATTTACAATATAGAAGGGAAATCATATAAGTTAATGCCTTGGGATATACTTTTTGTTCCAAGAAATCAAGTACATAAGCCTATAGTTGAGCCTGATGAAGAATATGAAAGAATAGTAATTTGGATTAATGATAATTTTTTGAAAGAGCATGGGAATGAGGAAGATGATCTTTTGACCTGTTTTAGATTGGCAAGGGAAAACAGACATTTACTCAGAATTTTCAAAAACTCCGTAAATTCAATTAAGTCCATACTTTCCAAAATAGAGTCAGAGGAAAAAGGCGAACAATTTGGAACTGGTATTTTATGCAATGCACTATTTTTAGAACTAATGGTGTATATTAATAGACTACAAATGGAGCCAAGTGAACATGTTGAGGATATTGAAGTGAAATTTGATGAACAAATTCAGAATATAATTAAATACATAAATACTAATTTAGGTGCTGAATTAAGTATTGATATATTATCAAAAATGTTTTTTATAAACAAGTATTATTTGATGCACAAATTTAAGGCAAATACAGGCTGTACTATACACAACTATGTTATTAATAAGAGGATACAAAGATGTGCTGCTTATATCAATGAAGGAATATCGCCTGCCGATGCAGCAAACGAATGTGGTTTTAATGATTATTCCAGCTTTGCAAGAGCCTTTTCGAAAATGTTTGGGGTTACTCCAAAAAAATACTTACTTAACATTTCTAAAGATAAAACAATTCATATGGCATAAATTACTATTAATAAGCTTTAACACTTACGATTTATAACTGGGAAAGTTGAATTATTAACATTAGTTTATAAAATAGTGTGTAAATATAGCTTAAACTTTTGGAAATATATATAGAATTCCTAAGTTTAATTTTTCTACAATCGGAAAATTTCATTTTGAATTTAGGCGTTATAACATAATATAAGGCTTGATTTACACACTATTCCTGTTGAAAAAGCTATTTAAAAAAAGCAGCAACAACCTTTGTCAGGATGTTTTTTTCAATACTATTAAGAGGCTTGCTTTTCAATAGACTTAATATTTCTCCATACTCTTTTTGAACATCAATTTCTGACACGGAGGAAGAAAAAATATTTTCTATATGACTTTTAGTATTTGAAGAGTTAGAAGAATTAGAAGAATTAGTGCTTCCTAAAACTTCTGTAATAAATATCATTTCACCTGATATATTTATCGTAATAGATTTGCTAAGACTAGTGTTTGCATCTACCTCCCAAGTGCTTGAACATTCGAAAAGACCCTTTTGGGTTTCGGTAACTGAAACTATATTTAATACTTTGTCTATTCCATTTTTCATAATGGCTTCCATAATTTCAGAAGAATTTTTGTAGAAGGAATATTCAATATAGTCCTGAGTTTGTTGCAGGTATTGCATTAATTCGAATATTTCCATGAGTTATGCTCCTTTATATTTTTCAGAATTTATACATATTGTATCGGTCTATATATTGTTTTTGATTAGAACTATAAATTATTAACTAAAACTTCGCACATAAAAAATCTATTGTTGCGGTAGAATTATCAATGGTTTTTTGCCAAAATAATTGCAAGAAATTAGTGATTGCTAGGAACTAGCGTTGTTTATTCTCCAACAAAATTTTAATACATGTAGAAATTAAGTTGGAATTTACATATTATGGTCTTAGGGAATAATATGCTGTTTAATATGTCAAAATGTTTTTCTTTTGACGTTTATTACATGGAGAACTACATGTATTATCCAATTAAATTAAAACCAGTTTATAAAGACTATATTTGGGGAGGCCGCTATTTCGAAAAACTAAACAGAGAGCTTCCTGATGGCACTGTGGCAGAAAGCTGGGAGCTTTCCTGTCATAAAAATGGTGTTAGTGTAATAGCAAATGGTGAACATGCAGGAAAAACCCTTCCAGAGGTAATAAAAAATGATTCTGTAAATATTTTGGGTAAGAATTTCCCGGTCAATTGTGAAGAAATACCACTTTTAATTAAGCTTATAGATGCAAACGACAAGCTTTCTGTACAAGTACATTGTGAAGACAATTATGCAGCAGTGTATGAGGGTGGCTTAGGGAAAAATGAAATGTGGTACATAATGGATGTAAAGCCAGAGGCGAAGCTAGTGGCAGGTCTTAAGCTAGGTGTAAACAAAGAAGAGTTTGACAATGCGATTAGAGAAAATCGAATTGAAGATTGTCTTCAAGCTATTGAGGTAAAACCTGGAGATGTTATTAATATACCAGCTGGATTAGTTCATGCAATAGGTGCAGGAATAGTAATTGCAGAAATACAACAGAGCTCAGATACTACATATAGAGTTTTCGACTATAACAGGGTTGATAAAAACGGATTCAGCCGTCAGTTACATTTGGAGAAGGCTATGGATGTCATCAAATTTGATGCAAATTACAGAAATGTCAAGTGTGAAGGCGTAGAGGTAAAAATAAGTGAGAACTGTATCAAGACATTTTTTTTAGCAAATAAGTTTTTTGCTTGTGAGCGATATGCTGTAGATGGAAGTATTTCAGAAAATTGTGATGGCAGTAAGTTCTATGTGTATATATGTATTGAAGGTCAAGGATATATTGAAACAGAGAATATGACAGTTAATTTTAGGGCTGGAGAGACTATTTTTATGCCTGCTTCGCTTAATCAGTATAAAATGATCGGAGTATTTAAAGTCTTAAAAACCTATGTTCCTGACTTTATAAAGGATATTGTAGAGCCTATGAGAAAGGCTGGTTGCAAGGATCAGGAGATTTTCCGTGTGTTAAATAATTAGTATTGTCAATTGTTAACTTTTCAAATTGAGTCTTTTTGGAAATAAACTGCTGTATGCTTAGAACTAATATACAATTTTAGCCATATATGATAAAATACTTAGGAGTAAATTTTACACAAGTAAGATAATAGATTTTTATGTGCGAAAGTTGAGCTATATAGCTAAATAACACAATTTGGCAAGGTTAGAACAGCAATTGACTTAGTTGATGAAAGTATGGATTAATTGTCTTTCATATAAATAAACTCAACTTTCTAATTTGAAAATTGTAGGTGTTAAACTTATCAATGGAAAGTTGAGTAAATAAACATTAAAATGTAATTGGAGGAACAACAAATGATATTAGTGAAAAACTTAACAAAGGAATATAAAAAGATTAAGGCGGTAGACAATATATCACTTACTGCAAAACCAGGTGAAGTCACAATATTATTAGGACCTAATGGGGCTGGTAAATCAACTACCATTAAAAGTATAGCTGGTTTGTTGAAATTTGATGGGGAGATAAGCATTTGCGAATATCAAAATAAAACAATTGATGCTAAAAAAATATTTGGTTACATACCTGAAACACCAGCTTTATATGAGTTGTTGACTCCTTGGGAACATGCGGAATTTATAGCAAAAGCATATAAGCTTAATAGTGATTGGAAAGAGAAGATTAAAGTCATTTTCGAAAGACTTGAAATTTATGATAAAAAGGATAAATACGTACGTGAGTTATCAAAGGGAATGACTCAGAAGTTGAGCATTGCTTTAGCTTTATTAACAGAACCAAAGGCAGTGCTTTTTGATGAACCGTTGGTTGGATTAGATCCTAAGGCAATTAATGAGGTTTTAAGTGTTTTTGAAGAGCTAAAAGCTGATGGGAAAAGTGTTCTGGTAAGCACTCACATTATTGATACAATTAACGATGTATGGGACAGAGCTTACATTATGAATAAGGGGAAAATTATAAGCGAAGTCACAAAAAATCAACTTGAGGGCAGAGACTTGAAGACAATGTTCTTTGAACTTACTGAGGGGGAACAGGAATAATGCAGGCAATAATGTATTTACTAAAAAGACAATATATTAATAAGATAAAACGTGCTTTTTCCAGTGTGCTTTCTATTGTTATTACGTTAATTGCAGTATTGGGTATAGGAACTTCATTTGTTTTCGCTTTTGCAACAAAGAGGCAGGCTTTAGACAGTACATTTTCAGAAACTATTATGGCAGGCATAATTTTGTTAATAGGAGTTATTTTATATAATTCTTTTCTTTCAAGAGATACTGGAATTTTAACAATGGCAGATGCGAATTTTATGTTTGCTGGACCCTTTGAAAAAAGAACAGTATTGGCATACTGCCCTTTCCCCAATAAACTAGACACCTGAAACTCGTTATTTCTTCTTTTTTCATAGAGTATCGTAATATTTCATTTTTTATGCTGCTTTTGCTTTTTGCAATGTATTATTATAATATTCTTCAGGTGTCAAATAGTTATTCGAGGCATGTATTCTCTGCCTATTATAAAATATCTCAACATACTCAAACACAGCTGCTCGTGCTTCTTGGCGGGTTTTGAAACATTTCCCATAAAGCCATTCACATTTCATTTTTCCCCAGAATGATTCCATTGGAGCATTGTCCCAGCAGTTACCCTTGCGAGACATGCTACAAACAAAACCATACTTTTTAAGCAATAGCTGGTAATCGTGTGAGCAGTACTGCGACCCTCTATCAGAATGTAAGATGACACCTGTTGGTCTTCCAGCACGTTGATATGCATCATTTAATGCGTTAATTACTAATTCCTTTGTCATTCTTTCACTCATTGACAGTCCAACTAACTTTTGCCCACATAAATCCATTATTCCTGCTATATATAGCCATCCTTCATCTGTCCACAGGTATGTAATATCGCTTACCATTTTCTCATTAGGCTTATCCACAGTAAAATCACGATTAAGAATGTTTTCTGCTACTGGAAGCCTGTGATTGGAATTAGTAGTAGCCTTAAACTTCTTTGAAACCCTTGATTTTATTCCGTTTTCACGCATAATACGTTCTACTCTCTTATGGTTAACAGGTTTAGGACTTTTGTAATTAAGCTTTTGGGCAATCTTAATAGAACCATATACTTGTCCGCTTTTATTGTGGATAGCTTGAATTTCCGCTAACAGCTTTTTATTCTCTATTGCCCTCTGACTTTCGGGTCTTTTATCCCATGCATAGTAGCTACTTCTTGAAACACAAAGTACCTTGCACAGCTTCGCAACATTATATTTATAACAATTAGCCTTGATAAACTGAAATCT
>JAEWST010000087.1 GCA_023398105.1 Bacillota bacterium | reverse complement strand
GAGCTAATGGGTCAAATGGCTGGGATGGCTGGACTCGAACCAACGCAATGCCAGAATCAAAATCTGGTGCCTTACCAACTTGGCGACATCCCAACGTCAAGCGCAAGACCTATTATAAAGAGGTTTGAACTTTTTGTCAAGCTAAAAAATAAAAAAAAAACAAAAAAATATTTTTTGTCAAACAATCAAGTATTAGAAAGCCTAGATATTGTTGGTTAACAACCACAACTAATCTGAATTTTTAGTGCTACAAAATTGAGCAGATAAGAAAATAGCAGACCAATTTGCATAAGCAATATTAGCCTGCTAATAAGTTTTTAGAGCTTAAAGTCTTGAGTTGCTATATCTATTAGCTGTAAATCCTTATTTCTGTCTTCAGCCATTCTAATTGACCATTCATTCTCAAATAGTATGGAGTTTCTGCCAAGTTTATCTTCAACAATAATTGCTGTACTAGGCAGATTGAGTTTTCTTGGATCCAAACCTTCGTTTTGAATCCACCTTGCATGTCTGAAGGGTAGGTTTTGAACTCTAAGCTGTACACCATATTCATTTTTTAAACGATACTCCAATACTTCAAATTGTAGTGCACCTACAACACCGACAATTAATGCTTCAATACCAATATCAATTTGTTTGAATACCTGAATTGCTCCTTCTTCAGAAAGCTGATCAATACCTTTTATAAATTGCTTTCTCTTCATTGTGTCGGCAGGAGTAATTCTTGAGAAAAATTCTGCTGGAAATATAGGAATTCCCTTAAACTTAATATTGTCATTGCCTTCGTATAATGTATCTCCTATATTGAATATTCCAGGGTCGAATAGCCCAATAATATCACCTGCGAAAGCTTCTTCAACAATAGTTCGCTCTTGTGCCATAAACTGTTGAGGTTGTGAAAGACGAACCTCTTTTCCAGCATTGACATGCTTTACCGCCATTCCTTTTGTAAATTTTCCTGAGCAAATTCTTAAAAAGGCAAGTCTGTCTCTATGTGTCGGATTCATGTTCGCCTGTATTTTAAAGATAAAGCCAGAAAACTTGTCACTTTCGGGGTCAACTTCACCTCCAAGTGCTTCAACCACACCTGGTGAAGGTGCAAGTTCTAAAAATTCCTCTAAGAAGGGCTGTACTCCAAAATTTGTCATTGCACTACCAAAAAACATAGGAGTAAGCTCACCGTTACGAATTTTCTTTTTATCAAATTCGTCCCCAGCCATATCTAATAGTTCAATATCTTCACATAGCTTGTCGTGATAATGACTTCCTAACAAATCGGAAAATACAGAATCATCTACTTTACCAACCTGAGATGCTACTTGAGTTTGTCCATGCTCACCACCAGTAAATAATTCAATTTGTTTCAAATTACGATTGTATACTCCTTTGAAATCTCCATCAATACCAATAGGCCAATTCATAGGATAAGCACGAATACCAAGGACTCTTTCAATTTCCTCCATCAGTTCAAAGGGATCTTTACTTGCACGATCCATTTTGTTTACAAATGTGAAAATTGGAATACCTCTGAGCTTACATACATGAAATAGCTTTATTGTCTGTGCTTCAATACCCTTTGCACCATCTATAAGCATAACAGCACTATCAGCAGCCACAAGAGTTCTATAAGTATCTTCACTGAAGTCTTGATGACCTGGTGTATCTAGTATATTGATGCAATAATTGTTATATTCAAATTGCATAACACTAGAGGTAACAGAAATTCCTCTTTGCTTCTCAATTTCCATCCAATCGGATACAGCGAATTTGTTTGCTTTCCTTGATTTTACCGAGCCTGCCATTCTGATGGCTCCCCCATAAAGCAATAATTTTTCTGTTAATGTAGTTTTTCCTGCATCGGGGTGAGAAATAATGGCAAATGTTTTTCTTCTTGATACTTCTTTTTTGATTTCTGCTTTGATATCTGGCATTTTATTTAACCTCACATAATTCTTTTATCAGCACGTTTTCCACGTTTTATTGTATATTATAGCCAATTTGCTGTCAAATACTAAAAAGAATAAACAATTGAAATATAATTCACCAATCTAGGTTTGAATATATTAGTTTTAAAATAATAACAAAAGGATATTTTACATTTTGTATAGAATATTATAAACTAAAGAAAAGTAGAAAAATATATTAATATCTGAATAAAGTGTAGGCAAATATTTCGGCAACAAACCATTGATAAGTTTGGACACCGATAGATTTTTTAGGTGGGAAAGTTTAGTGATTAATTATAATACGGAGGGATTATGGAAAGTAAAAAAATCTTTGTTACTATAAATAATGATAAATATGAAATTGCAATGAAAACTACTCTTTCAGAATTAAGCAAACGCTTTGAAAGTAAGCATTCTTACGCTATTGTTGCAGCAAGAGTTAATAATGATATAAAGGATTTAAACTATGAAATAAATGAGGACTCAGAAATTAGATTTATAGACTTAACTGATGAAGACGGTATGAGAATATACAGGCGTAGTTTATACTTTATTTTTATTAAAGCAGTAAATGAAATTTTTCCTGATAGAAATGCAGTAATAAGCCATCCCATGAGCAATGGTGTATACTGCGAGATTAATGGAAGTGAAGCATTAACAGAAATTGATGTTGAAAAAGTTGAAAAGAAAATGAGAGAGATTATTGCTAGCTGCTTGCCTTTTGAAAAAAGGGTTATTTCTTTGGAAGAAGCAAGACAGCTTTACAAAAATACTGGAAGACTTGATAAATATGAGGTGCTGGAGTATAGAAAAAAATCACATGTTACAGTTTATAACTGCGGTGGTTATGAAGACTATTATTATGGGTATATGTTGCCAAACACTAGCTATATTAATTGTTTTGCTCTTAAATTTTACCAGCCTGGTGTTGTAATACAGTTTCCATCAAAATCAAATCCAAATGTTCTTAAAAAATTTGAGGAGCAAAAAAAGCTATTTAAGGTTTTTATTGACTACAAAAAGTGGGTAAGAATATTAGGAGTACAAAATGTAGGGGCACTAAATGACATTGTAAATTCAGGTGAAATAGGAGACTTAATAAGGGTTAGTGAGGCTATTCATGAAAAGAAGATTGCTGAAATTGCTGATAAAATTACTAACCATGAGGAAGAAAAAAGAATTGTTCTTATTTCAGGACCATCCTCATCTGGAAAAACTACCTTTGCAAATAGATTGGGTATACAGCTAAGAGTTAATGGTTTTGTTCCTCAAACTATTTCCTTAGACAATTACTTTGTTGATAGGGATAAAACTCCTAGAGATGCAGATGGGGACTACGATTACGAAGCACTTGAAGCCATAGATGTTGAATTGTTTAATAAGCAGCTTTCGCAGCTATTAGAGGGCTATGAAGTTGAAGTGCCTATTTACAATTTTGAGACTGGTTCAAGAGAGCCTTTTGGACAAAAAATGAAAATGAATAAAAATACCATACTTGTCATTGAAGGTATACATGGATTGAATGATATGCTTACAGCATCTATTTCACCAGAAGATAAATATAAGGTGTATGTTAGTGCCTTAACTTCAATGAATATTGATGACCATAATAGAATACCGTCTACAGATACCAGAATACTAAGAAGAATTGTAAGAGATAACCAATTCAGAGGGTGTTCCGCAATTAATACAATAAATAGATGGCCATCAGTAAGAAGAGGTGAGGAGAAAAATATATTTCCTTATCAAGAAAATGCGGATATTATGTTTAACTCGTCCCTTGTATATGAATTGTGTTTGCTAAAGGCATATGCAGAGCCTCTTTTAATGGAATTAGGACGAGAAAATGAAAGGTACTCTGAGGTTAAGAGATTGATAGAGTTTTTAAGCTATTTCTTACCAATAGATGCAAAGGATGTGCCTAATAATTCAATAGTGAAGGAATTTATTGGCGGTAATTGTTTTTATTAAAACTTATATGTGTGACTAAGCTTTAGTATAGGGGTTATTTAAAATGAGTTGATCTAAGTAGCTAGTTTTTAATGGTGCGGGAGACACTATAAATCAGAATTTTGCAACAATAATTGTTAAAGGAACATACTCTATAAGGGGTGAAAAAAATGAGATTACGAGATATTTCAGAAATACTAGATGCACAAGTTATTACTGGTGATGATTTTTTAGAAAATTGTGTTACAGCTGGATGTGGTTCTGATTTGATGAGTGATGTAATGGCATATGTAACAGAGAGTGTGTTGTTACTGACGGGGCTTATTAACTTGCAGGTTATTAGAACTGCGGAGATGATGGATATAAAAGCAATCGTTTTTGTGAGAGGGAAGCTTCCTATAGATAGTATGGTTGAATTAGCAAAAGAAAAAGAAATTGTTCTAATGTCAACTAAGCTCACAATGTTTGCTTCATGTGGCAGACTTTTTAATGCAGGGCTACAAGGGAAATCATAAAATGGGCAGATGAATGTTTGGGGTAGCTAATAGCTTTGCAAAACAAATTTCTATAGGTAGAAATAGGTTGAGATGGATTTCCTAGAAACAGGTACTGTATCGCCAAAGGAAGAACTATATCCATTAAAGGTATTTGTAGAACCTTGCGAATGAAGAATATTCGGTTTGTACTGAAGAAATGCACAAAATGATTTTACTGAGCTAATATTTCTACGTCAGGGGATAAAAGGAGGACTGAGTCTATGCCAGTACTTTTAAAGGGTATTAATAAAAATACTAGGCATGGGTATAAGTATAAATATGGGTACTATAAAGCTAAAGTATGAGATATCTGCAAATGACTTTATAACTGCTGGAGAAGCATCTAGTGATGTGAAAAACAAACTAACGCAAATAGGCATTTCAGCCGATATTATTAAGAAGGCTGCCATATCTATGTATGAAGCTGAAATAAATGCGGTTATTCATGGAAATGGCGGATATGCCTATGTTGAAATCTTCAATGATAAGGTTGTTATTAATATTGTTGACTTTGGTCCAGGAATTCCTAATGTGGACCAGGCAATGCAGGCAGGATATTCAACAGCTCCTGATAATATTAGAGAAATGGGCTTTGGGGCTGGAATGGGACTTCCAAATATGAAGAAGTATGCAGACAAGCTAGATATATATACTGAAGTTGGAAAGGGAACAAGTATAATAATTACTGTTAACTTTTAATATAGGCGTTATAATTAAACAATAATAGAATAAATATCAATATATAGTTTGTTGTAGGGGGTTAATATGCAAGAATATTTTCATTCTGTTAATCTTGACAAAGACAAATGCAGGGGATGTACTAATTGCATAAAGAGGTGCCCAACTGAGGCTATCCGTGTACGAAAAAGCAAAGCTCAGATAATAAATGAGAGATGCATTGATTGCGGTGAGTGTATACGTGTTTGTCCTTATCATGCCAAAACTGCTATAAATGATAAGTTGGATATTATTAAAAATTTTAAATACAAAGTTGTTTTGCCAGCACCGTCCCTTTATGGTCAATTTGATAAAAAATACTCTAGAGACAATATTTTAGTTGCTCTAAAATCAATTGGCTTTGATTATGTTTATGAGGTTGCAAAAGCTGCCGAAATAGTAAGTGAAGCCACCAGACAGTTATTGAAAAACCCTGATATAAAAAAGCCGATGATATCGTCTGCTTGCCCAGCTGTTGTAAGGCTTATTCAGGTTAGATTTCCTAACTTGATTGATAATATTGTTAAATTAGAATCTCCTATGGAGGTTGCAGCAAAGATAGCAAAAAGTGAGTTACATGAAAAATACAATATACCTATTGAAGATATAGGAGCATTTTTTATTTCACCATGTGCTGCAAAGGTAACAAGTGTTAAGTCGCCATATGAGAAACAAAAATCTAATGTTGATGGCGTAATATCTATTAAAGATATATATATAAAGCTTCTTACAGCATTGAGCAATGTAGATAATACTAACAAGTTGGCGGAGGCTGGTTCAGAAGGAATTGATTGGGCTAATTCTGGCGGTGAAAGCGGAGCATTAGGTACAGAAAAGGTTCTGTCTGTTGATGGAATACACAATGTTATTAATATTTTTGATGAAATTGAAGAGGATAGACTTAAGGATATTGACTTTGTTGAAGCACTTTCATGTACAGGAGGTTGTCTAGGTGGACCATTAACATTAACGAATGTATTTATAGCAAAGACAACACAAAAGAAACATATGAATGAAGCTTCAAAAAAAAGTATTACAGGCACTTATAAAAAAGGCTATAAGGAACTTGTATGGACGTCAAATGTTGAATATAAGCCTGTTATGAAGCTAGATCAAAATGTTTCAAAGGCTATAGAGAAATTAGAAATGCTTGAAAAGCTTTATGAAGAGTTGCCTGGCTTGGATTGTGGTGCATGTGGCTCTCCAAACTGCCGTGCACTTGCAGAAGACATCGTAAGGGGAAGAGCTAATGAGACTGATTGCATTTTTAAGTTGAGGGAAAGAATTAGGGATTTGGCAGAAGAAATGGTGGAGTTAGGAGGGAAGATGCCTCCTGTTATGGATAGAGACAAGTAGCTTCGCTACTTTAGAATATAGCTTCGCTACTTTAGAATATAGCTTCGATTTTTTTCTTCTGTGAAAATAGACTTGCTATATGAAACTGGGATTAGTTAAAATGTATTCATACTTACGAGAATTAATGTAGCAGAAATGTATGTTATAGAGCGTTAGAGTAATTTTTTGATATGCCTTACAAATAAAGCAGTTTTTTAGCACTTAATTGTTTGAAAATAAGCCTGTTGTTAGCCGTTAAAATAGGTATATTACTTGATATTTACAGAATTATGTATAATTGCTTAAAGATTTTTTATGTAATTACGGAGGTCAAATGGATATTGATGAACTAATTACCGCAATAGATGGTAAGCTATTAACTCAAAAAGTAAAAAATGCTGTAAAAATAGAAAATGTATATATTTGTGATTTGCTTAGCTGGGTTATGTCTCATGCACAAAAAGGGGATGCATGGATTACTGTTTTAACAAATGTTAATGTGCCCGCAGTTGCTATGATGACAGATGTAGCATGTGTAATTATTCCAGAGGAAATAGATATTGAGGAATTAACTATAAAGAAAGCAAATGAAAATGAAATAACAATAATCAGCTCTAAGTACAGTGCTTTTGAAATTTGTAAGCGAATAATAAAAACAATGACTATTTAACTGTTATGCTATTATGGAGGCAAAAAGTGAAGGCGGCATATGATTTACACATACATTCCTCATTATCTCCTTGTGCAGATAATGATATGACACCAAACAATATAGTAAATATGAGCATATTGAAGGGGTTGGATGTCATAGCGATAACTGACCACAACTCATGTGCAAACGTACAGGCAATAGTTAATTGTGCAAGAAATACGCCTTTGTTGGTTATACCTGGTATGGAAATAGAGACTGCAGAGGAAATACATGTAATTTGCTTGTTTTCTAATACGAAAAAAGCAGTAGAAATGCAGAAACTAGTCTACTCTAGGCTACCAGATATCAAAAACAAAGAAGATATTTTTGGTGAGCAGCTCATTTTTGACGAAAATGATAGCCTAATTTGCAAAGAGAATAGATTGCTTTTAACTGCAGTAGATATAACTATTAATGAAGTTTTTGATATTGTAAATAATGAACTAGAAGGTATTGCAATTCCAGCACATATTGATAGACAAGCTAATTCCATTATTTCAAGTTTGGGTGCAATTCCGCAGGATATAGATGTCAAATGTGTAGAGATAAGTAATATAAATACTGAGAACATTATTATTGCAAAGGATATAAAACTACAAAGAACCAAAAGAATATATTCATCAGATGCACATTATTTGTGGGATATACATGAAAGAGAGTATTTTGTAGAAGTTGAGAGCTTGACAATTGCAGATGTTATCAATGCATTAGGAATAAGTAAGTAAAAGATTTATAGTACAAGTCTTTACATATCATTCCTAATGAAAGGGGCTAAAGAATGACATTAACTTATACTTTATCACTAATATTTTTTATAGCGTTTTCTGTGTATGCTTTTTTAGGACTATATATCTTGTTTCTTAATATGAAAAGTACATTAAATAGACTGTTTTTTATGGTTACTTTTTCATTAAGTATATGGTCGCTTGGTTTTTCAATGTGTTATCTAACAAAAGACTATAATACGGCAGTGCTTTGGAGAATGTTCTCAGCTATTGGATGGACAACCATATTCAGTTTTTTGTTACATTTTTTTATGATGTTAACCGAAAAAAATTGGTTGTTAAAAAAAAGATGGGTTTACATATTAATTTATTTGCCAGCAGTGATATTTGTTTCTGTTTTTTGTCTTAATATTAGTTATGCAAGACAGCTATATACCTTAGTCTATTCTGATATTGGTTGGATAACTGTGGAGCAAGTCAGCAATTGGTCTCAAATCTATAATGTTTACTATATATTTAGCACAATATTAAGCATAATTCTTTTGTGGAAATGGGGCAGAAGAACAAAAGCTACAGATAAGAAAAAATTGTCATTTTTGATAATTGCATCTTTTGCTGTTGCAGTTTTATTTGGTACTGTGACAGAAATGATTTTTAATATATATACATCTGTACAATGCCCACAGTTAGCTCCAGTGTTGGCTATAATTCCTATCAGTGTTGTTTGCTATTGTACAAAAAAATATGGACTAATGATACCACAAAAAAATATTTTATCTGAACCTGGTAAAATACTTAATAAAGCAAATAAAAGCAAGATATATCAGATTGTTTCAATGGGCTTTTTTATAGGAGCTTTATTAAATGTTATATCTGAGTTTTATTTTGGTATGAAAAATATTAATTCCATAATTTATCTTACCATTTTTCTTTTTCTTGGTGGAATAGTTTTGCAAATTATCCAAAGGCTACGTATTCGTGAAGGGCTAAGAGATTTATTTTTTACAATAACGATTGCGTTAACTATTCCCATTTTTACTATAGTGTATATTAATGCAGGAAGTGCATCTATTTGGGCAACGCCATATCTTTTTGTGCTGATTTGCGTTGTATTTAATAAACGCCAATTAATATATGCTTTAGGCTTTACTATTATAAGTTCGCAAGTAATAAATTGGATTAGGTTACCAGAAGTTTATGTAAAAATTGATGGGGGAGACTATCTTGCTAGGATTGTTCTATTTAGTATAGCTGTTTGGACGGCTTATTATATAAATCAAATATATATAAGTCGTTTAGAGGAGAATGAAAATCAAATTCAGTTTCAGAAAATGATTTCTAATATTTCAGCTGATTTAATTGGAGTTAATGAGTTTAATTTAGATGAGAAAATTGATTATTTCTTGAAAAACGGCGGAGAATATCTCGATGTAGACAGAATAATGTTTGTTAGCTTATCTCAGAATTTTAGAACATATGAGTGGTATAAAAAAGGTTTGGAATCTGCAATAAATATTATTCCAAGTATTATTGAGAACAATATGAAATGGTGGAAGAGACAACTATATAATAAAGATATAGTGTACATTTCCAATTTAGAAATGCTTCCAGTGGAAGCAGCTAAAGAAAAAAAAGTATTGGAAGAGTTAAAGGTTAAGTCTCTGTTTGCTATTCCTATGACGAGAAAAGGACGAGCTTTAGGATTTTTAGTTTTTATTTCAAATAGAGATAAAGAAAAATTTAATGAATCTCATATAAAATTACTTAAAATTCTATCAAATTTATTGTCTGATGGTCTGATAAAAATGGAAGCTGAGAAAGAAATTAGTTATATGGCATATTATGATTCGTTGACAGGTATACCTAACCGTGCCTTATTTAAAAATAGATTAGATCAGGAAATAGCTTTGGCAAAACGAGATAAAACTTTAATAGGTGTAATTTTTATTGACTTGGATTCCTTTAAGCTGGTAAATGATACCATAGGGCATTTTGGCGGAAATGAAGTGCTAAAGGAAGTTGCAAACAGGTTAACAGCATGTACATGTAAACAGGATTTGGTTGCTCGTTTTGGTGGTGACGAATTTTTAGTGTTGATTAACCAAGTTAATGAAATTAGAGAAATTGAAAAAATTGCAAATGCTATTCTTATATCCATATCAAAACCAATAACAATTAAAGAACAAGAATTTTTTACTACTGCCAGCATGGGTATTTCAATATATCCTTTTGATGGTGATGATACAGAAACACTAATTAAAAATGCAGACTTAGCAATGTATACTTCAAAAGATAATGGCAAGCATCAATATACTATATGTTCATCAGAAATTAAACAAGAGGTACTTAAGAAAACAAAAATTACAAACCATCTATATAGGGCTATTGAAAAGAATGAATTTGTTTTATATTATCAACCGCAGATATGTACTGCTACAAAAGAAATTGTAGGTGTTGAAGCTTTGCTTCGTTGGAATAATCACGAATTTGGAATGATACCGCCAAAGGTATTTATACCATTAGCAGAGCAGACTGGGCTGATTGATCCTATTGGCAAATGGGTACTTGAAACGGCATGTCGACAGAATAAAGAGTGGCAGGATATTGGACTGCCGCCTATAAGGATGGCTGTAAATCTTGCTGCTGAACAATTTCAAGACCAAAAATTGATTAGCTTTATCAATAAAGTACTATGTGAAACCAAACTGGATGCAAAATATCTTGAACTAGAGATCACAGAAAGTGCTGCTGTTGATAAAGAAAAATATAAGTATACCATACAGATGCTCAATGAACTAAAGGCTATAGGGGTGTCTATTTCAATTGATGATTTTGGAACAGAGTATTCCTCTTTAGCTAGATTAAAGACTTTACCTATAGACCAGCTAAAAATAGATATGCAGTTTGTTCAGAATATTTCAGAGAGTAAAAAGGATGAAGCAATTGTAAAGACTATAATTCAATTAGCCAAAAATCTTGAACTCAATGTAATCGCTGAAGGAGTTGAAAAACAAGAACAGTATGAATTCCTTAGGAAAGAAATGTGTGATGAAATACAGGGGTATTATTTTTACAAACCTATGCCTGTTTCAGAATTGGAGACAATTCTGTATAGTAGAATTAATACAGAAAGTTGATTAAATAAAAATCAACTTTAGCACATAGTCTATTGGTGCAGTAGAATTATTAAGAGTTTATTACCCAAGTAATTAGAAGAAATTAGTAATTGCTAGAACAAGCAATTTTATATACTCAATTTTCAACTTTAAAAGTTGAGTATATACATAAATTTAAGTGCAGACGGGATTAAGCAAATAGACAATGCTTTAATGAATTTTTACAGGAGATAAAATAATGAACTATATACAGAGTAGTCAGAATAGTACAATAAAGGAGATAAAGGCTTTACATTTGAAGAAAAATAGAGATGCACAAGGGCTGTATTTTGTTGAAGGGATTAGGTTTGTAAACGATGCTATTGATAATGAACAGAATATTATAAAGGTAATTATATCTGAAAAGCTTGAAAGTTTAAATGGAGGAAAAGAGCTGGTTAATAGAGTTGAATCGGTATGTAAGGATTGTTTTCTTGTAAATGAAAAACTCTTTAAGGAAATATCAGACACGCAAACACCTCAGGGAATCCTTGCAGTTTTAAAAAAGCAAGAATTTAACCTTGATACAATCTTTGAACAGGGAAATTCTGTAGTTATATTAGATAGTCTTCAGGATCCAGGAAATGTAGGAACTATAATCAGAACATCAGATGCAGCTGGTATTTCAGCAGTTATTCTGACTAAAGGATGTGTTGACCTTTTTTCACCAAAGGTTCTTCGTTCAACAATGGGCTCTGTTTTTCATATGCCTATTTTTGAGAACATGAAAATAGATGGAACAATTGCACTGTTAAAAAAATCAGATTATAAGATAATCGCATCACATTTAAGAGGAGAAAAAAATTACTATGATGTAGCCTTAACAGGCAGGGTAGCTATAATAGTTGGAAATGAGGCAAATGGGATAACAGATGAAACAGCTGAATTATCAGACTGTTTAGTGAGAATACCAATGCTGGGAAGGGCAGAATCTTTAAATGCATCTATAGCTGCATCAATAATGATTTACGAAATAGTACGGCAGAAGACAAAATGAAATGCTTGTTTATATACTTATATTTAGTATATAATGGTAATATAACGAGGCAAGAAAATGTCCCCAACTTCTATAAGTGGCGGGTACCACTTTGGTTTTCAAGAGTCTCAATTTTTGTTTTTGGTGTCTTAGTTTCTGTAAATTAGAAGTTCTCCACAGAGTTCTAAAAAATTATTGACGTAAATAAGAGGGCATCAGCTCAAAATCAAAGATTCAAATAAATGATTTTATCTTTTTGTGCTGTTAGCACAGCGAAAGGAATGATATCTAGTATGAGTAACATTTTTGATATTGCGGATTTGGCAGGGGTTTCAAAGACAACTGTTTCAAGAGTAATAAACAATAAAACTGGTGTGAAAGATGAAACTCGTATTAAGGTGCTTGATGCTATAGAAAAGCTGGATTACACTCCAAATCAAACGGCTAAAAGTCTTGCTACAAGGAAGTCACGAGTTATAGGAGTTATTTATAATGTTTTTAATGCTTCTATATATTTAAATCTAGCTAATTTACTTGAAAAATACGCTGCTCAATTTAATTATAATGTTGTATTTTGTAGCACAAATGATGATTGCCAGACAAAATTAAGGTATGTACAATATTTTACAGGTGGTGCGGCCGATGGGCTTATATTATTTGGAAGTGACTGCAGGGATTCAGAGGTGGTACAGAAAATCATTGACTCAAAATATCCTATAGTTGTGATTGAAAACTATTTTAATGATATTAAGGTAAATGATATTATAATTGACAATTTTGGCGGGGCTAAAAGGGCTGTCCAGTATTTAATAGAATTAGGACATACTAAAATAGCTCATATAACAGGAAATTTAAGCCATAAAGCGGCATCTGAGAGACTAAGCGGATATAAAGAGGCACTTAAGGAAAAGGGTATTGAGTATAATGAAGATTACGTGATTTTTACTGATGCAGGAGAAAGAACCGGAAGTGAAGCTGTAGAAAAGCTCGTTTTTTTAAATGATCCTCCCACTGCAGTATTTACATTTAATGACATGCAGGGCTATGATGCGATTCAGAAAACCAAAGAAATTGGGGTTCAGGTTCCTCAGGATTTGTCAATTATTGGATTTGACAATATATATGAGGTATTGCATTATATTCCGTCGAGTCTCAGGCTTACATCAATGATGCAGCCGATTGATGAGATTGCTGAATCAGCAATTAAACTAATAATGAACAATATAGAGGATAAAAAGTCAGAACCCAAAGTTTTATCATTTGATACTGAATTATACTATGGAGAAACATGCAGTTATAGAGAATCAAGCTGTGATGATTAATAATAAAAGTATTTTAATTTTTGTTTACAGTGAGATGGATATGTGATATAAACTTGCTGTAAGCTATTTTTATTTATTTTGTGGGAGCGTTTCCAACACTAAATTATCTCTTTATCTAGTTAAATTCTTTAAATAGTATTACATTCTAAATTCATTAAAATGAAGGTTTAGCAAGAAAAAAAGTTTCTACAAACCTACTGAGTTAAACAGACAACTGCTTACTTTATTGTGTAAAAAATTTGCTTTATGAATCGTTGCAGAATATAGTACATAAATATGCCCCTATATTTAAATGAAAAACAGTAATTTATAAGTTATTAATGGAGGAGAAATTTAATGAGGTACGGGTATTTTGATAAAAAGAACAAAGAATATGTTGTTACTAGACCAGATACGCCAACACCATGGATAAACTATATAGGAAGTGGAAATTATGGTGGTATTGTATCTAATACAGGTGGAGGCTATAGTTTTCATAAGGATCCACAAAACAGACGTGTAACAAGATATAGGTATAACAGCATACCTATGGATAGACCTGGAAGGTATATATATATAAGAAATAAGGATAACGGAGAATATTGGAACCCTGGTTATCAGCCAGTATTAAAGAAACTTGACAGCTACAGTTGCCGACATGGTATGGGTTATACTGTTTTATCGGGAGAGTATCAGGGAGTTATTGGTGAAATAACATATTTTGTTCCAGATGATAAGAACTTCGAAATCTGGCATGTAAAGCTATCAAATATTCGTGGTATAGCCCAAAAGCTTCAAGTTTTTGCATACTCTGAGTTTTGTTTTTGGGATGCAATAATGGATCAGCAAAATGTTGATTGGGTTCAACAGATTAATCAAGGAAGATTTGATGATGGGATAATAACATATTATCCACATCATATAAGTGATAATGCTGCTTTCTTTGCTACTGGAGAAAAGGTTAGTAGTTTTGACACAAATCTTGAAACCTTTATAGGTAAATATAGGTCTGAGAGTAATCCTATTGCTGTTGAGCAGGGTGGGTGTAGTAACTCCATTTCCCGTAGAATGAACGGTGTTGGTGCATTCTGTATTGACGCTGATTTAGAACCAAATGAAGAAAGAGAAATGGTATTTGTTCTTGGGTTTGCAGAAGAGAAAAAGGATATAAGACAAGATATCAAGGATTATTTATCTCCTAATAATGCAAAAGCTGCTTTAGCCCGTGTTAAAGAATATTGGGAAGACTATACAGGCAAATTAAATGTTGAAACGCCTGATGAAGACATGAATCTTTTTGTAAATGTATGGAATCAATATCAATGTAAAACTACATTTAACTGGTCACGATTTGTTTCTCTTTACCAACTGGGATTAGGAAGAGGAATGGGAATACGGGATAGTGCTCAAGATAGTTTAGGCGTAATGCATACAATACCAAGTGAGGCAAAACAGCTTATAATAAAACTTTTGAAATGTCAATTTACCGATGGCAGAGCATATCATCTGTTCTTCCCGCTTACAGGAGAGGGTGGGCAAGGTGATGCACCTGTTAAAAAATTCGACTGGTATTCAGATGATCATTTGTGGCTCGTTTTGGCTGTAAACGCTTATGTAAAAGAGACTGGTGACTTTGAATTTTTAAATGAATCAATTTTATATAATGACAAGACTACATCGGAAACGGTAATTAAGCATTTAGACAGGGCTTTAGAATTTACACACAATAATAGAGGACCTAATAATATTGCTTTAGCTGGACGAGCTGACTGGAACGATACTTTGAATCTTGATATAGGTAAAGGCGTTGCTGAGAGTGTTTTTACATCAATGCTATATTGCAGGGCAGCCTTAGAGATGCTTGAATTATGTGAATACTTGAAAAATAACGGGCTTTGCTCAAAGAATAGTGATATGTATAAAGAAATGAGTAGCGAAAGCACAGAACCTTGCTCAAAGTATAGTGATATGTATCAAGAAATGCGAAATGCCATCAACCAAAGCAGTTGGGATGGAGAATGGTATAAGAGAGCTTTTGACGATTATGGAGAACCTTTGGGGTCAAAGGAAAACAAGTTTGGTAAGATATTTATAAACTCTCAGTCTTGGGCTATTTTAGGTAAGGTTGCTGATGGTGATAAGGCTGAAAAATGTATGAAATCAGTTGATAAATACTTGAATTCTAAATTTGGAATTGTAACAATGTATCCCTCCTATCCTGAATATGATGAGACAAAGGGTGGAGTCACAACCTTCCCTATAGGTACAAAGGAGAATGGAGGAATATTCCTGCATACAAATCCATGGATGATGATTTCTGAAACTTTATTAGGCAATGGAGAAAAGGCGTTTGAATACTATAGCCAGATACTACCTGGAAAGAGAAATGACGATGCAGAGCTTTATGAGGTTGAGCCGTATGTATATTGTCAGAATATTCTTGGAAAAGAGAACCCTCAATTTGGTGTTGGAAGGAATTCTTGGCTTTCTGGTACAGCAGCATGGAACATGGTAGCATCAAGTCAGCATATTTTAGGGATCAGAGCTAATTATGACTGCTTGATTGTTGAACCGTGTATACCATCTCATTGGCAGGGATTTAAGGCAAGAAGAGTATTTAGAGGTGCGACCTATAATATTGAGGTTCAGAATCCAAATGGTGTAAATTCAGGTATAGCAAAAATTACAGTAGATGGCGAAGAGGTTTGTAAAGTACCTGTATTTGAGGCAGGAACGACACATTGTGTTGTAGTATTGATGAAATAGGATTAAGAATACTTGAATAAATAGAAAAACAAAGGAGCTGTTGTACAAATAACCAGTTGTGCAACAGCTCTAATTACATGCTATGTTTTGAATTAAGAAAGAACTTAATAAATGATTATCTCAAAGTGTTGGTTTTTAGCTAATATTAATTGATTTTATCCATTCATAAAATTTCTGTTTTTCCTCAAAATGTGGATAATGTGCAGATTCATCAAAAACTATGAATTCTTTAAAGGGCGCGTTAATTGTATCAAAGTAAGCTTTGGCAGAGTTTACAGGTGTTAAATAATCATGCTTACCCATAACAAAGTAGCAAGGGATTTTTAACTCTGAAACTTCATTTGGAAGATTACTTTGCATCAGTTCTGTCCAAAGTATTTTACTGGAAATGGAGCGACCTTTTCCAAAACGAATGGTATCAAGGAAATTGTATTCGGGACTAAGCAATAATCCTGATATGATGTCGCTTGCATCATTAATAAGACGTGACACACCACCATATTTTCTTGCAAACTTTCTTGGAAAAGTGATTTTGCGGTTAATAATATTTTCACGATATGACTCAATTTCTTTAATTTCTTGAAGGTTATTATTTTCTGTTGCCTTTTCAAGACAATATTCCAGTGATTCCAATTCCCTGCTCCAAAAGTCACCGATTTGACCTATGCCTATATAGGCTAAATATTTCTCAGGAGCTAAGTTGGCGGCTTTGATTCCTATAACAGTTCCAAAGGAATGACCAGCTAAAATTATTTTATCTGTATTTAGCTTTTTGCTAATATAATCAGTAAGAGCAATTAAGTCTTCTGTCAATAAATTTATTGACAGGTTAGAATAATCCTCTAAAAAGTGATAGGATTTACCTGTAGCTCTTTCATCATAATGTACGATAGTAAAATTTTGTTCCAATAAATCCTGATATTTCCTGACGTATGGAATTTTTGTTGTTCCAGGACCTCCGTGTACAAAGATAATCACAGGATTGTTTTTATCATTGCCTCTAATCATGACACAATGTTTTGTACCGTTTATAGGGATTAGCCCAAGAGTGCTTATGCTATTTTCGAAACCTTTTATTGCGGGTGTCCATGTCTGGAAGGGTAAGCCTTTAATAACTATTTTTTTTCTATTCATAAGTATGCCCATGCTGTATATTAATAGATAAAATTCTATAGTACCGACATGGACTTGCACCTCCTATTAGATTTTTAAATGAAAATGCAAGTCGCTTAACCTATTTCATCAATTGACTTGACTTAGTTAGTCTTTTTCAATTCTATATCCTCAAGCTATTTCTTAATATCAAGCTCTATTGCTTTTAGGCTTGCTGACAGCTTTATTAATTTTAGTACTTAGTTGATTTATCAGAGCATTATTAAGATAAATCATAATATTCTGATAAATAACCTCTTACTGAATAATTTAGTATTTTGTTCAAAATGGCAGTAGCTTTTTCAAAATCTATATTTTCATTAGATAAAAGATTAATACAGTCTTTAAATGATATCGTACCTTTGTTAATATTTATACCCTTATTTTCAAGGATATTATCAACTTTTAAAATACCCTCCCAAAACATATCTGATTTTTTGAGATCAATTGTCTTGCCATCGCTTAATTCTAACACATAATGAAGTTTTAAGCTATTAGTAGAACTTCTTCTAGTTTTCTCTGATAAATAATAAACGGATGCCTTATTAACGCTACTCCAACTATAAGTTTTGCTTTCTAAAAAATAACCCCTATTACATTCTATACCTTTATCGGAAATAATTGTACATGCAGAGAAGGCTTGAGTTAAAAATAAAATAAGTATGGTCGTAATTATAACGAGGCAAGAAAATGTCCCCCACTTCTATAAGTGGCGGGTACCACTTTGGTTATCAGGCGGTGAGAATATCTCCCGCCTCGATGAAACGCCGCTAATGTAATGAAATTTTTCTACAATCGAA
>JAEWST010000040.1 GCA_023398105.1 Bacillota bacterium | reverse complement strand
ACAAAGTGACTTTCGAAGCTTTAGCTCTTTTTCTGGAAAAAACAATATAAATTCTTAACGCAAATTACACAATTCCTGGAGGTTATATCATTAATTTTTCGGCTCCACGTGACGAACAATATTATTCTACTCTTCGCTAAAGACCTTTTTACGAAGCTCAAGTCCAGCTTTTGTTACTGCAACTCCACCCATAGCTGTTTCTCTAAGTGCTGATGGAAGACTCTTTCCTACCTTGTACATAGCTGATACAGTATCATCAAATGGTATTTTACTAGATACTCCAGCCATAACCATATCTGCTGTGCAAAGTGCACTTATAGCTCCTGCTGCATTTCTTTTTGCACATGGTATTTCAACAAGACCTGCTACTGGATCACAAACAAGTCCAAGTACATTTTTAATAACTATAGCCGCTGCATCTAAACTCATTCTAGGAGTTCCACCCATCATTTCAACAACTGCTGCTGATCCCATAGCTGCTGCAGAACCACATTCAGCTTGACATCCACCTTCTGCTCCAGAAAGAGTTGCATTCATTCCAATTATCATTCCAACTGCAGCTGAAGTAAATAATGCATCTATAAGTTCTTCATCCGTTTTTCCTAACTTCTCACCTGCAGATAAAATTACAGCTGGTAATATTCCACAAGATCCCGCTGTTGGACATGCTACTATTCTTCCCATACCTGCATTAACTTCTGATGATGATAATGCCATTGCCATAGCTTTTACAGTTACATCTCCAGTTAAAGTATCTCCTTTTTCTAAATACTTTTGAATCTTATATCCATCTCCACCAATAAGACCACTTAATGAATATACTTCTTTTTCTCTACCTTCAGTAGCTCCATCCTTCATTACCTTTAAATTTTTAGCCATCTTTTCATATACTTCTTCTCTAGATAATCCCTTATCTTCCATTTCAATTCTTATAGCATATTCACTTAAAGATATATTTTCCTCTTCACATATTCTTAATAACTCTTCACCAGATCTTGCTAGCATACTATTCACCGTCCTTAATTGGATTAATCATTATTACTTTATTTATACCTTCAATTGCTTTAACATTACCTATTATTTCTGCAGTAACTTCATGATCAACTTCAAATACCATTGTTGCATCTCTACCTTTTTGATTTCTAAATACCTTCATAAAAGCAATATTTATATCATTATCATAAAGTATTGATGACACTTTAGATAATACTCCTGGAACATCCTTATTTGAAACAATAATAGTAGGATAAGCTCCAGTAAAGTTAACTGAATTTCCATTAACAGAAGTAACCTCTATGCTTCCTCCTCCAATAGATGAACCTATAAGTTCATATGTACCTTCTTTTCCCTTTATAACAAATTCAACAGTATTAGGATGAACATCTCCTAAATCTGCTTCTCTAAATCTTATTTTTAATCCCATTTCTTTAGCTATCTCTAAAGAATCTCTAAGTCTTAAATCACTTGGTTCCATTCCTAAAATTCCAGCAACTAATGCTCTATCAGTCCCATGACCTTTATATGTTTTAGCGAATGATCCATGCAAATAAAATGTTACATCATCTATATCTCCCCCAGCAACAGCTCTTGCAACCTTTCCAAGCCTTGCAGCTCCTGCTGTATGAGATGATGATGGACCAACCATTATAGGCCCTAATATGTCAAAAACACCTACACTCTTCATTATGTAACCTCCAAATTTATTATCTTAAGTAACTAAATTGCGACGCAATTTATAATTAAAAAATTAATATTTAAACTTAGCTTGGCTAGTTTTAATGAATTAAGAGTTTGCTGAAGCAAACATTAAGAAATTAAAAGGAAAATAAGTTTACAACTTATTTTTCCCTTGATTAGCCGAAGTATCTTAATGTTGCCAAAAGCAACTCTTAATTGTTTAAACTAGCTAAGTGTTGTTCAAAAACTTAATTTCTTAATTAAGAATATTGCTTCGCAATATTTCTAATCATTTACATGAATATTTTAATATTTATAAAAAATGCTTCCTCCAATAAATTCTCTTAAAATTGAGTTTTGTGGAACTATATCTTTATCAATTTCTCTAAAGAAGCTTAACAATCCCTTTAATCTTTTAGCTTCATTATAAACTATACTATCTTCTTTAATTTTATCAAGCTCTTGAAGTGCATATTTCTTTAATACACATAGCTCATAAACTAAAGTAGAATTGAACATTACATCTGCTTCCTCTTGGTAAACGAAAATATTTTTTTGCTCACCTCTTTTTATCTTATGCCACATCTTTAAAGTATCTTCTGACCCATGACCTCTTGATAATTGATCTCTTACAATTCTTCTAATTTTTCTTACATCAGTAGTAGTTATTCTATTGTGATTATCTAAATTTAATTGAGTTAATGCTGAAATATAGATTCTAAATTTATATTTTTCATCAATATGAGATGTTAATATAGGATTTAATCCATGAATTCCTTCTACTATTATAACTCCATTGGCCGGTAATTTAACTTTCTTACCTAACCATTCTCTCTCTCCTTTTATAAAGTTAAACTCCGGTATTTCAACTTCTTCACCTTGTAGTATTAAATTTAAATGTTTATTAAATAATTCTGTATCTACTGAACC
>JAEWST010000027.1 GCA_023398105.1 Bacillota bacterium | reverse complement strand
TGCTGAAGATAAAAAAGACATTAGACAGTATAGAGTAGCATGGTCGAATGAATGTATTGAATTATGGTTTGTCTTGCACTTTCAAGATTTAGAGGTAAATAATGGACGTGAACATTATCAAGAAATTTTAAAACAAAAATTTGGATATGAAAAACCCCTTGAAAACTTATATGATTTATTAAAAGATAAGACTAATATAGCTATTAAACGAGCTAAAAGGCAGTATGAATCATATAATGATTTGCCTCCATCAAAAAGATGCCCAGCTACAAGGGTATATGAGCTGGTAGAGGAATTGCAGAAATACATTTAATGAACTCAATTGAAAAATCACCCAAGTTTTAATTTTCAAGTACTGTTTTATTAATATAACTAAAAACAGCTGTGACCCTTTGTCACAGCTGCTTTTAGTATACTAGCTATTTCACTACTATTGCATCAAAAACGCTCTTGTTTTTAACAACAACATACTTTGAGTCGGTAACTATCTTATCCATATATAAATCTGCTGCATCACTTGTAAGCTGTGTGCGGATAGTCTCCTTCACATCTTCAAAGGTACCCTTTTTTACAAATTTCATAATATGATAGCCATAGGAGGTTTTAACAATACCTGTGTCGCCATCCTTAGCCTGAAAAGACCAGTCTTCGAATTCTTTAATCATCTCACCTCTGCCAAAGGTATATTCTCCGCCTGAATCCTTAGAACCAGGATCTTCTGAGTATTCTTTAGCCAGTGATGCGAAATCTTCTCCAGCTTTTACCTTGAGCAAAATTTCCTCAGCTTTCATTCTTACTATTTCGCTTTCTATTGCACTTTGATTGGAATTTGCCGATAATAATATATGCTTTACAGTAACCGTTTCAAAGCTAGATTTATTGCTTTCATAGGTCTTCAAAATTTCATCTTCAGATATTGGAATTTTTCGTATTTCTTCTTGTAAATTTTTATTTGCTAATTCATAATCCTTTTGAAATTGGGTGTACTCTGCCAAGCTAATGCCATAGTATTGCTTTAAGCTTTTCTCAGCGGTTTCTTTACTGCCTTCTTGTTTAATAATTTCTGCTATAGAGCTATCAACTTTTGCAAGTTCCTCAGCATTTAAGACTGTTTTATTTTCTTTAGCTTTTGATAAAAAAATTGCCTGTTCTTTTGAATAATCAAGAGCCATTTGTTTAGCTAAATTTGCTGCTGTTTCATCGTTTATCACTGTATCCCACATGTTGTCTTTTATGGATAGTGTAGCTGCATTTTGAGACATATAATTCATTAAGTAATTTTTTGCATTGCTTAAGTAAATATTGAATTCAGCTTTTTTGATTTTTTCGCTACCAACACTAGCTACATAATCAGTAGGTGAGCCTATGGAAATTGATTTAGTGCTACCTTCCCAGTTTACGCTTAAGCCTAGATTTTGTGAAACGAATTTTAGTGGTACCATAGTTCTTCCATTAATTTCTTTTGGTGCCACAGTAGAAGTAACCTTTTTACCATTTACAAGAGCAGAGGTTTTATTAAGCCAAAGTTCAACTTTGTTTTTATTGTAGGTAACAGTTATTTTTTTGTTTTTGTTGTCCCAGCTGACTTGTCCGCCAAAGGCTTCAATTATTGCACGTATAGGGACTAAAGTAGTGTCCTTAACTAATACAGGAGTAACTTTATTATCTGAATCAATAGCTTTCTCAATTCCGCTAACCAGCATATTTGGTTTTCCAATGTTAAGTATAATAACCTCATCACTTCTGATTGCAGCATAGGAAGAAATAACAGAACCACCTGCTAACAAAAGTGTTAAGCCCATTGTTATAAAAAACTTATTTTTCATTTTAGCCTCCTCAAAAAATTAATAATATCCCCAATTACTTAATTTCCTACATAAAAAGTCTATCGGTGCTTAAACTTATCAAGAGTTTGTTTCAAAATTACTTAAAAATAGCATATTTACACTTCGATTATATACTATTTAACATATATTCACCACGATTTTTAGAAATAATTTCTGTTATATACTGTAATTTACTAAAGTTATTTAATCCAACTTGAATTGATAAGTATGAACATCTATAATTTAAGCTGGGAAAGCTAAATTGGATGATTTGAGAAAAATTGGTAAAAAAAGATGGATTTAAATTATGGCTTTTAGGTAACAAGAGAAGAGTGTATTACAGAGTATCAGTATACCCAAAACACAATAGCGAAAAATAGACACTAAAATATATTGAAAAATAGCTTAGAGAAATCTATAATTGCATATATAACGATGCAAGAAAATGTCCCCCACTTCTATAAGTGGCGGGTACCACTTTGGTTTTCAGGCGGTGAGGATATCTCCCGCCTCGATGAAACGCCGCTGATGTGGTGAAATTTTTCTACAATCGAAAAATTTCATTTTGAATCTAGGCGTTATAAGCTGGCTTTGTTTAGCCTTGCATGAATATAAAATCAAACAGTTTAATTTAGGAGATATATGATTAAAATATATAATAGAAAAACAAGGGAATACGAAATTGAAAATGTGGCAGGGGGGACACTCCTTAATGCCTTATATACATCAAAAGCTGGCAATTTAAGTCTTGAACTGTTAGTTAAAAGAAAACTATATTCTGCACTAACAGGTTTTTTCTGTGATTTGAGGCTAAGCAAGAGAAGTATAGCAAAGTTTGCAAAGAACTTCTCAATTGATTTAGAGGAATGTGAAAATAAGCTTGATGACTACAGTAGCTTCAATGATTTCTTTTCGAGAAAGTTGAAAACTACAGCCAGAAGCTTTGAAAAGCCAGAGAATGAGCTTTTATCACCAGGTGACGGACGTTTACAGGCATGGGAGCATATTGACTATAATGACATTATACAAGTAAAGGGTATGAGATATAGTCTTTCAGACTTGCTGCTAGATGAAGAATTAGCTAAAGAATATCAGGGTGGAGCATACATGATTTTGAGGCTTTGCCCAGTAGACTATCATAGATTTCACTTTTTTGACAGTGGTGTTTGTAGTAGAGCAAAAAAGATTAAGGGTCAATACTATTCTGTTAATCCAGTGGCACTTAAAAAAATTCCTGAGCTTTTTTGTAGAAATAAAAGAGAGCACAGTATATTTAAAACGGACAATTTTGGAGAGGTTTTATATGTTGAGGTGGGAGCAACTTCTGTTGGTTCAATTATTCAGACCTACGTTCCTGATAGCAGAGTAAAAAGGGGCGAGGAAAAAGGATATTTCAAGTTTGGTGGTTCAACAGTTCTTCTGTTTTTTAAAAAGGATAAAATTATAATAGATACGGATATCATAAATCAAACAAATGAAGGTTTTGAAACTAAAATTATGGCTGGTGAAACTATAGGAAAAAGAACTTAGAATGTAAACTTTTTCTTGTGCAGATATACAAATTTTGTTGTTGTTAAGTAAGTTGTTTTTATTGTTAATAACCTTATATTGGTTTATAATAAACTAAGTTAGTTATTTAAATATACAAAGACTTTGTAATTTAATATAGCAATATAGTTTTTAATTATGTTGCTTATGCGGCTTCAACGGAGATGCGGCAATTATATAAATATAGGTGGGAATTAGTAATTTACAAAAATTATATCGTAATTATAGGCTTATGGAGGTTGTTATGAGTGAAATTAAATCAATAGGGGTTCTAACCAGCGGTGGAGATGCACCAGGTATGAATGCTGCTATTCGTGCAGTTGTTAGAACTGGAATATATCATGGAATTAAAATGTTTGGAATTAGAAAGGGCTACAATGGTTTGATAAGCGGTGATATTTTTGAAATGAATGCAAGAAGTGTGTCCGATATAGTTCATCGTGGTGGAACAATACTGCAAACAGCCAGATGTAAAGAATTTACTACAGACGAGGGTATGCAAAAGGCAATGTCTCTGTCAAGAGCCTTTTGTTTAGATGCGGTTGTTGTAATTGGCGGAGATGGTTCTTTTAGAGGTGCTAAAGATTTTAGCAAATTTGGAATGAAGGTCATGGGGCTTCCAGGAACTATTGACAATGATATAGCCTGCTCTGAATATACAATTGGCTATGATACAGCAATGAATACAGTTCAGGATGCACTTGATAAAATTAGGGATACTGCATATTCACATGAAAGATGTAGTGTACTTGAGGTTATGGGTAGACATGCTGGTCACATAGCGTTGAATGTAGGTGTTGCAGGTGGAGCAGAGGTTATTTTGCTTCCAGAAAAAGAATTCGATTTTGATAAGGATATTATCAGAAGAATAGTTCAAGGACGTAATAACGGTAAGAAAAACTATATTATTATTTTGGCAGAAGGCGTTGCTGAGAAAATTGGTGGAGCTCTTGAATTGGCAAAGAAGATAGAAGACCTTACTGGGATTGAGACTAGAGGTACAGTACTTGGGTATATTCAAAGAGGTGGAAGTCCTTCAATCAGAGACAGAGTAACAGCTAGTGCTATGGGAGTAAAGGCAGTTGAACTGCTTAAGGCTGGTGTTTATAATAGAGTAATGTGTGTTGAAAAAGCTAAGATTGTTGATGTAGATATAGATGAGGCACTTTCAATGAGTAAGGATATTGACCATGAAATGCTTAGACTAATTGAAATTCTATCTATTTAATAAAGACTTATCTTAAAGGGGATGTTCAAAATTAGATTTCTGTATAATGATGAATTATGGCTTGAATAGTATGCTAGTTCAGTATCAATTTCGGTAGCAATCCATAGCTATATACTGAACGGGAGTCCTATTTAAGCAGAAAACTCATGGATATATAGTTTTCTTGCTTTGTGACATCTCCTTTTTAGAACAAATAAATTAATTGCTTAAAGCTATTTTAATTCTTAAATATTAAGTTTTGATATTTAAAGTCTGCTGGAATATCACAATCCACTCCTGAGAGATATGAAGTATTTCCAAATAATTTTAAAGCATAGGGTATGCTTGAATTATCACTAAAGACGGTAGAATATAAAACATCGCAGAATCTCTGCGTTCTTTGGTATGCTTCATTGAAAAGATCAATAAATGAGAGCCTACTTTTTTTGTTTTCATCATGAGGCATACACCATTCAGCATTTCCAAGATTCAAATAATCAAGTCCGTCATTTAGTTTGAGGGGAAAGATAATACTTGAATAAAGAGGAAAACCATAAATAATAGAGTCTAATAAGCCAATTACTTTTATCTTAATTCCATGAGAATCTTTGCAAAGCTTTTCCACTAAAATCATGTCCTTAATGGCTTTGCAAATTTCCTTTTTTGGGATATTAATTGAATAAACGGATTTAATAACACTTTCATACATTTCGCTAATAATATTCTGTTCTGTAGATGTTATACTTATAAGTTTGGAAGGAAATATTTCATGTACTTTCTTATTCAAAAGCATGTCACACATTAATACATCAATAGAGGTTTCAAATTTTCTATGATAGCATATAAACAAATTTTCGTTTGTATTGAGATTTGTTTTGAAACCTGACCTGTAATAAATATATGGGTGCCCTAGACTATCCATACAGTTATGGCATAAAAAGCCCATGAAATATACAGTTAGAACATTTTTTGTGTATTCATTTTGTTTAACTATATATTCAATAATTGCCTTAAAAAATAAATTTACTTTTGATGTATGAATAATGTGCCCGATGTTAGAGGCGAAATTTTTTTTACGCCAAGGCCAAACTTCATGAAAAAACATTATATCAGGACCTTGAGTACCTAAATTAAACACATTCTGAAATTTTTCAATAAGCTCTTTGCATTTTTTGTTTTCTATATTTTTAATTGATTCCAACCCACAAAGGTAATGAGTGACTATATTTGGCATATAATACCTCCTGTAACTTTTAATAATAAAATCCTCCGTAGTATAGTTCAAATTATACCATTTAAATTTCTAAAAGTTTATTATTTAACTACACAACTTTCCCACCCAAAAAATCTATCGGTGTTCAAACTTATCAATGGTTTGTTGCCGAAATAGTTGAGTTAATTAGTAATTGCCCATAACACATAAATGGAATTATTAAACAAGTATCGCTGTAACACTCATTATATCAGCTAGTTATTAATATATCTAGAATATACCCTAAATATAACATTTAATCCTATTAGAAATTTTAGTTCAAAGTATTTATACAACTATTGACAAATAACTTGATTGGTTGTATAGTTAGTTACATAAGTAATTAACTAAATGACCAATTAACTCATATAATATTTTTGAAGAGAAAATATGGAGGTGATATTTTGAAAATAGATTTTAATTTAGAACGACCAATTTATATTCAATTGGCTGAGGGAATAGAGGATGCAATACTTTCAGGAGTATATGAAGAAGAAAGACAAATTCCCTCTACAACTGAGATATCTGTAAGTTACAAGATTAACCCTGCAACGGCACTGAAGGGAATAAACTTGCTGGTTGATAACGGTATTGTCTATAAGAAGAGGGGGTTAGGTATGTTTGTATCAACAAGTGCAAAGGAAAAGATTCTGGATAAGAGGAAAGTAACTTTTTTTGATTCTTACATTACGACACTGATTTCTGAAGCTAAAAAGCTTTCAATATCTAAGGAAGATATTATTAATATGTTAGAAAGAGGGTTTGATAAATGAGTTATATAGATATTAAAAATATTACAAAGGAATTTGGAACTACAGTTGCACTTGATAATGTAGCTATAAGTTTAGAGAAAAACAAAATATATGGGCTTTTAGGAAGAAATGGTGCGGGAAAAACAACACTTCTAAATCTTATGACAAACAAAATTTTTCCTACAGCGGGAGAAATTTTAGTAGACGGTGATAATGTAATAGAAAATGATAAAGCCTTATCCAAGATATATTTTATGACTGAGAAAAACTTTTATTCAGATTCAATGACTGTAAAAAGTGCTTTTAGGTGGAGTAAGGAATTTTATCCAGCTTTTGATGATAACTATGCAAATACCTTAAGTGAAAAGTTTTTACTTAAAACAAACAAAAAGATAAAATCTCTTTCAACAGGCTATAAATCAATTTTCAAGATAATTATTGCCTTATCCTGCAATGCACCAGTTATTTTGCTAGATGAGCCTGTACTTGGACTGGATGCTAACCATAGAGATCTATTTTATAAGGAGCTGATACAAAGCTACAGTGATAATCCTAGAACAATAATTATTTCAACACATTTAATTGAAGAGGCTGCTGATATTATAGAGAATGCAATAGTTCTGAAAAATGGAAAAATAATTTTGAATGACTCAGTTGAAAACATACTTTCACAAGGCTTTTGTGTTTCAGGAGGTGCGGCGGCAGTTGACAAATTTATAGCTGGTAAAAATGTTTTAGGTACGGATGTACTTGGAGGGCTAAAAACTGCTTATCTTATGGAAAAAATTAATCAAAACAGTGTTCCTGATGGGTTGGAAATATCAAAACTGGATTTGCAAAAATTATTTATTTACATGACGAATTCTTAGGAGGGATAAAATGAGGTTAAAATCAGTTATTAAGTATAATATTTACGATATGAAGAATAGTGTAATAATTTACTATGTTGTTATTGCTGCAATAATGGGCTTGGTTGCTTTTTCACAGCAAATTAATATAGTAACTATCGGTAGCAGTGAGGGAGTTGGTTTTGTTAGTGGGGCTGAGGCCTCCGCAATTTTCTTGTTTGTGTGTGGCTTAAACTCCTTTAAACAAAATTACTTGTATCTATCCACTAATGGAATAACCAGAAAGGCTCAGTTTTGTGGATTTCTCAGTAGTTCAGCTATTATAGCTGTAGCAATGGCTTTTATTGATACTACCTCTACAAACATAATAAATATATTTACACACTATCGTCCAATGTTTTACCAAATATTTGACGGTTTCACAGCAGAATACTCTAAAGTTCCAACTACATTAATGAACTTTTTATGGAGTACAGTAGTTTATTTACTTGCATTTGTTATAGGGTACTTTATAACAACTTTATATTACAGAATGTCAAAAATTCTAAAAATAATAGTGTCAATAGGTGTACCAGCTTTATTAATGATTGGTTCTCCGATGTTAGCTAGTTATTTATATAAGGGTGGATATCTTTATGAATTCTCAGCTGTTATAAAATTTTTGGCGGATGGGAATGGTAATCCTAATGTGAGCATAATAATTTCAATACTGGAAATTGCTATAATAGCAGGATTATCATATTTGCTGGTTAGAAATGCACCTGTGAAGGAGTAAGGGAATATTGGCTAGTAATTTAGGGCTTGTTTTTGATTTTGAGCTTTTGCAAAATGACATAGCTTTATAACGAGGCAAGAAAATGTCCCCCACTTCTATAAGTGGCGGGTACCGCTTTGGTTTTCAGGCGGTGAGGATATCTCCCGCCTCGATGAAACGCCGCTGATGTGAAGAAATTTTTCTACAATCGAAAAATTTCATTTTGAATCTAGGCGTTATAAGCTAAACATTTATTCATGCATATATACTATCGTTTGGTAAGAAAAAGTACCAGAAGTTTATCCTCTATAGGATGTAACAACTGGTACTTTTTTATTTGATTTCCTATCTACTCAACTTTCCAGCAAAAAAACTTCGATTTGCCAACTATTCTTCTTCTAATGGTTTTAGCTTATCCAAATAGCTTTGCAATTCTTTAGAAATCTTGCCATTAAAGCTCATTGAGTAATCAAAGTAGTGCTGATTTGAACTACCCTTGAGTATAACAACATAGTTAGATGCATTGTCTTCATATGATGAATCAATTGATAAATCTAAAATTTCCTTGATTATTGCTTTGTCGGTTATTTCAACTATATCTGATTCCGATCTACCAGATATAGTTTTTCCATAAGAACTATTCACATATGTATAATTTATTAACTGTAAGGTAATGGATTCTATATTTTCTGGTTTTACAATTATTTGTTCATATATACCCTCGCTTTTTAACCAATTGAGAGTATTTGTATAATCTGATCTTAAAGCGTAGTTTATGCTTTTGTCTTTTGCGTCAATTATAGTTATGGTAATTATCTCATGAGGATTTAGTATCAAATCCTGATAAGCTAACGCTTGAATATCTTTTCTAATTGCCGTTTTAAAGCCTTCTAGTTGAGTCTTATCCGAAACAATAAGAGGATTTTTAGCAGCGCGCCTGTCATTTAATTCTATATATTTTATGTCTTCAGCTTCTTGATAAAGTATTGGGAAGCGATTTTCCTTGTATTCATTACTTTCATAAATTGGAGCAAGAACGGAAGCGTGGTTGATTGTATCAATTGAATACTTTCTGATTATTCTTTTGCCATTTTTCAGTTTATATGCAATATACTGATGGTTACCGTTTTTGCTTCTGTTATCAAGTACATATTGATGTAGCTTTGTTATATTTTCAATATTTTCAGGATCTTTATAAAGATTAGTATCACTATAATCATATTTTTCTTTAATAAAATTTGGATCATCCTTATTTTCAAACCAATGAATATTGTAGCCGATATATATTTCTTGAACTTCACTTGAAGCAGGAATTTTATTAACATAGCCTATAACATCGAAACGTATACCCAAAGTTAGAATAACCAGAACCAATGCAAAGCCCAAATATCCCTTATACGTATGTAATACCTTAAAGGATTTGTTAGTTATCATTTGAACAACAACATATGAGATTATTGAGCTTATAAAGTATCCTAAAACTGCAAATGAGAAGGTATTATTTCCTATTCCTAAAAAATAAGCTCCGCCAAAAAGAGTTGAGCAGGAAACAAAACCGTAAACAAATACTGGCCTAATAGGTCTGAAGGTAATTATATCTCCTGCTGTCTCCGGTCTTCTAATTTTAAAGGCATATAGTCCGCCAATCAGTAATGCAATAGTAACTGCAATATAAACAATGGTTATTACGACTTGAGAGGATTCATAAGAACCCATGTTAAATAATCTAAACATTGGCATATCATTATAGAAATTTCTGTTTGAATAAGTATCAAATCCGTATAAAATTCCTCGAAGATTTATTCTAACAAATTCTGACAAGAACAAAGGCAGCAGATTAAGTATGTAAACAAAAGCTAGCTGTGCAATAGAGCTACCTGTAAACATGCCAACAAATACCGACATTGCAATAAACATAATGCCAAACAACATTGAATAACCTAACCAGATGAATATCATTGCTACAGAATAAAAGGCTGACAGTGAACTAAAGCAATTCATCAGTAGCATTATTATTGCATTTAAAAATACTGGTATGGAAAATAAAATTATTGCAGATAATAGACTGTTAAAATATAGAGCTGCTCTTGTTAATGGCAAGCTATGGTATAGCGATGCAGAACGGTTTTTTTGCATATATCTAAAAACTAAAGCACCAATTGCTATAGGAACAACAAGTAGGAAAACCTGACTTGAGCCTCCATTAAAAACTAATTCTCTTACAATAGAATCCATAAACCATTTTGAATTATCATTGATATTAATTAGCTGCATATAGTGGTTGAAGGGCATTGCAAAGAATAGTGCTAATGCATATAAAACACTGACCCACCAAAATCTCTTAATATCGCTTATAATTAATCCCTTTTTAAATAAGGATGTTTTCAATTTCATAGCCTTTACCCCCTAATTCGTAAATAAATATTTCTTCAAGAGATAGTGGGAGAATATCCAAAATAACAGGATTAGTTGATTTAACTCTTGAAAGGATGCTTTCCTTGCTGCCTCTGACAATGAATTGCAGAACACTTCCGCTTTTTGTCTGATGTAATACCTCAGCATCTTTAAAAATGTTTGTCGGAGCATCACCTGTATAGGCTAGCTGTATTTTATGAATATCGCATTTCATATTGTCAAGTTCTCGCTCAACCATCATTTTACCTTTAAAAAGAATTCCTACATGATCGCATACATCTTCTAATTCACGTAGGTTATGAGATGAAACTAAGACTGTAGTGTTGTATTCAGCAACATCCTGTAAAACTAGGTTCCAAACCTTTTTTCTCATAACAGGGTCAAGACCATCAACAGGCTCATCAAGAATCATAACCTTTGGCTTTGCAGATATTCCCAGCCAAAAAGCAACTTGCTTTTGCATACCCTTTGAAAGTTTTGTTACTCTTCTCTTTATATCAATAGGGAAGACCTGCTTCAAGGTATTGAATCTTTCCCAGCTCCAAGTTGGATACATGCTTGCATAGAAGTCTGCCATTTCCTTTATACTATATTGAGAGAAATAAAACAGGTCATCAGATATATATATTATTTCCGCCTTTGTTTCAGGGTTATCGAATACAGGTTTTTCATCTATGGTAATTAAACCTGATTCATTTTTGTATATGCCAACTAAATGCTTTATAAGGGTAGTTTTACCAGAACCGTTTGGTCCGAGAAGCCCGTATACAGAGCCTTGTTTGATATGTATATCAAGTTCGTCTAAAGCCTTAAAGTCACCGAAGGACTTGCTTAGAGATTTAACGTCTATCATTATTTTGATGCCTCCTTCTTATTGTAAGTATTATGTATTACACTAATAACAGTTTGCTCAGTGGTTAAAAGATAAATCAGTTCTTCTGTTGTTTTGACCAGTTGTGCAAATAGTTCATTTCGTCGTGTTTCCACGGAAACTTTGTCAAGTGGGGCAATGAAGTTACCTTTTCCTTTTACAGAATAGATGCAGCCTTCAGCTTCTAGTTCTTTGTAAGCTTTTTGTATTGTGTTGGGATTGATTGTAAGCATTTGAGCAAGCTCTCTTACAGACGGAATTTTTTCATTTTGCTTGACAGCTCCGCTGATAATCAAATCCTTAATCTTTTCCTTTATCTGTTCGTATAAAGGTCTAGAGTCTTTGAAATCTAATTGAATCATGGGCACCTCCTTAATTTCTTTGCTGTATTAAAAGTAATAGTACACTTAGTACAGTAATAGTATAATTCCAAAAAGATGGGATTGTCAATATGTATTATAAAGAATTTAATTACTGGAACAATTGGATTATTGATATTCAGCCATTCCCAATAAAACATATAGCACTCAACTACCTATCTGAAAATTTTAGGTGTGGGACAGTGGAATAATTCATATTAAGTGGTACAGCTACACATTAATGATATAATTAAAAATAAATAAGAATTTAATAAAATTTTAAAAAAATATATATTTATTGCAGGAATGGAGATATCTATGACAAAACCTATTATTGGAATACCTATGGGAGACCCAGCAGGTATTGGTCCCGAAATAATTGTAAAGGCATTAAGAGACGAAAAGGTATATAAGACATGCAGTCCGCTTGTGATTGGTGATGCAGAAATCATTAGAAGGGCTACCCAGATATGCAAAATAGATTGCAGAATAAATACAATTACTTCAAGCAAGGATGGAGAATATAATAAAGGTACTATAAACATTTTTGATTTGAACAACATTGATATTGAACAATTTGAGTATGGCACTGTTCAAGCACAAAATGGACGTGCAGCTTATGAGTATATTAAGAAGAGTGTTGAATTGGCACTTTCTAATGAAATAGCTTCAATTGCAACTACACCTATAAACAAGCCTGCACTAAAGGCGGCAGATGTTGATTTTATAGGTCATACTGAAATACTTGCAGGGTTAACCAACACAATTGATCCACTGACAATGTTTGAGGTAAGAGGAATGAGGGTGTTTTTTCTTACTCGCCATGTAGCACTAAAAAAAGCATGTGAAATGGTTACTAAAGAAAGATTGCTTGACTATATAGATAGATGTACAGAGGCATTAAAAAGCCTTGGAGTAAATGAGGGTAAAATGGCTGTGGCAGGACTCAATCCTCATAGCGGAGATAATGGTCTGTTTGGTACAGAGGATGAAGAATTTATTGAGCCTGCTGTATTAGCTGCCAAGGAGCAGGGATATAATGTTGAGGGACCAATAGGTGCTGACTCAGTGTTTCATTTGGCATTAATGGGAAGGTATAATTCTGTGCTTTCTCTCTATCATGATCAAGGACATATTGCAACAAAGACTCTTGATTTTGAAAGAACAATTGCATTAACACTTGGGTTGCCATTCTTAAGAACATCAGTAGATCATGGAACAGCTTATGATATAGCAGGAAAGGGCATTGCCAGTGAGGTAAGTATGGTAGAAGCAATTCTATTGGCAGGGAAATATTCTGAATCATATTCAAACTGGGTAAAGAATAACTAAAAAATTGTGAACAGATGTAATAAATTTACATATACAGACTGTTATAATATTTTTTCGTATATTATAATATTAATGATATGTTCTTTTTAAATAAATTTTTTATAGGTCTTAAGAATTGGAATTATAACAATGGAGGAATAAGCTAGAAAGACTTTGCTACAGTAGCAAAAAAGATAGCACACCTCTATCAAAAACTTTACCAAATTTTTGTACCCAAATGGGGCGTGGGAGGTTAGTATGGGAGATGTAATTGATTACAAAATCATCGGGGATGATATGCAGATTGTCGAGATTGAGTTAGATGCAGGCGAAGGAGTAAGAGCAGAAGCTGGTGCAATGATGTACATTGACAACAATGTAATGATGCAAACATCGACGCAAGGAGGTGCATTTAAAGGTTTAAAAAGAATGCTCACAGGAGAAAGCTTCTTTATTACTACTTTTTACAATGCGGGTGTAGAAAAAGAACATGTAGCATTTTCAGCACCCTATCCAGGCAAAATAATTCCTATTGATTTGTCAAGTGTTGGAGGAAGTTTTTTGTGTCAAAAGGACGCTTTTCTATGCTGTGCAAACGGTGTTGATGTTGAAATTGCTTTTACAAGGAAGCTCGGTGCAGGCTTCTTTGGCGGAGAAGGATTTATTTTGCAAAAATTAGTTGGTGATGGAATGGCTTTTATTCATGCTGGAGGAACCATTATCAGAAAGGATTTAATGCCAGGTCAGACGTTGAAGGTTGATACAGGTTGTTTGGTTGCCTTTTCACCGACAGTGGATTATGATATTCAGTTTGTAGGAGGCTTCAAAAATGCATTGTTTGGCGGAGAGGGTGTGTTCCTAGCAAAGCTGACAGGTCCTGGAACTGTTTATCTTCAAAGTCTGCCGCTTTCAAGGCTTGCCGACAGACTGACTTCAGCAAGCAGCCTACACCGTGAACAGCAATCAGGTGTTGCAGGCATAGGCGGAGGAATACTTGGAGGTTTATTTGGAGGAGACAATAAATATTAATATAACATTATATTTATAAAAAAAGATTCTGAATATCAGTAAGCTGATATTCAGAATCTTTTTTTAACTAAATAGGATATTAATTGCGGAAGTTGAGTTGTTTCATATAAAAAATGTTGTGTTTTGCATAAAAGCAGTTATAGTATATGCTATAATACTATTTGTTGTGTCTATCAGCATTAATTAAAAAGTATATAGAGGATTTTTGAAATGGAAATAAATCAAACCAAGATACTGGCAGATGAAAAAAATAGCAAGCATGATTTTATAGATGGAATCAAAAAGAGTATTCCTATTGCATTAGGATATTTTCCTGTTTCATTTACTTTTGGGCTAATGGCTGTAAATGGCGGAATTCCCGTATGGATTGTAATACTTATATCAATGACAAACTTAACCTCGGCAGGACAATTTGCGGGGACAAACCTAATAATTGCTGGTGCAGGCTATGTTGAAATAACTGTAACCACTTTTGTTATAAACATAAGATACATGCTTATGTCACTATCTCTTTCTCAGAAAATCACTCAGGGTATATCAAATGCTAAGAGGTGGATTATGTCTTTCGGTATAACAGATGAAACCTTTACTGTAGCAGCTATGCAGAAAAAAGAAATTACATTTGCTTTTATGTTAGGGCTTGAAATTTTACCTTATTTGGGATGGGCGTTGGGAACTGCATCAGGTGCAATTGTTTGTAGCTTACTGCCTGAAACCTTGCAAAATTCAATGGGAATTGCACTTTATGCTATGTTTATTGCGTTAGTTATACCAGCGGCAAAGAAATCAAAAGCAGCACTTTTAGTTGCAGCCTGTGCAATTTTTATAAGCTCTCTGATTAAGTGGATACCTATATTCTCTTTTATATCGGGTGGCTGGAGAATAATTATTGCAACAGTGATAGCATGTACTTTGGGTGCTAAATTATTTCCTATGGAGGATGTAGAATATGACCACTAAAACAATAATTGCAGTACTTTTAATGGCTATTGTAACATACCTTCCAAGAGTACTTCCAATGGCAATATTCAAAAATAAAATACAGTCTCGATTTCTAACTGTATTTTTGAGCTATGTACCTTATGCAGTTTTGGGTGCAATGATTTTTCCAGATATATTGTTTTCTACGGGACATTTAACATCAGCGATTATAGGCTTTTCTGTGGCTGTGGTTTTGGCGTATTTTGAAAGAGGTCTGTTACAGGTTGCTGTTTGTGCTATTGTTGCAGTTTATATATGTGAATTGCTGGTTGGATAAATGCTGGAATTATATTATAATATTCAATAACGAGGCAAGAAAATGTCCCCCACTTCTATAAGTGGCTGGTATCGCTTGGTTTTCAGGCGGTGAGAATATAAGGAGCATTTTCGAGCCACAAAAACCACAAGTGGTTTTTGATTGTGTATAAAATCGAAAAATTTCATTTTGAATCTAGGTGTTATAAGACTAGGGGAATGGTGGAGAAAGTTAAGTTGTTGACTATAGAATTTATAAAAAATTTTACCATTATTATGTGCCTTAATATGGCGTGGGAGGATAAAACATGGATATAAAGCAAATATGTATAAATGCCAGTGATGCAGCAATTAGAATGGCTGCATTGGATTCAGAAACAAAGAATAATGCTTTAGCAAGAATTTCTATGGCATTGCTGGAAAATAAAGATAGAATAATAGAAGCTAATAATGTTGATTTGAAAAGAAGTGAAGAAGAAAAGCTTGCTTCTCCACTATTGAAGAGACTCAAATTTGATGAAAAAAAGATTAATGATATTGTTGAAGGAATCAAAAGCTTAATAGGACTTAACGACCCTGTAGGTAAGACAATGCTTTCAACAATGTTAGATGATGGACTTGAGCTATACAAGGTTACATGTCCAATAGGGGTTATTGGAATTATTTTTGAATCAAGACCCGATGCACTTGTTCAAATATCTACACTGTGCCTCAAGAGCGGAAATAGTGTATTGTTAAAGGGCGGAAGAGAAGCTAAAGAGACAAACAAGATATTGGCTGATATTATTGAGGAGGCATCAGTGGCTGCTGGACTACCAAAGGGATGGATAAACCTTCTAGAGAGCAGAGATGAAGTTAATGAAATGCTGAAAATGGATGAATATATTGATCTTCTTATTCCAAGGGGCTCAAATGAGTTTGTACGATATATAATGGATAATTCTAGGATACCTGTTATGGGTCACGCAGACGGTATATGCCATGTATATGTTGACAGGGAAGCAGACCTTGATATGGCAGTAAGGGTTACTGTTGATTCCAAAACTCAGTATGTTGCTGTGTGCAATGCAGCAGAGACTTTATTAGTAAATGAGGCTATTGCTGAAAAATTCCTTCCTGTTTTGAAAGCAGAACTTGATAAAAAAAGTGTAGAGATTTTTGGTGATGAGGGAACTCAAAAGATAATAGAAGCAAAACCTGCATGTGAAGCTGACTGGGCAACAGAATATTTGGATTATACCATTTCTATTAAGCTTGTATCAGATGTTGATGAAGCTATTAAGCATATAAATACTTATGGCTCAGGGCATACAGATTCCATTATAACTACAGATAAAGCTAATGCAATGATATTTATGAATCTTGTTGATTCAGGTAATGTGTTCTGGAATGCTTCAACAAGATTTAGTGATGGCTTCAAGTATGGCTTTGGAGCTGAAGTGGGTATCAGTACAAGCAAGCTTCATGCAAGAGGACCAGTAGGTCTTGAAGGTTTAACCAGCTACAAGTACAAGCTTATAGGAAATGGTCATATAGTTGATGATTATGCTACAAACAAAAAAAGCTTCAAGCATAGAGAAATCAATAAAGATATGGAGTAGAAAAGATAAACAATAAACAACTACATTAATAAGGAGAGTATAACTTATGAATTTTGAGACGATTTCAACTGACAAAGCTCCTGCGGCAATAGGACCATACTCACAAGCGGTAAAAGCTGGAAATACTATTTACACTTCTGGTACTATGCCTATAAATCCTTTAACAGGTGAAGTGGTGGCGGGTGGTGTTGTAGAACAAGCAGAGCAGGCACTTAAGAATTTAAAAGAGGTTTTAATTGGTGCAGGTGCAAGCCTTGACAATGTAGTCAAAACTACAGTTTTTATTAAAAATATGGGCGATTTTGCTGTGATAAATGAAGTGTATAAGAAATATTTTACTCAAAATTATCCAGCAAGATCATGTGTTGAGGTGGCAAGATTGCCAAAGGATGTGCTAATTGAAATTGAGTGTGTTGCGGTAGTGTGATTTTGTTTAGTGACACAGGAAAGCAAAGTCGGGCAAGTTTACTTTCGATACCGAGGAGTGAATTTCAGTAACTAAGCTATTTTATTAGAAAATACTGCTTAATTGTTAATTAACGACGTAGTTCGGCTAGATGACTTTGCTTATGTAAATCAAAAAAACACCTCAAATGTTACGCATTTTGAGGTGTTTTTGAATAAAAATCATTGATATTTAAAGTTCTTACAATACGATATACAGCACCGCCAACGTTTTCATAAACTCATAAGCTATATATTGTAAGGGTTCCTACTTATGTCCAATACCATTAAGCAAGCTATGCTTACATATCTCTATAATAAATAAGATTTGCTTCTAAATCTGCATCAATTGGATCGTCTTTAAACATTTTTGAATATTTACCAGTTAAGGACTTTGCAGTTTTTGCCCAGGAATTGTTTAATTGCATTGCTAAGTCAGAGAATGCAGGTTGTTTTGCAAGCGTACCCCTAATTTCCTTTGGCAAAGGACAATAGCGGAATAGAATAGACCTGACTATTTTATTGAGTCTCAGTATACCTTTTGACTCGTAATTAATCCAAGTATCATAGTCACTTGTAAAAATATCCTTCATTAGATTTCTATTCTTCTGAATTTGCACCTTTATCTTAGCTTTAGCATCCTCTGTTAAGTCATGGTTCTTTTTGTAGAATTGAATATAATCGGTATACTCAGAGGTTAAAGATTTCTCTGTTATATCATTCCACGAAATTCCCATCATTGTACGGCAAAGCTCCCAACGGAAGGTACCAATAAGTTTCAATACAAGAACATCAATGCTTTCATCTGTGAATGCAGGTAAAATAAATCTTCCAGGTGTATTTCTAGCTCTGCCCGTTATCTCCTGCCACATGGAACCACGGGAACCAAAGGTTGGAACTAGAATAATATCAGGTAAAACTTCTTTCATAATTGGTTCTTTTTCAATTCCTTTAGATTCATTTTTATACCATATTTCCCTATAGAAAACGGAAAAGTCCATTTCTAATATATTTTCAATAGCACGTTCTATTTTATCAGGGGTTAATACAGCTTTTTCCAAGTCTCTGGTAATAATATCTTTATGCAGAATTGGGAAATAACTGCTCATTTGTCCATGACAAACCTTTTGATTTGTTTTAATCATATTATTTATCTCAAAGGATAGTTTTGCATTATAATCATTATCATAAGCAGGCTTGTCTTGGTCTGTAACAATTTTTCTTTTTTTCATATCTCTGAATAAGTCGTAATAGTCCTGACCAAAGTCGTTAATTGATGGATCCTTCTCATTCTTGTAAATTCTCTCTAACCATTGCTTAGTACTATAAATAGAGTGCTTTGAATTTGAATAATCCTTGTCACAGAGCCTGTATAAGGATATTGTTTGTTCTTTGGTCAATAAGCGTTCATCCATATAACCATAATTCAGAAACATACTAATTAGTCTAGGGCAACGTTCTTCCTTCTGAGCCTGTTTAAAAACATCCTCATATATAACAAAAAAATCAGATGACAGAGAAGCTCGTAGCTCTCTAACTTCAGGATCGGAGGATGTTTTATCTTTCTGCATCCTGAATTGGCTAAGTCTTTTGTTTATGCTGTCTATAATGTCTTGAGAGCAAGAACAGTATTTCAAAATTTTCTCAGCACTATTTTCTAGTTCCTGCGGCAACTCATCTCCAATTATCTGAATATTATCAATAGTAATTGTAGATTGCTTAATGGAAGCTTTTTCTTTAATAATATCATAATAACCTAGTAAGTCAGGCATATTTAAGCTGGTAAAACAATCAAATTCATTTTGCAGCTTTTCAATATTGTTTGACAGTATTTCAAGAGCTTGCTTTAATATGGCTAACCCGTTTATTGCAGCTTCTTTGTCATCCTTTGAATCAACTATAATTTTACCATAGGTTTGAACTAGGTTATCTGGTGATAGATAAAGGAGGTCTAGATTTTTATATAATGTCGATAAAAGGGTTTTGATAGAGTTAACTAAGAAGTCAAGATAATCAGATCCCTTTTGAATGTGATACTCACAAATTATTTCATCGCAATTGAAAAAACCTTTTCGTTGTTCTAGTGGTACATTCAACAGTCTTGCAAAATACTCTATACTTGAAGTGTCCATTTCAGCTTCGTCATCCTGAGTAACTGCTATATCATATTTAGAAAACAAAGAATCGGAATCTAAAGGGAAAAATTTGTAATCAGAGTTTTTCGCAGTTTCGTAAATCTTTTTGTAATTTTCAATGCCGTCTATATTGTCTGCATTTTGAAAATAATATTTATCTTTAATTGCCCAATAATAGACACATAGGTTCTGGGTCAGAGTATCAATGCTATCACAGATTGGTAATAGCTTTTGATAAGCATTATAGCTTAGGTCTATAAGTGTTGCCAAAGAAGATACAATGTAGGTTGAATAATCTTTTTGAGTGGCAATTATATTTTTAATTCCTTTAAGTGAAGTGGCAGGAAAGCAATATAAATTGCATGCTTCTTTTGACTTCAAACTAAAGGAACTTTGACCATTTCGTATAATGTCATTAACACTTAAAAAAGTATTCTGATCAAGTGTAAAGAGACGGCAATAATTAGCCGTAGTTGAGTTGTCTTCACCTGCTAAAGGCTCTAAAGGTGATAGGTAAACATCAATCTTTCCATTGAGCATTAGTAAGATAGCTGATATGCGTTCTCCTTCACGTATTAGTAGTTCACCTTGTTTTCCTGAATATTGACCTGAAAAATCCGATTTTATGCCCATGTCTTTTCTCCTTTGTTTCAGAATTATAACGAAAAGTATGTAAAATAGTTATATACACAGAGTTCTTGGCTTCTTAACAGAGTTATTTACCCAATAGGAAGCTTAGAAATCGTAATTCAGGGTCAAACGCCTCTATACCAACATTTGAACACCCTCTTAATAAACTGGGAACTCCATTTTACATTTCTGGGATATAGAAATTTACTCGTTTTGGATTTTATAAACACATTCTATTCTAAAAAATATGAATGCTTTTGTAAAACTCTTAAACTAATAAATGCCTATATAATAAAAAGCTAGGTTATTACACCTAGCTTTTTTATCGGCAGAAGCTGACAAAATATTAACACTATTTAATTTATATTAATTACTTAGCTTGAATATAGCCTTTTGCTTTTAGATATTCAGCCATGAGAACAGCACCGCCTGCTGCACCACGAACTGTATTATGTGATAGCCCTACAAACTTGTAATCATATAAGCTATCCTCACGAAGTCTTCCAGCTGTAATACCCATTCCATTTTCAATATCTCTGTCAAGTTTTGTCTGAGGTCTGTTATCCTCTTCAAAATATGTTATAAATTGTTTTGGAGCACTTGGTAGTTCAAGAGTTTGAGGTTCTCCTTTATAATTCTTCCAGAGATCTAAAATATCTTCCTTTGATGGCTTTTTATCAAAGGAAACAAATACTGTAGCAAGATGACCATCTAATACAGGTACTCTTATACATTGAGTTGTGATTAGAGGAGCGGCTGCTTTGACTATTTCGCCATTTGAAATAGAACCCCAAATTTTAAGTGGCTCCTGCTCGCTTTTTTCCTCTTCTCCGCCTATATACGGAATAACATTATCCAACATATCAGGCCAATCAGTAAAGTTTTTACCAGCACCAGAAATTGCTTGGTAAGTAGAAGCTACAACATTTTTAATCCCAAACTTCATCAAAGGCTCCAGTAATGGAACGTAACTCTGAATGGAACAATTTGGTTTAACAGCAATAAAGCCATTTTTTGTTCCCAGTCTCTTTCTCTGAGCATCAATAACACTTACGTGTTCTGCATTTATTTCTGGAATGAGCATAGGAACATCAGGAGTCCATCTGTGAGCTGAATTATTAGAAACTACAGGAGTTTCATTTTTTGCATATTCTTCCTCAAGCTTTTTAATTTCATCTTTTTTCATATCAACAGCACAGAAAACAAAATCAACCTCAGCACAGATTTCTTTTACTTGTTCAGTTGCATTTTTGACTAAAATGTTCTTAACTCCTTCAGGAATAGGAGTTGACATTTTCCATCTGCCCTCTATAGACTGAGCATAAGTCTTACCAGCAGATTTACCGCTAGCAGCTATAGAAACCACCTCAAACCAGGGATGATTTTCAAGAAGTGCAATAAATCTTTGACCAACCATTCCAGTTCCACCAATAATACCAACTTTTAATTTTGACATGTATATTTCCTCCAATCTAGTATTCTTTGCAAAATTATATATATTATATGTTAAACTTATACAATCTCTAAATCGCAACAAACCATTCATAATTCTACCGCACCAATAGATTTCTTATGTCCGAAGCTTGAGTAATTTGTATTAGTTATCTTAACTAAAAAGCTATGCTGTTAAAAAAGTGTCCGTCATTCAGTGACAAATGTATTTCTACTGTGTATTTTATCACAACAAAAATTAAAATTCAAGATAGATATTATTTTGGAAGCAAGATTTATTAGTATACTAGTATTGCTAAAAATTAAACAACTTTCCCATTTGATAATTCTCCCACACCGATAGAATTTGTACGAAAGTTGGTATAGATATTATTTTGTAGATTTATATTAAAAAGTTAAGCGTGTTTTTGTCAATGGCTATTTTATACTGCTTTGAATCTCAAAGGGATTTTGTGTGATGCCCCATTTGCTCAGCTCATTTTGTGTACCAACCCAAACATTAGCTTTCAGAGGTACGAGAGGGAATAGCTCTTCAACACAGTAATTCTGCATTCTTATACAGCCATGAGAAATATATTTGCCGATAGAATACAAGGAGTTGGTGCCATGAATTCCATAGGAGCCATCTGTTCTGTTTATTCCAAGCCAACGGCTGCCAAGTGGGTTTTCTGGAACACCACCCTTAATGGGTTTAGAAAAGCCTCCACCGCCCCAATCAGGGTTTTGGATTTTCATTGTTACCATAAATTTACCACTTTTGGTGAGGCTGGCTGGATTTCCAACAGCAACAGCATACTTCTTTATGACACTATTTCCTTCATAGAGTGTTAGAGTTTTTTTAGTTTTATTGACAACAAGCCACCTGCCATTTGTTGGAGCTGATTTTATAGAATCAAGATATGTAAATGCTGGGCTTGCCAATCTTTTAATTAGCATTTGCTTTGTTGCATCGTCCCAGGTGCCAGTGACAGTCATGTTATGATTACTTTGAAAAAGAAGTATTGTATTTCGGATATTCAATGTTTCATCATTTTTATAAACTTTTTTATAATAACCTAAATTTTTTAAATAGCTTAAGTAGTTTTTGTTAGTAATTTCTGTTTTTAGTTTGTTTTGTTTATTTTGTATATCAAGCTGTTCCTGAGCTTTCTTAAATTCATCTTGAGCTTTTTTCAATTTTTCCTGTGCGTCTTTCAACTCAATTTGAGCTGCCTTAAGCCCTTCTTGATCAATCTTTAATTGTTCTTGAGCATTCTTCAGTTGTTCTTGCTCAAGGTTAAGCTGCTCTTGTTCGCTGAGTAATTGCTCTTGTTCCTTTCTGAGTTGCTCCTGCAGAAAAATTAGTTCCTCTTGTGATAGTGGGTATTCTGGGATTGAAAGGTGTTCATTTGTTTCTGCTTGTACAGCTATTTCCGTTAAATTTAGAAGTTGATTTTCTTGATAGATGCTACTCTCTATACTAAAAGCAGTTGAACTTTGAATAAGAAGAGAAGCTACTAAAATTCCAATACAAAAATATTTGTGTATCATAGTATTATCCATCCTTGATTATATATTTGAAATGCTAAATATATAATACGCACAAGGTGTGGTAAAAAGTACTAGTTGTCTAAATAAAATACTATATTTTAATAGAATAGGTAAACAAGGTTATACTGTAAATAGATAATATATAATATATAGGTTGCTTTGACAATGCAATCATGCTTTATAGTAAATATTTGGCATAGAATTAATATCAAAAATAATTTGACAGTTACTATTCAGCTCTTGACAGTATAAAAACTAATTCAAATAATAATTATGATAACAAAAACTAAAATATGACAATAAAATACAAATAAATTCAATGTATTTAGGCAAAAACTTGAAATTTAATGCTTTGAATATTATAATTGGTATATATATTTTTATAGGAGGATAATAATGAAAGGAATATTGAGAAGGTTACTTTGTGTTTCAATAGTAGCAACAATAGGTTTATCTTTAGCGGGCTGTGGAGATACACCAACAATGGAAAGGATAGAAAAGAGCGGTAAACTGGCGGTAGGAACAAGTGCAGATTATGCTCCTTATGAGTATCATACTATGGTTGATGGTAAGGATACTATTATTGGAATTGATATTTCAATAGTAAATGAGATTTCAAAAGATCTTGGTGTACAGCTTGAAATTGTTGATATGGGATTTGATGGCCTTTTGGCTGCACTTAATTCAAATAAGGTAGATATTGTTATTGCAGGAATGAACCCTGATGCGGAAAGAAGAAAAGCAGTTGACTTTTCACAGATATATTATGAAGCAAAGCAGGGCGTTTTAGTTAGGGCTGAGGATAAAGACAAAATTAAAACTATTGAGGATCTAAAAGGAAAAAATGTTGGTGCACAGCTAGGTACAACTCAAGAATCAATAGCTAAGAAGCAAATGGAAAACTCTACGCTTGTTTCATTAGGCAAAATACCTGATTTAGTTATGGAACTAAAAAATAATAAGATAGATGCATTAGTAGTTGAGCTTCCAGTTGCTAATGGATATATTAAAAACAATAATGATTTAGCTTTGTCAGAAATTACTGTTGAAGAAGAATCAGGTGGATCGGCAATTGCAGTTAGGAAAGGAAACTCTGATTTAGTAGCTCTTATAAATAAATCGTTGGATAGACTTTTGGAAGAGGGAGCTATTGATAAGTTTGTGCAAGAAGCAAATGATAAGAATGTGACTAAATAGGTTGTTTTTATACTTTGGGGCTGTTTCGTTTGAGGCAGTCCAAATTTATGTAAAAAACAGGATTTCAAAACATTTTAAGAACTAACTCAAACTTGATACATAAAAAATCTATAGGTGCGTTAGAATTATTAATGGTTTTTTTGTTGATGGTTCATTGAGTGTGACAGCAAGTTTTTTCACACAACTAAATCATGCAATTATTTCCACCCCAACTATCCACTAATAATGCTACTACACCTGATATCACTATGCTTTAAGAAGTATATTCAACTGTGAAGCTTGAGTAATTAATAATTTTTGTAAGGGGGTAATAGTTTGGATTTTGGTTTTGTAAAAGATTATTCGCAATATTTTATTAACGGTACAATAAGTACTATTGTGATTGCCATTTTAACTGTACTTTTAGGTGTAATAATAGGAACTATTTTAGCACTAATGAAGATTTCAAAAAATCGTTTATCTAAAATTATTGCATCGGCATATATAGAATTTATAAGAGGGACCCCTCTTTTAGTTCAGATTTCAATAGTATATTTCAGTGTTTCATTCCCTAAGTTTCTTTTGTTTGGAATTGAGATGAATAGATTCATACCTGGCGTAATTGCTATGGCGATTAATAGTGGAGCATATGTGGCAGAAATTATCAGAGCAGGGATTCAGGCTGTAGACAAAGGGCAGATGGAAGCTGCTCGCTCAATTGGATTTAACAGCACTCAGTCCATGAGATATATTATATTGCCTCAGGCTGTTAGAAATATATTGCCTGCATTAGGAAATGAGTTTGTAGTTGTAATAAAGGAATCCTCTGTTCTTTCAGTTATAGGTATTGTAGAGTTAATGAGAAGTGCAGATATTGTAAAGGCAGCAATTTATAAGCCGTTTGAACCTTTAATAGTAGTTGCTATCATTTATTTTATACTTACATTTACATTGACTAGAGTGCTGGGTTTTGCTGAGAGGAGGATGAGAGCTAGTGATTGAGGTTGTTAATTTACACAAAAAATTCGGAAAACTTCATGTTCTTAGAGGAATTGATGTATCCATTCTAAAGGGTGAGGTTGTTGTTGTCATTGGACCTAGTGGATCTGGAAAAAGTACCTTCCTTAGATGTCTAAATTTATTGGAGTACCCTACTGATGGTAAAGTCATTTTTGAAGAAGCAGACATTACAGATAAAAGTAACAATATCAACAAGCAGAGACAAAAGATGGGGATGGTTTTTCAAAATTTTAATCTTTTTCCACACCTTTCAATTATAGAAAATATTACTCTAGGGCCAATTAAGCTAAAAAATATTCCAAAAGACAAAGCAGAAGAAGAAGCGAAATTGCTTTTAAAACGTATAGGACTTGAAGATAAAGCAAATAATTATCCAGTACAACTATCAGGAGGGCAAAAGCAGCGTATAGCAATTGTGCGTGCCCTTGCAATGTCGCCTGATGTTATGTTGTTCGATGAACCTACATCTGCACTAGATCCCGAAATGGTAGGAGAGGTGCTTGAGGTAATGAAGGAATTGGCTGCAGAAGGAATGACAATGGTTGTGGTTACTCATGAAATGGGTTTCGCTAAGGAAGTTGCTACAAGAGTGTTGTTTATGGATGAGGGAATGATAAAGGAAGAGGGAACACCTAAAGAAATTTTTACAAATCCTAAAAATGAAAGAACAAAGGAATTTTTGAGCAAGGTGCTATAAGGGGCATAAATTATTTTAAATTTGCTTGCTCAGTTTTCAACGGAGGAAAAAACGATGTTCACACTATTAAAGAGTGCAACTGCATATTCACCTGATTATCTTGGCAAAAAGGATATACTGTTTTGTTTTGATAAGATAGCATTAATTGAGGATACTATAGATGTGTCTGCATTAAAAGCTGTGAAGGTCATTGATTGCAGTAACTACATTGTTTTTCCGGGATTTATTGATTTACATGTTCATATAGCAGGTGGTGGAGGAGAGGGAGGATATATTACTAGAACAGCTTCTGCTGAGGGCAAGGATATACTTCGAAATGGAATTACTACAGTTGTCGGTATACTTGGTGCAGATGCTGTAACAAGAAATATTGCAAGCTTGTATGCAAAGGCAAAACAACTGGAGACACAAGGGTTATTTACTTATATATATACTGGTTCTTACCAAGTGCCAATTGTTACATTAACAGGAAGTGTTCAAAGTGATATGGTTTTTGTTGATAAAGTTATCGGAGTGGGTGAAATCTGCTTAGGAGACAGTAGATCTTTTGAACCCACCTTTGATGAAATAAGCAGAATTGCAGCACAAACAAGAAACGGTGCGTTGATTTCGGGAAAGGCTGGACTTGTTCATTTTCATATGGGAATAGATGAGAAGGCAACAGATTATTTGTTCAGATTAATAAGAGAAACTCATATTCCTAAAAAGCAATTTCTTCCAACACATATGAATAGAACACACAAGCTGTTTGAAAAAGCCATTCTTTATTTGAAGGAAGGAGGCTTTATTGATCTTACAGCTGGTTTTATACCAAATGAAAAGGATAATGACTGTATTGCTACTTATGATGCCATTAAGCAGCTCATTGATGTTGGTATAGATACCAGCAGAGTAACAATGAGTTCAGATGCCTATGGAAGTGTTCCTGTTTTTGATGATAAAGGCAATGTGATAGCTTCTGAAACAGTTAGCACAGAAATATTGTTTGACGAAATCAAAGTTGCAATAAAACAATTGGGAGTTCCAATTGAAAAGGCTATTTCTATAATAACTAAAAATTCTGCTGAAGTTTTGAATATATTTAACAAAAAGGGTAGCCTTGAAGTTGGAAAGGATGCAGACTGCGTTGTTTGTGACAGGGATTTAAATATTGTCAAGGTATTTGCTATGGGAAAGGAGTATTAATTCATTAAATGACCTTATGCTATCATATAATTAAGAAATGGATAAGTTATTGGATAAGGATGTACTATCCAAATTGAATTTAGGGTGCATATTTACCCGTATGGAGGATGAGGGAGTTGAATAAAGAAATACGCAAAGCTATACTTATATTTTTGGTTGTCTTTATAATATTTACATGCTTAATAGTAATTTCGGAAATTACAAACTATAGACAAATACTAAATACATATCCTGAGAAGCCGCACGTAGCAGTGCCAAATACAGTATCTGTAGCAATGCCGTCTCAGGATGCTTTTGATTTTCAGAGGAGTAAGGTAACAACTTGGTTAATCCGATTATTTCTTGGCTTTGCAACGCCTGCCTTTTTTCTGTTTTCTAAGCTCTCGGCAAGTATCAGAAATTGGGCAAGAAGAAAGGCAAAACGCTGGACTTTTATAATAATTTTATATTTTCTAGTGTATTCAGTAATTGAAATGCTAATATATCTGCCATTGGATTTCTACACGGGATTTGTTAGAATGCAGCAGTACGGTTTGTCAAATCAAACCTTTGTACAGTGGCTTATTGAAACTGTTAAAAGCTTTACAGTAAATACTGTGATTTTAGCTGCAATTATATGGATTCCTTTTTTGATAATCAAGAAATTTCCTAAACGCTGGTGGCTCTACCTTGCACTTGTTTCAATACCATATATGTTCTTTATGTCTTATTTACAGCCTATAGTAATTGCTCCGATTTTTAACGAATATAAACAAATAGAAGATAGAGAATTGTCAGTCAAAATTGATGAATTGCTAAGTAAGACCTATATAGAAAATTGTCAGGTGCTTCAGGTTGATAAGAGCAAAGAAACAAATCAAATGAATGCATATATGACAGGAGTATTTAATACTAAGAGAATTGTGCTTTGGGATACAACCATTAATTATTTAAATGTGGATGAGATTCTTGGAATTGTAGCCCATGAAATGGGACACTATTTAATGGGACATATATGGAAGTCCATATTTTTTGGAGGTCTTGGAGGTATTCTAATATTATATTTGGTATATAGGATAAGCAATTGGTTTTTGGAAAAATCAAAAGGAAAGTATGGATTTTACAGGCTTTCAGATGTTGCAGCCTTTCCCTTAATAATAATTGCAATAAATCTCATGTTATTTCTTACAGCTCCAATTTCAAATGCATATTCAAGAAGCATTGAGCTTGAGGCAGACAGATTTGAGCTTGAGCTTACCCAAAATAATTTTGCGACGGCTACAGCAACTGTTAAGCTGCACCAACAGAGCTTGTCAATGCCTGAGCCAGGATATATATACATGCTCTGGACTTACGATCACCCCACATATAAGTCAAGGGTTGACTTTGCAAATGAATATAGGCCTTGGGAAATAGGTGAGAAGTTAAAATATCAGAATTATATGAAGGAAAATGACTGACTAAAGTAGAATATACAGAAAAGTTGGAGCTAATGGTTTTCTAGCTGTGTACAGAGAATATCATCAAATGTTTGGTGATATTTGTAACTAAACTATAGAGCAACAAATAAGCGATTGGAGGAAAAGAAAGCATGGAGTTACTTAAAGGACTTGGAGTTATGGATGCATCATTTCTAGTGCCTGTAATAGTAGTAGTTCTGGTACTGGTTATTATAGCAAAGGTGGCGAAAAAAATACTAAAGCTTGCAATACTTGTTGCTGTAATAGCAATTGTTGCTACTACATATGCTAATTTGCCTACCTTCAAGGTTGAAAATGGAACGGCAACGCTTGAATTGCAAGGTAAGCAGTACAGCATTAGTACGAAGAATGTCAAAATAATTACAGAACAGAAAGACGGAGATTCACAAACCATATTAGTATCAGGAAGTACTCGTATAGAATTGCCCTTTAGTAAGGAATTTGCTAATAAATTTATAATGGAAAAGCTTGCAAAAGAAAAATAATAGTCAAATACCCAACTTTCCATTGATAAGTACGAATACCTAAAATATATAGCTCATGAAAGTATGTTATTTGCTATATATTTATTATCAATGACTGGATAGTAACCAATATATTGTGCTTAAAGAAATAGTTACAAGCAATGACTAAAGTCAATTACGGTTCAAGCCTTCGCCCGATAAGTATCGTCCGATAGCATTGGATATTTAGCCGATAGTAATTGACTTTTATAAAGTTTAAAATTCTTGGGCATAAATTAAATTTTAGTATATGGTTTGTGTAAAAATGCTCAAACTGCTATGGAGGGTAAATTTGGAAACTAAAGGTAAGGTTCACTCCTTTGAAACATTTGGAACAGTAGATGGTCCTGGAATAAGGTTTGTTGTGTTCATGAAGGGTTGTCCATTAAAATGTAAATATTGCCATAACAGAGATACATGGAGTGCAGAGAATGCACAGCTATATACTACCGAGGAGGTTATGGCTGAAGTACGGAAGTACAGGAATTTCATTAATTCTTCAAAGGGCGGTATAACTGTAAGTGGAGGAGAGGCTCTTATTCAACCACAGTTTGTTTTAGAGCTTTTCAAGAAGTGTAAAGAAGAAGGAATTCATACAGCGATAGATACCTCGGGATATGTAAATATTGAGGATGTGAAAGAAGTGCTGGAATACACCGATCTTGTACTGCTGGATTTAAAACATGCAGATGCATTGAAGCACAAGGATTTGACAGGTGTTGATAACGACAAAATTATGCAGTTTACGGAGTATTTATCTGAAATTAATAAGCCTGTATGGATTAGATATGTTCTAATACCAGGGTATACAGATGATGAAGCAGACTTATTGGCGGCTTATGAATATTTGAAAAATTTTAAAAATATTGAGAAGATTGAGGTGCTGCCTTATCACTCAATGGGAAAAATAAAATGGAATAACCTGAATGTAGAATACCCATTAGAAGGTGTTCCTACGCCTACAAGTGATGAGGTTGAGAGAGCAAGGAATTTTTTGAAGGGTGGGAGAGAAGGAATGTAAATATTAAATTGCTCAACTTTCCCAGTTGATAATTTTGTTCACAGATAAACTTAATGTACCAAAGTAGATTTGAATTATTGTATATGTATAAGAATTGATGGTATATATGTTGAAAAAATGTAAAATGATAGTTGGTTGGTAAAAAATAAATCGATTAAAATAATTATCTTAGGATTTTATTTTAGTCGATTTTTTGTATTATTTAAGTAAATTAGGTTGAATTAATTAGATGTTTTTTAATTATGCTGTATTTGTCTGATGTTATAGATTATAAAATACAAGAATATGGAGAGAATTACATATATTGCTTATAAATTAACAAAATAGTACAATGTTAACATAAACAAAAAAGTGGAGGTATTTTTATGATGACACAGATGAAAAATCGGTTGGGTAAAAAAGTAATTACAATGCTAGTAGTAGTGACAGTACTTGCAGTTTCTATTTTCTGCAATGCAGCACCTGTTAAAGCGGATGTTTTGCAAGGTTTAGGAACAGCAACAGATCCATTCATAATTACAACGGCAGAAAGGCTTGCATCAATACCAAGCATTGGACTGGACAAGTATTACAAGCTTGCAAAGGACATTGACCTGTCTACATATGGAGAATGGACTCCTATTGGTAATTCTACTAATAATTTTAAAGGGAATTTTAATGGCAACGGATATAAAATAACAGGAATAAAGGTGGGTCCATCCAAATATGCAAACACTCCTTATGTAGGGTTGTTCGGATGCATTTCCAGTGCAACTATAACAAATCTTGGAGTAAGTGCTGAGATTTATTCTAGCGGTAGCAATATAGGATGTCTTGCCGGGTCAGCAACTAACAGTAACATTATAAACTGCTATTCTGATGCACAATTGAACTGCACCGGAAGCAATGTGGGAGGGCTTCTGGGAAATACCAATGCCAGTAATATTAATGGTTGCCATGTTTCGGGAACAGTTGCAGGTCTTTCTAATATAGGTGGTTTAATTGGATATATGTATAACAGCAATATGTATAATTCATTTTGTACAGGCACTGTTTCGGGTACAGGAAATAAAATAGGCGGAATTATTGGTTATCGTTATGTTTATACATCTAATAATTATATCAGAAACTGCTACTCGGCAAGCAGTGTAAATGGAAAAACTGATGTGGGAGGCTTTATAGGATATAATCAAATATATGCTGAGTATAGTACTACAAGATATAATAAAACAACTAATTGCTATTCAACAGGCAATGTGACAGGGAGTACTTATGTAGGCGGTTTTATAGGGCATTGTACTCAAGAAAAAGCTGACTATGGGAATCCAAACACCGAAATCATCAATTGCTATTCCAGCGGAAAGGTAATAGGAACAAGCACTGCAGGAGGCTTTTCTGGTTATCAACAGGCAAGCCCTACAATTACAAATTCCTATTGGTGCTATACAAACAGCCCCAATACTTCACTGGGCGTAGCCAGCAACTCAGGCAGCTGCATTTTATCAGGTCTTGCAGAGATAGATATGCAGGATCAATCCTTTGTAGACACTCTTAATTACAATATATATAACCTCAAGCTTACCGACTGTGCAGCTTGGAAAATTGTTGCGACAAGGAATAACGGGTTTCCTGTTCTTGACGGCATTGGTGATGGAGATACTACAGACACTGTAGCACCTTCGGGCTCTTATACTCTATCAACAACGGCACAAACAAGCGGTGAGGTTACAATAAATTTCTCGGCAACAGATGACAATAGCGGCGTTAAGTCAATTACACATCCTGATGGTAGTGTTGTAGAAGCCACAACGACAACCTATGTGGTCAAAGAAAACGGAAAATATAACTTTATTGTGACAGACAATGCTGGAAATACCGCTACGATTGATGTAATAGTATCAAATATTGTAGTGACAGTTGTAGATATTACTGCACCATCAGGTACTTATACTCTATCAACAACAGCATCTACAACAAGTCCAGTTACTATTTATTTTAATGCAGCTGATGATAGCAGTGGTGTTAAATCAATTACTCTTCCTGATAATACAATTGTTCCAGCTTCAAGTGCAACATATACGGTAAATGCAAATGGTACTTACAAATTTATTGTTACCGACAATGCAGGAAACACTGCACCAATTTCGGTTCCGGTAACTAATATAGCTGGAAGTGTATTAGATGTTACTGCTCCTACAGCAGTATATACATTATCATCCTCAGCATCAGGTTCAGTTACAATTAAAATATATGCAAGTGATGATAATAGTGGTGTAAAATCAATAACATTACCAAATGCTAATGTTATTAATGCAACAACTGCTGCTTACACAGTAAAGGCAATCGGTACATATAAATTCGTAATTACAGATAAATTTGGCAATAATACTGTATTATCTGTAGATGTACCTAAATTGAACACTACTGTAGATCAAAATAAGCCAACTGGTACATATACCTTGTCAACAACAGAATCAACAACAGGTACAGTTACAATCAACTTTGCTGCTGCTGACGAAGGCGGTGGAGTAAGCTCAATTATTCTGCCTGATGGTTCAATAGTTACAGCAACTACAATAAATTACACTGTATCTGCAAATGGTGTCTACAATTTCACGGTTATAGATAATGCTGGAAATATTAAAACAATTCCAGTTGTTGTCTCAAATATTAGCAATAGCTCTGATTTGACGGTTACTCCTGTAAATATTATAGCGAACGACGGTTCAAATGTAACAATAACAATTAATATTTCAGGCAGTACATCACTATCTACTATGAAATGGGCAAACGGAACTACTGATATCGAATATTTTAATACAAACGGTACAGTATTTACAGACAACTCATTTTCTGTTAACGCTAATGGCACATATACGGTATATATTGAAGATACAAACGGAAACACAGCTATTAAAACAGTTACAGTAAATAATATCAATTCAACTGACAATCCATCAACTGGGGATTCGGATGGTACAGATGTTTCAGATATTCCAAGTGTTGTTGACATAGTGATGAGCAAATCCAGCTCATATGCAATTACAGCATTTGGAGAAGTGTACTCATGGGGACACAATAACTGCGGACAGCTTGGACTTGGAAATACGAAGTCAACAACTACACCAACAAAAATATCAGGTTTGTCAGATGTTGAACAGATAGTGGTAAATGACAATTATTCAGTCTATGCAATTACAGTTAATGGAGATGTTTATGCATGGGGATATAACAAATACGGTCAACTGGGAATTGGAAATACAAAGACAATGACTAAACCGAAGAAAATAGCAGGACTAACTAATGTTACTAGTATTATAGTTAAGGATGATTCAGTATTCGCCTTTACATCAGATGATGAAACTTTTGCTTGGGGAAATAATGCATACGGAAAGCTTGGAATCAAAGGTGCAAAGATTATTACAAAACCAACTAAAGTACAAGGCATAGCTGGTTTTTAGGAACATAAATAAACCTTTAAATTTAGTGCATAAAAAACTCTCAGAATATTTTATTTCTAGTGCTATATTAAGTTAGTAGTGTGATAACACCACAAAATCAAAAAATATTAATAAAAAAGTACTAAACTTTCAATAAATTGGGCAAGCTATTTATTGAAAGTTAAGTACTTTTTTGTTTTAAAAAATTTGATAAAAATGGTGAATACATATGAATATATATCTATTTTTAATAATAATTTTGGCTTTGGCTTTAATATCTGTAATTGTAATATGGGTAAAAAATCTTCATAAATTCCAGTTTCAGATTGAGGATATTGTGCTGTCTGCGGATGAACTGGAGAAGCATGCCGAGAGTTTGGCAAAGGTTCAGGAGACAACAAAGCGTAAATACGCTATGAAAAGAATAACTAAAAGGATTGAGGCAAAGTTTAGGGACATTCTCTTAACCTACAAATGTTTTAATGAAGATGCTTCAGCAGGGTTCCCCATACCACCAGCAGCAGAATGGTTGCTTGACAATTTTTATATAATTGAGGAGCAGAAAAGCATTATAGTCAGAGAATTAAGTGATGTAAGAAAAGCACTGCCAGTAATAACTGAAGGAATATACTCAGGTTTTCCTAGAATATACACAATAGCTATTGAGATTGTATCTCATATTGATGGCAATGCTAGTGAAAAGGTCATAAGAGACTTTATTTATGCTTATCAGAGATATAATTTTTTATCAATAGAAGAGCTTTGGATGTTGACTTTGATGGTCAAAGGGGCTTTAATTGAAAAGCTTTGGGTTGTATGTGAGAAAATGAATTCAACTCATCAAGATTGGCACAAAGCAGAGCAGATGCTTAATATTATTAACGACAATAACCCAGCAAATGATAACTGTGAAAATTTTAATTCACAGATTGAGGAACTAGATGATATAACACCTGCATTTGTGGAATATTTGATTAAAAAATTGAGAAAAAAAGGCTCAAAAACTCTTTGGATGATAAATTGTATAGATGGTATTCTTGCACAGAAGAGTACTACTACCGACAGCTTTATTTCAATGGATCATTTAAATCAGGCAGTAACACAGGTGTCAATTGGAAATGTAATAAATAGCCTTCGTATATTATCAGGCTTTGACAGCACTGTGCTTTTTGAAGATTTAAGTGAGGTAGAGAGAATTTTAAAGCAAGACCCTTGTAATATATATTCTAAAATGGATTTCAATTCAAGAAATCAATACAGAAATATTATCACAAAACTAGCTGATAAATTTAAAACTACAGAGATTCATGTTGCAAGATTGTGTTATGGGCTTGCACAAGAGGCATGTAATATGGACAAGCATGAGTCATCAGCTGACCATATAGGATATTATCTTATAGGAAAAGGGCAAAAAGCACTGTATGATAGACTAAATTTAAAATCAAAAAATATTATCAGATATCTAAAACTTAATGAAAAAAATTCTGTCAAATTATATGTATCTGCAATTGTCTCATTTTCTATAATAATTGTTCTTATTCCACTGCTATTTAGCTTTAACAGAGAAACAAATATAGCCGACATAGCTACAGTTATCTTAGGAATATTTGGTTTGATTCCTGCTAGTGAGATAGTTATATCCATAACTAATAATTGCTTGGGGTGTCTTGTTAAGCCTGCAAGGCTGCCTAAACTGGAGCTAAAGGAAGGAATACTTAAGGAACTGTCTACAATGGTAATAGTACCTACTCTAGTTCCTAATGTTAAAAGAACTCTTGATTTAATTGATAACCTTGAGGTTTTCTATTTGGCAAATAAAAGCGACAATATTTACTTCTCTTTAGTGGGGGATTTTAAGGACTGCAATGAAGAAACCTCATCAGAGGATAGTGCTATAGTTGATGCGGCTTTAAGAAGAATTGAAGAGCTTAACAAAAAATACGTAGCTGATGGAAAGCCAATTTTCTTTTTATTCTGCCGAGAAAGACAGTTTAATGAGCAACAAAATAAATGGCTGGGATGGGAGCGAAAAAGGGGAGCAATAATCGAATTTAACAGAATGCTTAGGGGAGACAAAAATACAAGCTATGTTTTTAACAGTGCACAGGTAAGCAGTTTGCCCTACATTAAATATGTTATTACACTAGATGCAGATACCCAGTTGCCTCTTGAGACTGCAACACAACTGGTGGGTACAATAGCTCATCCCTTAAACAGAGCTGTTTTTGATGAAAAGAAAGGTATTGTTACAGATGGTTATGGAATACTTCAGCCTAGAATTGATGTAAACATTGAATGTGCTAATGCCTCCTATTTCACTAAAGTATTTGCTGGACAAGGGGGAATAGATCCATACACTACTACTGTTTCTGATATCTATCAAGATACGTTCGGAGAAGGAATTTTTACGGGAAAAGGTATATATGAGGTTGATATTTTCCAAAAGGCACTAGACAATATAATCCCTGAAAATACTATTCTGAGCCATGACCTTTTAGAGGGCAGTTATTTGAGAACAGGACTTGTTACAGATATTGAGCTAATAGATGGGTATCCGTCTAAGTACAATTCCTTTATGATGAGACTCCATCGCTGGACAAGAGGAGATTGGCAGCTTTTACACTGGATATTTGGCAAAACTCCCCTTACAAAATTATCGAGATGGAAAATGTTTGATAATCTTAGGAGAAGTATGCTTTATCCATCAATAATTATGGTGATGTTTTTGAGCCTATCATTGCTTAAAAATAGCATTAATGGGTGGCTTTGGCTGGCTTTTATTGGGCTATGTTCACCTGTTGTCGGCTATTTTGTACACATAATATTGGGATGTGACTACAAAGTTTACATTACAAAAAGAAGAACAATAGTTCTGACAGGATTTAGCGGTATAATGGTACAAATTGCTTTACTTCTTGCATTTGCACCCTATCAGGCATATTTAATGATTAATGCTATTGTTAAGACTCTTTATAGAGTGTTTATTACAAAGAAAAATCTGCTGGAATGGATTACTGCAGCAGATATGGAATTGGCTCTGAAAAATGATTTGAACAGCTATTACAGAAGAATGTGGTTCTCACCTGCTTTTGGAGCAGCAGTTTTGATTATTTGTACATTTTTGACAAGGGATTATATTTGGCTAGGCTTGGCTGCTTTTATTTTATGGCTTATTGCACCAGGTATTGCATTCTTCATCAGCAAACCATTAAGTAATAGTAATAAAGTTCTTAGCAACGATACGTTAACGGAATTTAGGCTTTTGTCAAGAAAGACTTGGTTCTATTTTGATGAATTTGCAGGCAGTGGGGAAAATTTTCTTCCTGCTGACAATTATCAGGAAGAGCCATATAAAGGAGTAGCTCATAGAACATCTCCTACTAATATAGGGCTATTACTGGTGTCAAATTTGGCAGCTAGAGATATGGGCTATATAAATACTGTGGATTTGTTGGATAGAATTGAGAACACAATTACTACTATAGAAAAATTAGAAAAATGGAATGGACACCTTTTCAATTGGTATAACACAACAAACCTTGAGATACTTCGTCCGAAATTCGTTTCAACTGTTGACAGCGGAAACTTTGTAGGCTATTTAATGGTTTTATACGAGGGCTTTAAGGAATATAGGAATAAGCCTATTTATGATGAGGCAATAATCGAAGGGGTACTTGATTTACTAGAGCTTTGCAATGGTGAAATTAACAAGGACAAGCCTTACTTTGACATTGAAAGGCTTAAAAATATTGCTCTAAAAAACAACAACGCAGACATAAGTGTAGACGTTAAAACTGTTAATGTTAAAACAGAAGCTGTTATAAATTCTGATACAAGATTTGAAAAGAACAAAACAGCTCAAAGTATAATAATGAGATATAAAATGCTTTTTTCAGAAATATCAGAAGCTCTAAATGTTCTTATAAATACAAATAGACTGGGTTATTTTACTAGAAAGCTGGTATATCAGGTTAATTTGTACCAAACGTTATTGGAAAAATACAATGCTAGATTATTTATCAGTTTAGAGGAAATTCCAGAGAAAAGAGCACAACTGGAAAATCTCCAAAGTAGAATTCAGGCTCTTATTGATAATATGAGGTTTAAAAGCTTGTTTGATGAGAGCAGAAGTCTGTTTACAATAGGCTTTAATGTTGAAGAAGGACATCCCACTAAATCCTATTATGATTTGTTTGCCTCTGAAGCAAGACAGACAAGCCTTATTGCAATTGCAAAAGGTGAGGTTTCCAAGCAGCATTGGTTCAAGCTTGGAAGAAAGCTAGTAAATGTTGGCAGTAACACAGGGCTTGTTTCATGGACAGGGACTATGTTTGAATACCTTATGCCTAGACTGCTTATAAAGTGTTACCCTAATACTTTGATAGAAAGAACCTATAAAGCAGTAGTTAAAGCACAAATTAATTATGGCTTAAGCAAAAATACTCCATGGGGTATTTCTGAATCCTGCTTCTATGCTTTTGATATAGCACTGAATTATCAATATAGAGCATTTGGAGTACCAAGTCTTGGACTTAAAAGAGGCTTGGTAAACGATTTGGTTATTGCACCATATGCGACAATTATGGCAATGGATATAGAGCCGAAGCAGTGTGCTGATAATATTGAAAGGCTAAGGAATTTAGGTGCTGAGGGACAGTTCGGATTATATGAGGCTGTGGATTTTACTCAATCTAGGCTAAATATTGAACAAAGGTGTGCTATTGTAAAAAGCTATATGGTTCACCATCAAGGAATGAGTATGCTTGCATTTGTTAATTTTTTCAAAGACAACATAATGCAAAAGAGATTCCATGTAATTCCTCAGATAAAGTCTGTTGATGCCTTACTACAAGAAAAATATCCTGCCAGCGTGTTTGTGTCTAAGGATTGTAAAGAGCAGCCAATGTTCTCTGTACGCAGAAAAGCTGATGATGAAGAAATAGTGATACGTAGCTATAGTAAGACTTCAGCTATTCCTAAAATGCACCTTCTTACTAATGGCAACTATAATTTAGTGCTGACCGATAAAGGCTCAGGCTATGGAAGATGTAATTCAATGGCTGTATATAGGTGGATTAATGACTATATGCAAAGTAGTGGAGCATTTATATATGTAAGAAATGTGAATTCAAATGAGTATTGGTCAACTACCTATAGCCCTGTAAATACTATACCTGAGGCATACAAAGTTATATTTGCACCTCACAAAGCTGAGTATATTCGAAGAGAAGGCAATATTGAAACAAATACTGAGGTTATGATAAGTACTGAGGATAATGCAGAAATAAGGAAAGTAACCATTTTTAACCATAGCACTTCAAAAAGGGTTATTGAATTAACTAGCTATATGGAAATTGTGCTATCCCAGCCTGAAGCAGATGCAGCTCACCCCGCATTTAGCAAGCTGTTTGTTAAAACGGAATATGTTGCGGAGCATAATGGACTTTTAGCAATGAGAAGAAAGAGGGATGATGTAAAGCAAACTGTTTGGGGATATCACACTGTTTCCACAGACGGAAATATACAAGGAAAAGTGGAATATGAAACTAATCGCATGAATTTCATTGGAAGAAACAGAAGCCTTGCCTTTCCAGACTCAATGGAGCCTGATCAGCCTTTATCAAACTCAGTGGGAGCTGTATTAGACCCTGTTTTCAGTCTGAGAATAAGAGTCTGTATTGAGCCTGGAGAAAGTGCGGTGGTTAATTTCAGCATTGGTACCTGTGACACTAGAAAAAATGCAATTGAAATGCTGGAAAAATACTGTGATACTTGTGCTACCGAAAGAGTTACTGAAATGGCATGGACCAGAAGCGTTGTTGAAGCAGGTTTTCTAAATGTCAGTACCAGTGATGAAAGAGCATATTTAAAATTGCTCCCAAGAATTCTATATGGAATGGATAGAACTGAATACGCAGAGTATATTATAAACAATACTCTAAGCCAATCTGAATTATGGCCCTTTGGTATATCAGGTGATGTTCCAATAATATTAGTAATAATTGGAGATAGAGATAGCTTCGAAGAAATTCAATGGGCTTTAAAGCTACATGATTATTTAAGGCTAAAGGGAGTAACTTTTGACTTGGTGGTTTTGGTCACAGAAGAAGAAACCTATAATCAACCAATATTTGAAATGGTCAAGGATATGGCTGTATCGGGACGTTCTTACGAGCATATTGACAGAAGGGGAGGTATTTTTATCAGAAAGGCTCAGCAAATGAGCTTTGAACAAAGAAGACTGTTGTTTACCTGTGCAAAGATAATAATAGATGCTGACAAGGGTATTGCTGAATTCATGGATGAGGAAGAAGAAGTTTCACAGGTAGCATCACAACAATCCGCAGATACAGCTTCAACTACAATGAGCGATGAGATTTCAGATAACAGCTCAGATAGGTATATTTATGGAAAATCAGATGTTGAAGTAGATGCTAATAAAGTCTCAACCGCTATGCACTTGTCAAAAGAGCATAATAAAGCTACTGATGACAATAACAGAAATGCAAATAATATAATAAATTTCGATGAGGCTGCTGAAGATAAATATATTGTTGAAATTACTGAGAAGCTTAAATTTTTTAACGGAATAGGTGGCTTTACTGACGATGGGAACGAATACATCATTTGCTTAAAAGCAGGAGTAACTACACCAGCACCATGGGTAAATATAATAGCAAATAATAAATTCGGCTTTATTTGTACTGAAGCAGGAGGAGGATATACTTGGCATAAAAACAGCAGTCAAAACAAGCTAACCTCCTGGGGAAATGACCCTGTTTCCGATACACCGTCAGAAATAATTTATTTCCACAACAAAAATACCGATGCTATATGGAGTTCTACGCCTTTGCCTGTCAGAGAAGGTTCGCCTTATGTGATAAGACATGGTTTTGGATATACAAGCTATTTTCACAGAAGTAATGGCATTGAGCAGGAATTACTGCAGTTTGCGGCTGTAGATACTCCAATTAAAATAAGCGTTATAAAGCTTAAAAATATCACTGATAAAGAAATAAATCTAGATGTGGCATACTATTTCAGACCTGTATTAGGTGTTGAAGGGAGTCAAACTTCACCATATATTATCACAAGCTTTGATGATGGACTCAAAGCCTTATTTATAGAGAATGTTTACAGTGCTGATTTTAGAGGGTTAAAGGCATTTTTATCCTGCTCAGAAGAAAATGTGACCTATACGGGGCAAAGGCTGGAATTCATAGGAAGTAATATGGAGCTAACTGAGCCTTCAGGAATGAGAAGTGATCTAAAGGGTAACATAGGAGCAGGCTTTGATCCATGTGCTGCTATTAAGACTACAGTAGGTATTTTGCCTAAAGAGAGTAAGCAAGTAGTGTTTTTATTTGGGCAGGAGGAGGTTGAAAAAGCTCCTGCAATAATAGAGAAGTTCAGAGACAAGAGTTGTGTTCACGAAGAATTCAATAGAGTAAAAGAAAGCTGGCATAAAAAGCTGAAACAAATTCAAGTAAATACTCCCGACTCAGCTATGAATATTTTGCTTAATGGGTGGCTTCAGTATCAGGTGCTATCCTCTAGAGTATTTGCTAGAACTGGTTTCTATCAGGCAGGGGGAGCAGTTGGCTTCCGTGATCAATTGCAGGATGTGATGTCAGTTGTATATACTATGCCTGAAATCACTAAAAAGCAAATATTACTTCATTGCAGACATCAGTTTATTGAAGGAGATGTACAGCATTGGTGGCATGAACAGAAGAATAATGGAATAAGAACAAGATATTCTGACGATTTACTTTGGCTTCCTTACGTTACCTGTGATTATTTATGTTCTACAGGTGACTATAAAATTCTGAATGTCAGTGAGAACTATATACAGTCTGAGCTTTTAGGAGATAATGAGCACGAAAGGTATGAAGTGGCAACAGTATCTGAGGCAAAGGGAACAGTTTATGAACATTGTATCAGAGCTATAGACAAGAGCCTTAAATTTGGAGTCCATGGAATACCCTTAATGGGTGGTGGGGACTGGAATGACGGTATGAACCTGATTGGTGCACATGGAAAGGGTGAAAGTGTTTGGCTTGGTTGGTTTTTGTACTGCGTTCTTCAGAAAATGATACCTATTTGCACTCACATGGGAGATATAGAACGGGCTAATAAGTACAGAACTCATGCGACAAATATAATTGAAGCAATTGAAAAGGAGGCATGGGATGGCAGTTGGTACAGGAGAGCTTACTTTGACGATGGCACACCCTTAGGCTCAATACAAAATGATGAAGGAAAGATTGATTCGTTATCTCAATCTTGGGCAGCTATTTCATCTGCTGCTAAATCTAGCAGAGTAGAGGAAGCTATGAGTGCCCTTGAAAAGTATCTTATCGACAGGAAGAATGGATTAATAAAGCTGTTAACACCACCCTTTTATGACAGCGAGCTAAATCCGGGCTATATTAAAGGCTATCTTCCCGGTGTAAGAGAGAATGGAGGACAGTATTCTCATGCGGCTACTTGGGTTATATATGCTTATTCTATGCTTGGAAACGGAGATAAGGCATGGGAGCTTTTCAGTATGATAAATCCTATAAATCATGCAAGAACGGATATGGAGTGCATAACCTACAAGGTTGAGCCTTATGTAATGGCTGCTGATGTATATGCAGTTCCTCCAAATGAAGGCAGAGGAGGCTGGACGTGGTATACAGGTGCGGCAGGTTGGATGTATAGGATTGGTATGGAGCATATTTTGGGCATTAAAAAACAGGGTAACTATTTGAAAATTGTACCTTGTATTCCTAAGATGATGAAGGAATATTCAGTGAAATATATGTTTGGTGGTTCAGCCTATGAGATAAAGATAATTAATAATAGCAATAAAAACACAGGAATAAAGCATATAAAAATAGATGAAAGGATAGTACAAGCTAATACAATAGAGCTTATTGATGATGGCAGAACTCATATAATAGAGTGCTATATGTAGAGTATTTATTTTTTAACTTCATAATACTGTAAAATAATAAAAACAGGACTAAATTGGTTTAAGGAATATTGAATCAATTTAGTCCTTATACAATGTGGTAACAATAAAATACTCAAACTTCGATTAACCAACTAATTCATGCAATTATTTCTAATCCAGCTTTCCATTGATAAGTCTCCCAAACCTACAATTTTTAAATTGCGAAAGTTGAATAAAATATTTAAAATACATGTAATATTTCATAAAATCAAGTTTACATACACAGCACTGATATGCTATATTAAAGTATGTGAAAATTATATCAAATTAATAAATTAATTCTATTATAAAGGAGTAAGTATATGGCGAAGATTAGTATGAAAACTCCACTTGTTGAGATGGATGGAGACGAAATGACCAGAATAATCTGGAAAATGATAAAGGATATTTTAATTCTTCCTTACATTGATTTAAAAGCAGAGTACTATGATTTGGGACTTGAGTACAGAGAAAAAACAGGAGATCAAGTTACAACAGATTCTGCTTTAGCTACAAAAAAATATGGAGTTGCTGTTAAATGTGCTACAATCACTCCTAATGCTGAGAGAGTTAAGGAATACAACCTTACTCAGATGTGGAAGAGCCCTAATGGAACAGTCAGAGCAATATTAGATGGTACTGTTTTCCGTGCACCAATACTTGTGGACAGCATAAAGCCATTTGTTAAGTCTTGGGCAAAGCCAATTACTATTGCCAGACATGCATATGGAGATGTTTATAGGAATGTTGAATACCGTGTACCTGAGGCAGGCAAGGCTGAATTAGTATTTACAAACGAAAAGGGTGAGGAAACTCGTCAGACTATATTTGATTTTAAAGGTGCTGGAATTATTCAAGGACAGCATAATATAGACAAATCTATAGAAAGCTTTGCAAGATCCTGCTTCAATTATGCATTAGATCAAAAGCAAGATATATGGTTTGCAACAAAGGATACTATTTCAAAGCAGTATGACCATAGATTTAAAGACATTTTCCAAGAGATATATGACAATGAATATGATGCAAAGTTTAAAGCAGCTGGCATTGAATATTTCTATACATTAATAGATGATGCTGTTGCACGTGTTGTTAGATCTGAAGGCGGCTTTATATGGGCATGTAAGAACTATGATGGAGATGTAATGTCTGATATGGTAGCTACTGCCTTTGGAAGCTTGGCTATGATGACATCAGTTTTGGTTTCACCTGAAGGATATTATGAATATGAGGCGGCTCACGGAACTGTTCAAAGACATTATTATCAGCATTTAGAAGGAAAAGAGACATCTACAAACTCAATGGCAACCTTGTTTGCATGGACAGGGGCACTCCGCAAGAGAGGCGAGCTTGACGGAATTAATGAGCTTGTTGAGTATGCAGACAAGATGGACAAGGCATCAATCCAAACAATTGAAAACGGTATAATGACAAAAGACCTTGCAATGCTGTCAGAGCTAAAAAATATTAAAACTGTAAATACAGAGCAATTCTTAGTTGAAGTAAAGAAAACATTTGATGGGATGTAACAACAACCTAAATTAACATACAAAATTAAAATAAAATTATGCACTATAAAAAATCAATTATTTTTTTGATTTCTATAGTGCATTTTATTATATTTGTGATACAATGACTGTTAATTAATAATTATAAAAAATTGTAAAATAAATAAAATAATCGAAAATAAGTGGGGAGGTTGACCATGAAAAACCTTATAAAACCAGATGGATATAAGTCTAGTTTAAATATTCGAATGACAGAAGTTGCTATTAAGCAAACTAAGGACTTTTTTGAAGACGAGCTTGCTAAGGAATTAAATTTAACTAGAGTTTCAGCACCGTTATTTGTTAAGCCTGAGACTGGCTTAAATGATAATCTTAATGGTGTAGAAAGACCTGTAGCTTTTGATGTAAAGGGTGTTGGCGGAGATACAGTTGAGATAGTGCACTCACTTGCAAAGTGGAAGAGAATGGCTCTTAAGCGTTATGGCTTTGAAGCAGGAGAAGGTCTTTATACAGATATGAATGCTATTAGAAGAGATGAAGATTTGGATAACTTGCATTCAGTGTATGTTGATCAGTGGGATTGGGAAAGAATTGTTCAAAAAAGCGAAAGAAATGAAGAAACATTAAAAGGTATCGTAAAGAAGATTTTTTCTGTTTTTAAGAGAACTGAGGACTATTTGGCAGGGTTATATCCTGCATTACAGCGTTTTTTACCTGAGGAAATTTTCTTTATTACAACTCAGGAATTAGAAGACATGTACCCTACATTGAGCCCAAAAGAAAGAGAAAACACTTTAGCAAGAGAAAAGAAAGCTATTTTCATCATGAAAATAGGTGACTTGCTTAAATCTGGAATCAAACATGATGGAAGAGCACCTGACTATGATGATTGGTCATTGAATGGAGATATTGTTTTCTATTATCCTGTACTTGATATAGCTTTTGAAGTGTCGTCTATGGGTATTAGAGTAGATGAAAATTCATTAGTTGAACAGCTTAAAAAAGCTGAATGTGAAGATAGAAAGAAATTCAAATTCCACAAGGATATTATAAATAAAGAGCTTCCTTACACAATTGGTGGAGGAATAGGTCAATCAAGACTCTGTATGTTTTTCTTAGGAAAAGCTCATATAGGTGAAGTTCAGTCAAGTGTCTGGAGCGATGAAATGTTTGAAGAATGTTCGAAGAATGGTATTGAATTGCTGTAGGTAGGACTCGAAAAACACCATGTATGTACAAAGTTGTTTTTCAAGTAGATATGTTCACTCAAACTAACAAACATAGCCGAAATGTACATTTATTACTGTATATTTCGGCTATTTACATGAAATAAGGGACTATTGAGGCTAGTCTCTCAAATAAGTTGTACCATCCATAGGAATATAAACCTCAAGTGAGGATGGCTGTTGACCGTACATTCCAAGCACATAGAAGGTTAAGTTTCTATTTGGCAATAAGCGTACATTAGGCAAATTTACTACAATTGTATTAACTGAAGTGGGTTTAACTACTAAATTATAGTTGCCTGGAAGTACTGGCGTATATTGGCTGGCTTCTGTATAGTTGATGTCAGTAAATATGTTTTGTCCATATCTTAATGCAAGATTTAACGAAGGAGCATTAGGAGATAAGTTTATAAAACGGATATTAACTCTGTTTGGAGAGAGCATTTGATATTCATCTTCTACAGGTAGTACACCAATATTTGGCAATATACCTATGACTGATAAAGTATATACTTTATTCTCTACAATTGGAAGGCGAATACTTAGAATCGGAGAATCTTTTAATCCAACAGGAAATGCTTCAACAATATACATACCTGCACTTACTGAAACATAATCTGTAAATTGACCATAAACCAATCTGTTGGCAACTTTCTTTCCATTGGCATAGATGTCTACCTCAGGTGCACCTGGAGCAGCATGAAACACTCTGATGTACGAAAATCCAGGCATTTGCCTTTCGCTGGCTATTTCATCGGGACAGTAAAAGTTATCATTAATCATTTTTTCACCACCATAATAAAATTACATTCTTTAGCTTCTATAGCAATATATGCAAGTTAGGCTATAAGGGTTAATACAAAAGATTTTTGATTTTTTACTTCTCTAAATTGGAATACTAAATTTGAATAAATAAAATAAATAGTGAATGATAAATTTGTTTATGATATAATAGCTAAGGATTTTAAAAGAAAAGGAAAAGGAGTATTTGTTATGACACTATATGAAAAGTGGAGCGAAATAGCCGAACAAGATAGAACTCCACAGGAAAATGAACTATTCTGGAAGGATTACTTTTTAAAGGAAAAAGACAATTATGCTGATATACTTGCTAACAATCGCAAGACATTAAAAGGAACACTTTCAGAACTTGCAAGTTCTTTTAATATGGATAGAGTTACATTTACAGGTTTTTTGGATGGAATGAATACTAGCTTGGTAGAAGAGCTTGACCTGGAGAATTTAGAGGAGACTACAGAGCTATCTATTGAAATAGATTATGAGAAGCTGTATTTTAATATGCTAGAAGCAAAAGCTGATTGGCTTTACAATTTAACTGAGTGGGACAATATTCTTACAGAGGATGAAAGAAAAGGCATTACTAAAGAATTCAGAGTATCAAAAATGGCAGTTAGCAATAAGGTTGGAAGAAATGAACCATGTCCATGTGGCAGCGGCAAAAAGTACAAGAAATGCTGCGGTAACTAAAGTCAATTACAATTCAAAGCTATCGCTCCAAAAAGCTATCGGGTTTTAGGAGAGTTATACTTTTAATGCAGTTTGATTTGAGTTGATAGCATCGGATTTATAGCAGATAGTAATTGAATTGGTAAAAAAATATCAGTTTTTAAAATTTCCTAGTTAAAAAAATGAATTATCAGATAATAAAACAGACAATTTTGGCTTGAAATTCGGCTTGAGATTGCCTGTTTTTATATTATAGGCTGTTAATATGGTTTGGAAATTCTATCAACCATTGTTAACCCACTTAATATAACTCAGTCTATAGATGTTCAAACTTATCAATGGTTTGCTAACGAAAAAATTGCAAGAAATTAGTAATTGCTTGAACATATATACTTTTATAAGTTTTTTGAAATTTATTATAATTAAACTTGCAATATTGCTTCGGATAATATACAATTGAAATGTTTCTAGAATGCAATTTGAATTTATCTGCTTCTAATATTTCACATAATGAAGTGATTTTATAAACTAGATGTATATATTTAAATAGCTTTTCATGCTAAAAAATATATGTTATATGTTGTGTTTGTATTGCTTACAGCATATAGAATGTCTTAATAACTCAATCTTCGCAGTTGAATACACTACTTGAAGCGTAGTAATACCAAGTGCGGTAGCATTATCAATGGGTTAGAAATAATTGCATGAATCATTTCATATTCTAGCAATTATTTTAGCAACAAACCTATTGATAATGTTTTATGTGCGAAGTTTGAGTTAACAATATTTATTTGCTTAAAAGAAAAATATTTACTTAGGAGGTGTCAGTCCATATCATTTATGTCATATTGTTTGATGTAAAGTGATGATATGGGTATGCTTATGGATAAAAAAATTAATAATTACGTTGACAAGATGATAGATGTTATTGAGAAGGTTAACTATATTGAGCCTGAAAATTTTAACAAATACAATGTAAAAAAAGGATTGAGAAATAGTGATGGTTCAGGAGTATTAGTGGGACTTACTGAAATTGGAGAGGTTCACGGATATGTACTTTATGAAGGAGAAAGAAAAGAGGACGAGGGACGTCTAGTTTATAGAGGCATAGATGTTGTTGATTTGGTAAGAGGCTTTCAACAGGAGAATAGATTTGGATTTGAAGAAGTATGCTACTTACTGCTTTTTGGTGTGTTGCCTAATAAGGCTCAGCTAGATGAGTTTGTTGAATTATTAGGTGAATTAAGAAATTTGCCAGAAGGATTTACTGAAGATATGATTCTTAAGGCACCAAGTTCAGATATAATGAACAAGCTTGCAAGAAGCGTGTTGGTTTCATATTCTTATGATGAAAATCCAGATAGTGTAGATGCTAAAAACTTATTAAGACAGAGTATTGAGCTAATAGCTAAGTTTCCAACAATGGTTGCTTATGGATATCAAGCAAAATCTCACTATTATGGCGGAAAGAGTCTCTATATTCATAACCCAAGACCAAACTTATCAACAGCAGAGAATATTTTGCATTTAATAAGACCTGACAATAAATATACAAAAACCGAGGCTGAAGTTCTTGATTTGGTATTAGTGCTTCATGCAGAACATGGAGGAGGAAATAACTCAACATTTGCTGCTAGAGTAGTATCTTCTACTGAAACAGACACTTATTCGGCCATTGCAGCAGCTGTTGGTTCTCTTAAGGGACCAAAGCATGGCGGAGCTAATATTAAGGCTATGAATATGTTGGAAAATATAAAAGAGAATGTATCTAATTGGGATGACGAAGAAGAAATCAGAAAATATTTGACCAAAATCATGGACAAGCAAGCCTTTGATAATGCAGGACTTATCTATGGATTAGGTCATGCGGTATATACTTTATCAGATCCTAGAGCAACATTATTGAAGGAAAAAGCACATCAGCTCGCTATTGAAAAAGGCAGAGAAAAAGAATTCTTATTCTATGAAACTGTTGAAAAAATAGGACCTGATGTATTCAGTGAGAAAAAAGGTACATCAAAGAATATTTGTGCTAATGTAGATTTTTATTCGGGTTTTGTATATGATGCTTTGGGGATTCCAGCAGAGCTATTTACACCGTTGTTTGCAGTAGCTAGAATTGTTGGCTGGTGTGCACATAGAATAGAAGAGGTTATATGTAACCAAAAGATTATAAGACCTGCCTACAAGAGTATTTCAAAGGCAAAAAATTATGTTCCCATTGATGAGAGATAATATAAAGCACTAAAACAATATTATAGTATTTGATGCAACCCGAGGCTGGTAAAAGTCAATATCACTTTTATTGTCTCGGGTTTTTTAAGATATTAGAAATATTTGGTACACCTAGCCAATAAAGAAAATTTGGTTTAAGCTAAAGAATCTGCGTGAAACGAATTTTTTTGTGGTATATAATATTCATAATTAAAGCAAAAAATAAAATATAAAAAATGTTAGTGGTATAATAAAGCTGAAAATGTTAATATTTAGTATATAAATATATATTATTTTTTGAAAATGGATAATTTGCTATATATTCAATAATTAGTATTAATGGGCAAAGTAATAGCTCGCTTTCGCAGTTGACAATCGTGAAGCTTTACAAAATGCAGAAATAGATAAAAATATATAAAAGATTTGTAGTTATTATGGAGGCTGTATGAGAAAAACTAAAATTATATGTACGTTAGGTCCTGCTTCAGATAATGAGGCTATACTTAGAAAAATGATGCTAGGTGGAATGAATGTAGCAAGAATTAATTTTTCACATGGCACACATGAAGAACATAAAAAAAGATTAGAGTTATTTAAAAGTATTAGAGACGAACTCAAATTACCAATTCCATTATTGCTAGACACTAAAGGTCCTGAGGTAAGAACGGGTAGCTTTAAGGATGGAAAAGCTACTTTAAAGGAGAACGCAGAATTTGTACTGGTTAACAAAGATACAATTGGTGATGAAACACAATGTACTATTTCCTATAAAGAGCTGTATAAGGATGTTTCAAGAGGTAGTAAGGTTTTAATTGATGATGGTTTGGTTGAGCTTGAGGTCATAGAAGTTAAAAATAAAGACGTATATTGTGTTGTTCTAAATGGTGGAACTATTGGCAACCACAAAGGGATTAATATTCCAGGTGCAAAAATAAAATTGCCTGCATTAACCAATCAGGATATTGAGGATATCAAGTTTGGAATTGAAAATGATTTTGATATAATTGGAGCTTCTTTTGTAAGGAAAGCAGCCGATGTTGTAGAAATTAGAAAAATACTAGAAAAGAACGGTGGCAGTGACATTTTAATTATTTCAAAAATTGAAAATAGAGAAGGAATTACAAATTTTGATGAAATACTTAAAGCTTCTGATGGAATTATGGTTGCCAGAGGTGATTTGGGAGTTGAAATTCCTGTTGAGGAAGTTCCTATTGTTCAGAAAAATATTATACAGAAGTGTTTTAAAAATGGTAAACCTGTTATTACTGCAACTCAAATGTTAGACTCAATGATTAGAAATCCGAGACCAACACGTGCAGAGGCAAGTGATGTCGCCAATGCCATATTTGATGGTACAAGTGGTGTTATGCTTTCAGGAGAAACCGCTTCAGGTAAACATCCTATTGAGGCGTTAGAGGTTATGGGCAAAATTGTTGAAAAGGCTGAAAGTGCAGTGAATTATTGGAAGAGATTTGATACTGAAATAACTGAAATTAGTACAAGTGTAACAAATGCTATCAGTCATGCTACCTGTACAACTGCTCTTGATTTGAAGGCATCTGCAATTATTACCGTAACTCAGTCAGGTAATACTGCTAGAATGGTAGCTAGATTCCGTCCTGCATGTCCTATTATTGCAACTACTGTCAATCCAAAGGTACAGAGACAGCTGAATTTGTCATGGGGTGTAAGTCCTTATTTAGTTAAAACGGCAACTACAACAGATGAGCTATTTGATATGGGAATAGAAAAAGCACTTGAATCTGGTATGGTTAAAAATGGCGATTTGGCGGTTATAACGGCAGGTGTGCCTACAGGAATAAGTGGAACAACAAATACATTGAAAGTGCATATTGTGGGTAAAGTATTGGTACAGGGTACTGGAGTGGGACAAGCATCGGCAACAGGTGAGTTATGTGTTGCAAACACACCAAAAGAAGCTTTGGAAAACTTCTGTGATGGCAATATACTTGTAGTACCTTTTACAGACAACAGTATGCTTCCGATTATTAAGAGAGCTGCAGCAATAGTAGTGGAGGAAGGTGGGCAAGCAAGCCATACTGCCACAGTAGGCTTAGCTTTGGACATCCCTGTTATAGTTGGAGCTGAGAATGCTACTAAAATATTGAAGAGCGGCTCAGTTGTTACAGTAGATGCTGAAAGAGGACTGGTACTTAGAAGTAATTAAATTGAGATTTGTACCATTTTTGTTGAACTCAAACATCAACAAGGGTATAATGATTAATGCGATTGTTATTATGATTAGTAAGATGTAATATAGTTTTTTGCATTTTGGTTGAGCAATTAGAATTCATATAATAGAGAGGATAAATATGTCAAAAATTTTACCATTGTTACCATTACGCGGATTGACAGTATTTCCGTTTATGACATTATATTTTGATGTTGGAAGGCAAAAATCAATTAAAGCTCTTGAAGAAGCAATGATTAATGATCAGTTGATTTTTTTGGTTGCACAAAAGGATGCTTCTTCAGATTCTCCTGATATGGATGATATTTATTCGATCGGTACTGTATCAAAGGTTAAACAGCTTCTCAAACTCCAAGGCGACACTATTAGGGTGTTAGTTGAGGGAATAAGCAGAGCAGAAATAAAAAATGTGGTTCAGAAGGAACCTTTCTTTTCTGTTGAGGTTTTAGAACCTGAAATAGATGAGAAATTTGATAGTAATGAGATAGAAGCCTTAAAAAGAAGATTAGTTTCCATGTTTGAAGGCTATGTTAAGCTAAGCGGTAAGGTTTCCCCAGATGCGGCATTGACAGTATCCGACATAGATAATATCAGCCAAATATCAGATATTATTGCAAACAATATTCCTTTAAAATTGGAACAAAAGCAGCAAATTCTATCAGAATTTCATCCGTTACGAAGGATAGAAAAGCTTTTACAGATTTTATATCAGGAAACAGAAATATTAGAAATAGAAAAGGATATAAACGCTAAGGTAAGAAAGCAAATAGACAAAGTGCAAAAGGAGTATTACCTTAGAGAGCAGATGAAAGCTATACAGACTGAACTAGGTGACAAAGAAGGCGTTACTGGTGAGGTTGAAGAATATAAATCAAGGATTGAAGCGGCAGGATTTCCAGAGGATGTTGAAAAGAAAGTCTTAAAGGAACTTGACAGATTGCTTAAAACCCCTCAGGGTTCGGCTGAAGGAAGTGTAATAAGAACCTATATTGATTGGATATTTGATTTGCCTTGGAGCAAAACAACTGATGAAATTATTGATTTAAGCTATGCAGAGGAAGTGCTAGATCAGGATCACTATGGGCTTACAAAAGTTAAGGAACGTATAATTGAATATTTGGCTGTGCAGAAGCTCAAAAACAGTCTTAAGGGACCTATTTTGTGCTTGGTAGGACCTCCTGGTGTTGGAAAAACTTCAATTGCAAAATCAATTGCAAAGGCACTAAATAGAAACTATGTCCGCATATCTCTTGGTGGAGTTAAGGATGAATCAGAAATACGTGGACATAGAAGAACCTATGTCGGCTCAATGCCGGGCAGAATTATTGCTGCATTAAAACAAGCTGGTTCAAATAATCCGTTGATTCTTCTAGATGAGATAGATAAAATGAGCAGTGATTTTAGAGGAGATCCAGCTTCAGCCATGCTGGAGGTTTTAGATTCTGAGCAAAACTTTTCTTTTAGAGATCATTATTTGGAATTGCCTTTTAGCTTGTCAAATGTATTGTTTTTAACTACTGCAAATAGCTTGGATACTGTTCCTAGACCTTTGCTTGACAGAATGGAAGTTATTGAGCTTTCATCTTACACAGAGGAGGATAAAGCCAATATTGCAATGAAATATTTGTTGCCAAAGCAGATTGAACTTCATGGTCTCACATCAAGGAATATAAAGATTGACGAAGAAACTGTAAGAGATGTTATTAATTTTTATACAAGAGAAGCAGGAGTTAGAAATTTAGAGAGAGAGATTGGAGCTATTTGCAGGAAGGTTGCTAAAGCTATTGTTTCTGAAAACAGAAGAACTATAACCATTTCTCGTTCTAATTTGGATAAGTATCTTGGTATAAAGAAATTCAGATTTGATTATGCAAATGAGCATGATGAAATAGGTATTGCCACAGGACTTGCTTGGACTTCAGTTGGTGGAGTAACCTTATCTATAGAAGTAAATATTATGCCTGGTAACGGGAAACTAGAGTTGACAGGTCATTTGGGAGATGTTATGAAGGAGTCTGCAAAAGCAGCAATAAGCTTTATCAGATCAGTATGCAAAGAACTCAAAATTTCTGAAGACTTTTATGAAAAAAATGATATTCATATTCATGTACCAGAGGGTGCTACTCCAAAGGATGGACCTTCAGCAGGAATTACACTTGCAACAGCAATGGTATCTGCATTATCAGGAGTGCCTGTAGATCGTAAGGTTGCCATGACAGGGGAGATAACACTTAGAGGCAGAGTTCTTCCAATAGGCGGCTTGAAGGAAAAGGTGCTTGCTGCACACAGAGCTGGTATAGAAACAGTAATTATTCCTATAGATAATAAGAAGGATATTGATGATATACCAGAAAATGTTAGAAAGTCTCTGAAGTTCATTTGTGCTTCAGATATGAGAACAGTTTTAAAAAATGCATTATCTACAAAATAAATATGTAGAATAATATTATTTTTAAATTATATATAAAATTTGTTAGGGGTGTAAAATAAATGAAATCACACAAGATAGCTGTTATTGCAGGTGATGGAATAGGACCTGAGGTAATAGGTGAGGGCGTAAAGGTACTAAAGGCAGTATCTAAATTGAATCCAGAAATAAATTTTGAATTTACTGATTTTCCTTGGGGATGTGAGTATTATGTAGAAACAGGTAAAATGATTGCAGATGATGGAATGGAAACATTAAAGAAGTTTGATGCAATTTATTTGGGAGCTGTTGGATATCCAGGAGTACCTGACCACATTTCTCTTTGGGGATTACTGCTGAAAATAAGAAAGGGCTTTGATCAATATATTAATCTTCGTCCTGTAAAGCTCCTTAATGGTGCAGAGTGCCCCTTAAAAGATGTTAATCGTAGCCAGATTGATATGGTTGTTGTGCGTGAAAACAGTGAAGGTGAGTATGCTGGAGCAGGAGACTGGCTGTTTAAGGGAAAACCTGAAGAGGTTGTGCTTCAGACAGGTGTATTCTCACGTAAAGGCTGTGAACGTGTAATTAGATACGCTTATGAATTGGCAAGAAAAGAAGGAAAAACACTTACAAGTATCAGTAAGGCAAATGCTCTTAACTACTCTATGGTTTTCTGGGATGAGGTTTTCGAGGAAGTTGGTAAAGAATATCCAGATGTTAAAACATACTCATACCTTGTTGATGCGGCATGTATGTTTTTTGTTAAGCAGCCTGAAAGGTTCCAGATAGTAGTAACCTCAAATTTATTTGGTGATATAATCACAGATCTTGGTGCGGCTATTGCGGGTGGACTTGGATTGGCTGCAGGAGCAAATTTAAATCCTGAACGTACTTATCCGTCAATGTTTGAGCCTGTACATGGTTCGGCTCCTGATATAGCAGGACAGGGAAAAGCAAATCCTTTGGCATCTATTTGGTCTGTAAGCCAAATGCTTGATTTCTTTGGATATGAAAATTGGGGAAAGGCAGTACTAGATGCAATTGAAAAGGTAATGGTAGAGAAGAAATGCTTAACGCCTGACATGGGTGGCACAGCAAAGACAAATGAAGTTGGCGATGCTGTTATAAAAGCACTTGGTGAAATAGCTGCCAATATGTAATATAGTTTTTGATATTAAATGTATAATGTAATAGGGTGTACTAAATTTTAGTATTTTAATTTCAAATATAGGAATTTATATATTTATGTGTGTTACAAAAGCATTTATATTCTAAGTGTATATACCAAAAAATCCACAAAAATAGATTCCTATATATGGAATATTTATGGAGGGTTCCAAGAAGCGATAAGTATTTATTCTAAGAACTCTCTTATTTAATTTGTTATTTATACCATTTTATATTAGCCTAAAAATATAAGAAGCTTTTGGCTGTGAAGTCTGCAAATATTCCCTCCAAATTTAAAGTGTTTTGAGGTGTAGCCAATAGGCTTTTTGTCATTTTAGGTTATTAGTTTGACTTCTCAGTTGAAAATTGTAGGAGTGGTAGTGCAACAAGCCATTAATAATTCTACCGCACCAATAGTTTCTATTTTCGAAGTTTGAGTAATTAACTTTAACATTACAGAACATTTGAAGGTTTAAGTGTAAATAAATTTAAATAATGTAAATAAATGGTGAAAAATTATTAATTACTCTAATTTACCAAATAAAATGTTTTCATTTAAGGTGCAAACAATAAAATAAAGTGATAAAATAAAATTATATAGCGAAAGCTACTGCCTTTTGATAAAATCAAATAAATAAGCAGGAATTTTGTTGCAGTATCACGAATATACTTAAATTAGTCAGATAGTTTTTACAAAAAAAGATATATAGATATACTAATGTGGAGGAGCTTATGGATTATTACACTGAAATTACGACTTTGATTATCATAGTCACCTCGCTAGTCGCTTTCTATTTGCTGTACAGGGCAAAAGAATTAAATTTGGGAATATTGATTTCAATTTCACTTGGTTCTATTATTTTAGGATTTACGTTTTTGCCAGTTTTTAAAACAGTTATTGTATTTTTGAAAGAGAGTATATTTATAAATAAAAGCTTCGCTTTTATAATATCTGTACTTGCAGTAATGATTATTTTTCTGATTTTTATATTAATAATTAGTTTGATAGTTTCATTAGCTATACCTAATAAATTAGCGTCTATAGATTGCTGCGTTGTTATTGATAATGCAATTACTAAAATAAAGTATGGCTATTCAGAAAACATCTTTAAAAAACTAGTTGACACTGAACAAAAAATTGATACAATGGGAATAGAAAATAATGAAAATGTCATGAATGGCAATAATTTACACAGAGTTGCTTTTGATGACGTATGTGTATGTGAAGAACCAATAAAAGAAGCAACATATGCAGTTCAAGACTATTCTCAAGAATCCTATATTGAGGATCAAGTTTTAGAATATACGGATGACTGTAATATGGTTCAATTACAAAATGAAGAAACAATAAATTGGGATATGTCTGAAGAAAAAGAGATTTTAGACTATTCAAATGAAAAAAACATGGGAGAACAAATTTCTGAGACCGAAATACTACAGTCTGAAACAGTAGAACTCAATACTGTGGAAACTGATGTGCCAAAAGAAGAAATTCCAAAAATCAGTATTTCAGAAAGCGAAACGCAAATCCCAGCACCAGAAGCAAAACTTGATGAATTCTCAGCAGAGGATATGAATGATGCAAAAGCTTTAGTTCTTATAGCTCTTCAAAAAAAAGGCAACAATAAAAAAGAAGAGGCTATTGAGTATTATATGAAGGCGTTGCAGCATAAACCAGATGTTGAAATGATACTTTGGATTGTACTAGATGTTTGTGCTCTGTATAAACAACTTGGCTTAAACGAATTAGCTAAAAGTATTTTAGAAACTTTAGCTACTCAATATGGAAATGCCATTAAGCCAGAAGTAAAAAAGGAAATTATGAATTGCTTAACATAAATATGAATACGATTTTCTTGGAATTTTGAAGGGGGTACTTTTTTAATGAAAAAGTCAAAAGAAATAATTGGTTTACCAATAATTAGCATATCAGATGGAACTGAGGTTGGTAAAGTAAAAACTGTAATTATTAATGCTGAAAAAGGAGCAATAGATTATGTAGTGGTTGATAGTGGTATTCAAATACTTAGTGCCAAAGTCATTCCTACAGAATATGTTCTTGGCATAGGTGAGTATGCGTTAACAATTGAAAATGAGGATGCTATAAACGATATTAGTAAAATACCCGCTGCTATTGACTTGCTTCAAAAGAATATTCAGGTTAAGGGTACAAAGGTATTAACCAAAAAAGGTCGTCTAATTGGTGAAATTGGAGATATATATGTAAATGAAGACGACAATTGCTCGATTATTGGACTTGAATTTATTGCAGATATTACACAAAAGAATGTGAGAATTATTCCACGTGATAGCATTGTTACCTTTGGTAAAAATCTTGTGGTTGTTAAAGATGACGTTGAGGCAACTCTTTTAAATAGTGCAGCACAAATAAGTAATTCAGTAGAGCAAGTGGATACAGAAAAAAAAAATTTAGAAAATAATACTAATCAAGTAAATAACAAGGTTTCAGAAGAAGAAATCGCTTCCGAAGCCGTTTCAGATTTGATGGAAATGAAACATAAAGAGTATTTAAATGGAAAAACAGTTACAAAAACCATTTATGATGAGGATGGTAGTGTTTTAATAGAAGAAAATACTTTAATAGATGATGAGATTTTCGAAATAGCTAAGGCTTATAGTAAGGTAATCGAATTAGTTATGAACAACAGATAATAATTAAGGTTACAGCTTATGCTGTAACCTTTCTGTGACTACATAAATATTCTAGTTTAAAAATAGTAAGTAATAAAAGCATTTCTAAAAATATTATTAATATTAAGCTAGTGTTCTCAACTGGTCTTTTGACCAGTTGAGGTTAAATCAAAGTACTTGTGATATTTTAATTAATCTATTATATCTTATCAAAAGTATGTGCTCAAAGTCTGTATTGCGTTATCAGAAATAATTTTTTCTCCATATTCATTTAGATATCCTTCAAAGAAACTAACATTTAAAATTTGTGTGGAATATTCACACATAAAAATATCTAATGATTGTGAAGATGATGCGGAGCTTCCAGTTAACAAAAGATAATAGCTGTTTTTATGCTTAATTACTGAACTTTCGCCTTTATAATATGTGTAAATACGCTTAGATAATGTACATAAATCTTCTATTGACTCAAAACAGTAAATCTTTAAAGCAGAGCAAACCTTACTTTTCTTTTTCTTTTGTCTTAAATCTGAATTTTTATATTTACTTTTTATATACTTCTGTATTGATTCAAACTCACCTTCAGAATCTATTTTGGTTATTGTAACAACAAATCCATCTTCATTTTCAGGAGAAGCCTCAAAAATGAGTTGAGAATCATGTGATGCAAAACCATATTCCTCTTCAGCTCTCTCCATCATATCCCAAAATAACTCCTGAGCTGCTGGTGAATTATAATTCAAAGAGCCTAAATCAATATTTCTTTCCTCAAGATCATTAATAGTTATGGTTACTCTCAATACGTTGTCATTAACTTTTTCAATTCTCATATAATCACCAACTCACTTAAATTATTTGTGAAATCTAAATTACTAATTATTATTATATTATACTTCCAAACTTACAAAATGAGAAGCAGTTTTTCTGATAATTATTCATTAAAAAGTATGCAATTTATTTTAATTAAGCCATATTTTTCATAACTAATATTTTACTGTTTTACAAACAATATAACGAGGCAAGAAAATATCTCCAAACTTCTATAAGTGGAGGGTGCTGCTTTGGCTTTAAGGCAGTGAAAATATCTCCCGCCTCGATGAAACGCCGCTGATGTTATGAAATTTTTCTACAATCGAAAAATTTCATTTTGAATCTAGGCGTTATAATAAAAATATGAAAGAATTTACTTTATGTTTGAAATATCAGCTATAAAAATATATAATGGTAAAGGTTATATTTGGATATTGATGAATGTATATAAATAAACTTTTAAATGGTATGGTGAAAATGTGAGAGATATTATTTTAGCATCAGCGTCTCCTAGAAGACAGCAATTATTAACACAGATAGGTCTGAATTTTAAAGTGAAACCTTCTGATATTGAGGAAGTTATAGACAATACACTAGAGCCTTCCCAGGTTGCTATGTCCTTGGCAAGTCAAAAGTGTAGAGATATTGTGTGTCAAATCGATGATGATTGTGATTGCATTGTTATAGGTGCAGATACAATAGTACTCAAGGACAACAAAATGCTTGGTAAGCCTAAAGATGAGAGAGATGCATTTAATATGCTAACTAGCCTCAAGGGTGAATGGCATCAGGTTGTAACTGGTCTTTGCTTATATAGAACTAGCGATAATAAAAGTGTATGTGATTATGAAATAACTAAAGTAAAAATATCTGATAAGTCAGATGAATTTATAAATGAATATATATCAACAAAAGAACCTTTTGATAAAGCTGGTGCATATGGAATTCAAGGATTTGGCTCATTACTTGTTGAAAAAATTGATGGGTGCTATTTCAATGTTATGGGGTTGCCTATATATAAATTATCATGTATGTTAGATGAATTAGGATATAAAATTAATATTAATAAAGCAGCATTTGATGAATAATAGGTTATAGTCAGTATTTGTTGTATAGTAACGTAAACGTATACTTTATAAAGAAAAAGTTGAGCTTGGAACTGTAATATTTAGTATAATTGAATTAGGGGAAAAAGATGGACAGATTGAAAATAAAAGAACTTCCTTTATGTGAAAGACCTTATGAAAAGATTGAAGCTGTTGGCTCAGAGCATTTATCAAATGCGGAGCTACTAGCTATTATTATTAAGACAGGTACAAAATCATTTACTGCAGTTGAATTGGCACAGCTAGTGCTAAAGCTGTCTCACGATGGTAGGTTGTCAACCTTGAATAATTTATCGATTGAGCAGCTAATGCAAATAAAAGGAATAGGCAAGGTTAAAGCTATTCAAATAAAATCCGTACTAGAATTGTCTAAAAGGATTGCAACTAGTGACGGAATAGTGCATCATGTAATAAAGAGTGCTAAAGATGTTAACACCCTTTTGATGGAAGAAATGCGTTATTTAAAGAAAGAAATATTCAAAGCACTTTTACTTGATACAAAAAATCAAGTAATTAAAATTGTAGATGTTTCAATTGGAAGTTTAAATTCCTCAATTGTTCATCCACGAGAAGTGTTTTGTGAAGCCATTAAATGTGGCTGTAATAGTATTATATTTGTTCATAATCACCCAAGTGGTGATCCCACTCCCAGTTCAGAAGATATTAAAACGACGCAGAGACTTGAAGAATGTGGCAATATTTTGGGAATAAGAGTGTTGGATCATATTATATTAGGGGATGGAAAATATATAAGCTTCAAAGACAAGTGCATTTTTTAATAATTAGTCATCACAGGAGGAAATATAAATGGGTTTTTTAGCAAGAGATATAGGCATAGATTTAGGAACTGCAAATACATTAGTTCATGTTAAGGGTAAGGGAATAGTAGTTAGGGAGCCATCTGTTGTTGCTATTAATGCAAAAACTAATGAGGTTTTAGCTGTAGGAGAGGCTGCAAAAGAGATGATTGGGCGTACACCAGGTAGTATTGTGGCTATTAGACCAATGAAAGACGGCGTTATCGCTGATTTTGATGTTACTCAGAGCATGATAAAGCATTTTATAAAAAAGGCTATATCAAATGGGGTTTTTAGCAAACCAAGAGTAGTAATATGTGTACCATCAGGAGTTACAGAGGTTGAAAAGAGAGCAGTTGAAGACGCTACACTTCAGGCTGGAGCAAAGGAAGCGTATTTGATTGAAGAACCAATGGCAGCTGCAATAGGTGCTAATTTGCCTGTTGAAGAGCCTTGGGGAAGTATGGTTGTAGATATAGGTGGAGGAACAAGTGAGGTTGCGGTTATTTCTTTGGGTGGAATAGTAACAAGTAAATCTCTTAGAGTAGCTGGTGATGAACTGGATGATGCTATTTCACACTATATAAAAAAAGAGTATAGCTTAATGATTGGAGAGCGTTCTGCCGAACAAATTAAGGTTACAATTGGGGGAGCATTCCCAAAGACAAAAGAAGAAAGAATGGAAATAAGAGGAAGAGATTTGATTACAGGTTTGCCAAAGAATATTGAGATAACATCATCTGAGATAAATGAGGCACTAAAGGAGCCTGTTAATTCAATAATAGATTCAATTAAGTTTACTTTGGAAAAAACGCCGCCTGAGCTTGCCTCAGATATTATGGATAAGGGTATTATGCTGACTGGTGGAGGAGCTTTGCTTGATGGGCTTGATAAATTAATTATGCAAGAGACTGGAATGCCTGTTACAATAGCAGAAAATCCATTAGACTGTGTGGCTCTTGGAACAGCTAAAGTGCTTGATGAAATCGAAACATTGAAAAAGGTTTTAATCTCACCAAAGAGACTCAGGTAGCTGTAATTATTGATTTATAGATAAAACAGCTTTCGCAGATAAAATTCTATGAATGCGTGAGAATGAACAATGGTTTGTACTAGACTGCGAAAGCTCAATAGATAACATGTTAGTGGGGTGAAGTCGTTTCTTGAGGTTATTTACAGGTAAATCACTAATTTTAATTGTTGTTACACTAATTTTAATAGTGTTTATTGGACTGTCTATAAATCCAAACAGTAGCGTGAATTGGTTTGGGGATTTAATTTCAGTACCATTTACTTCAGTTAGCAAAGTATTTTCATATGCAGGTCAACAGATTGAGGAAGGTGTTGGCTTATTTAATGATGTTGAAAGGCTGAGAGCTGAAAATAAGAGACTAAATGAAGCCATAGATAAATTCAATAATGAGAGAACAGAGTACTTAAGGCTTAAAAATGAGAACGAAGATTTAAAGAACGTCCTTAAGATGAGAAAAGACCTAGATGATTTTGAATTTATCGGAGCTAACATTATAGCTAAAGACTCTGGCAACTTTTTCAATGTATTTTTGACGGATAAGGGGTATACAAGCGGAATTAATTATAATATGCCAGTTATTACAAGCAAGGGGCTTGTTGGCAAGGTTTCTGCAGCACAGCCCTTCTCCTCAAAAATAATAAGTATAATAGAGGATGGAAGTGCAGCTAGTGCAATTGTATCTAAGACTGGTGATTTTGTTGTGGTTAAGGGAGATTTAAAGCTTTCAAAGGAAGGTCTTTGCAAGATTGAATATATTCCTGCAGATATAGACTTATCCCAAGGGGATATAATTGAAACTTCAGGTATGGGTGGTATTTACCCTAAGGGGATTATTATAGGTTCAGTTAAAGAAGTCAGACAGGGAGAAAGTGATCTTGACAGGTATGCTATTGTAGAGCCTGCTGTTGATTTGAAAAGATTAAGCCAAGTTGTTATACTGAAAACTATTTCAACAGAAAAGATTTCCGAAGATATATCTTCAGAAATGGAGATTGCTGATAAATGAGGAATAAAGTTATATTTTACATTATACTCATATTTACCTTCGTAAGTGTACAGGTTACTTTCTTAAACTTTATAAGCATTTTTGGAGTAATACCTAATATAGTGATAATATTAATTGTCAGTATTGCACTATTAGAAGATAGAATTCATGGTGCAGCAGTAGGTTTTTCAGTGGGGCTATGTATGGATGCTGTAATAGGTATAACCTTGGGCTTTCAAGCATTGCTTGGGATGCTGTTAGGCTTTGCGTTAGGAAACATTAACAAAAGGTTTTTTAAAGAAAATCTTTTAGTTATGGTTATATGTACTTTTATTTCAACTTTTTTATATGAAAGTGCAATAATTTTTGGGTCTTATTTTTATGGTATACATTTAGACTTTTTATCAACTATTCAAAATATCATATTTCCAGAAGCGATACTTAACAGTGCTTTAGGATTGGTTTTGTTTTTTATTATTGTTCAAATTAATAAAAGATGGTTATATAGTCAAGGGAAAAACAGATATTAGTATGGTATTTATCAATATCCTAGAGTGTTGAAATAAAATAAGTTGACTATAGCTTCAAAAGCAATATTGATAAATAGCATATTGTTTTTATCTGAGAGTGATAGGGGGATTGAATAGTCATAAAATGAAACGATTTTTTAAGGATAGATATAATATTTTTGGTATAATTATAGTGTTGGTATTTTCATTAATTGTTTATCAATTAGCGAATATTCAGCTAATTCAGGGTGAAAATTATTTCAACCAGTCTCAGACGATAAACTTAAAATCACGTACAATTTTAGCTGAAAGAGGCAGTATTCTTGACAGATATGGTGTTCCTATAGCTACTAGTTCCAATAGCTTTTCTCTGATGCTAATGACAACAGGAACTACTTCTGACCAGTTAAATGAGATTCTTTTAAAATTAGCTAAAATATTAGAGAAAAACGGGGACTCATACAAAAATTCATTTTCTAAGTACTTGACCTATAATCCAATCCAATTTGGTTCTGCGATAGCTAAAAGTGAGGATAGAATCAAAGTTTTAAGAAATGTAACGGTATATCCTTTTAAGGGATTTAATCAGAAATCTTCTGCAAAAGATGTCTTCAATTACTTAAAGGAAACTGCATTTAGAATTGACAAGAAGTATTCCGATGAGGAAGCTTACAAGATTATGAAATTAAGATTTGAAGTGGGCTACAGTTCATCAAATCCTGTTATTGCAGAAATGATTAGTAATGCTACGGTTGCAGAGGTTGAGGAGAGAATTGATGAGTTCCCAGGAGCGTTGATTGATACTGTACCTAGCAGAAAATATGTTGATGCTGAGTATGCAGCTCATTTAATTGGATATGTAAGAAATGTCAGTGAAAATGATTTGATCAAGCATGCTGATGAAGACTATAGAATGAATGATATTATTGGCAAGTCTGGGATAGAGCTTACAGCTGAAGGATATTTGAGAGGAAGTAATGGCTACAGAAGAATTGAGATTGATGACAACGGCAAAACAAAAACCATTAGTGAGGAGGCTGTAAAGCCTGGAAGCGATGTTGTACTGACAATAGATATGCGACTTCAAAAGGCGGCTATGGATTCTCTCAAAAAAAATATTCCAATTATCAGACAAAGAAAAAATTCCCAAAATCACAAAGATGCATATGCTGGTGCAGTTGTAGCCTTAGATGTGAAGACGGGTGATGTATTAGCTTTAGCAAGTTATCCTAGCTATGACCCGTCAATATTTTTAGCGGATGCTAGTGATAAAGAAGCACAAAAAGCTATAACTGATCTTTATGATGATAAAAATACAAGCACTTCAGAGTATAATAGAGCTATTAGAGGACTTTATGCACCAGGGTCTACATATAAGCCTCTGGTAGGGATTGCAGGTTTAGAGGAAGGTGTAATAAACCCAAATGAAAAGTATTTTGACAGAGGTTATGAGATTTATGATGGAAGATTAATCGGATCTATTGAATATAGGACATATAAGGGTGGTCTGGGATGGGTTAACATGGTTCAAGCAATTCAAAAATCCAGTAATCCGTACTTCTATGTACTGGGTAATAAGGTAGGTATTAATAATATTGTTAAATGGGCTACTAGGTTTGGTTTAGGGCAAAAAACAGGAATTGAATTGGATGAAAGCACTGGTACTATTTCATCTCGAGAGTCTAAAAAAGCGAAGTCTCCAGATCCGTGGACTCAGACCGATACGGCACAGTCTTCAATAGGTCAGCTAGACAACATTTTTACGCCTATACAGTTAGCAAATTACACTGCAACTATAGCTAATGGTGGGAAGCGATTTAAACCTCATATTATTAAGAGAGTAATAAAATATGATGGCTCAATAGTCACAGAAACAAAACCAGAGTACGAGATATTACCTGTTAAAAAAGAAAATATGGCTATTATACAAGAAGGGATGAAAGCAGTTGCTAATAGTGAGGATCCAGGTGGAACTGCGTCATCTGCATTTATAGATTTGTTACCAATTAAGGTGGCTGGTAAAACCGGAACTGCTGAAACATGGGATAAGAAACATTCATCAAATGGATTATTTATATGTTATGCTCCAGCCGATAATCCTCAAATAGCTGTTGCTGTTGTTGTAGAAAGGGGAGTATTGGGTGCATATACTGCACCAATTGCACACGATGTGCTAAAACAATATTTCGATATAAATGGGGTACAGATAGAGGACTACTCTGTAAAAAAGGATATAGTTGAATTGACAAGATGATTTGCTGGCTTGTATTGGATAAGAAAGGAGGGAGCAATTCCATGCCGTTATTTATAAGTGATATACTATATGGGGGGCGTGGTAATAATTATGGATGAAAATGCAGTTATGTTTAAAGGAACAGTTAATGGACTGACAATTATTTTAAAACATGATGTAAGCTTTGAAGAGCTTGTAAATAGTTTGCTTAGTAAGATTAATAGTGCGGGGAAATTCTTTCGTGGAGCTAAATTAGCTGTCAAATACAAGGGACGTGCATTAAATGAGGAAGAAAGAAGTAGACTTCTTGATTTGTTAAAAGAAAAAAGCGGAGCACAAATACTATCCTTTGACGAGGATAAATCGGAAAATAATAAGCCTGAGGTAAAAATAACATCAAATGGCAATGTAAATGCAAATGAAAGAAATAATCAAATTAAAAAGTATACTTATTTTAAAGGTATAGAGGAAGGTATTACTAAATTCTATCGAGGAACTGTTAGATCAGGTCAGCTGATTACATTTGACGGAAATTTAATTATATTAGGAGATGTTAATCCAGGAGCAGTTATCGAAGCTACTGGAAATATAATAGTAATGGGGTTGCTTAGAGGTGTAGTTCATGCAGGTAGTAATGGAAACAAGGAGGCTATAATAGCAGCATTAGGGCTTAACCCAACGCAATTGCGTATTGGAGACATAATTACTAGGTCACCTGATGACGAAAAGGGTATTGGTACTAACTTAATTCCTGAATTAGCATATGTCAAGGATGATAAATTGTTTGTAGAACGCTTTTTACCCCAGAGGTAATTGACAAATTAAAAAAACAAATATATAGTTTTATATGTGTTGATTTAATTTTTTTGAATATTTCTTTTAAATATACATTGTTTTATATGAATTGGAGGCAGCTGTATGGGTGAGGTAATTGTAATTACGTCTGGCAAAGGCGGTGTTGGTAAAACAACAACAACTGCAAATATTGGTACAGGTTTAGCACTAGACGGAAAGAAAGTCGTGCTTATAGACACTGATATTGGGCTAAGAAATCTTGATGTTGTAATGGGATTAGAAAATAGAATAGTATATGACCTTGTAGATGTAATTGATGGTGTATGCAGAGTTAAACAGGCCTTGATAAAGGATAAGAGGTATGATGGATTATATCTTCTGCCAGCTGCTCAAACAAGAGACAAATCAGCTGTAACACCAGAACAAATGATTAATTTGGTAAGCGAATTAAAAAAGGAGTTTGATTATATCATTATTGATTGCCCAGCTGGTATTGAACAAGGCTTTAAAAATGCAATTGCTGGGGCAAACAGAGCAATTGTTGTAACTACACCAGAGGTTTCAGCAGTCAGAGATGCTGACCGTATAGTGGGACTTTTAGAAGCAAATGAGCTTAGGAATCCAAAACTCCTTATTAATAGAGTAAGAATTGATATGGTAAAACGTGGCGACATGATGAGTATTGATGACATTATTGATATTCTTGCCATTGATTTAATAGGTGTTGTTCCTGACGATGAAAAAATTGTTATTTCAACTAACAGAGGTGAGCCTGCTGTTAACGATGACAAATCTTTAGCAGGACAAGCTTATAGGAATGTGACAAAGAGAATACAAGGGGACGATGTACCGATAATGAACCTTGAAAGCGACGATGGATTTTTATTCAAATTTAAGAAACTGTTAGGGTTTAAAACTACATAAGGAGGTAAACACTATGCTGATTGATTTTTCAAAAATCTTTGGCAAATCAAAACCATCAAAGGATGTAGCCAAAGAAAGATTGCAGTTAGTTCTTATTCACGATAGAGCAAATGTATCTCCTGAGTTTTTAGATATGATAAAGGGAGAAATAATTAAGGTAATTCAGCATTATATGGAGATAGATGAAGGAGCTCTTGATATTCAGCTTACAAGAACTAAAAGTGACGATGGAGATAGAGTTGTTCCAGCGTTGATAGCTAATATACCTATAAGAAATGTAAGAAATGCAGGTAAATAAATATAAGGTATGTGATTGATAAGATGAACATAGCGTTAATGGCTCATGATAATAAAAAAGAATTGATGGCTAGTTTTTGCATAGCCTATAAGTCGATTTTTCAAGCCCATCATCTTATTGCAACACGGTCTACAGGCATTTTAATTAACAAGGCAACTGGGCTCAATGTCAATTTACTGGCTTATGGAAGCTTGGGTTCTCAGCAGCTGTCTGCAAGAATTGCTTGTGATGAGATTGACTTGTTGATTTATTTTAGGGATGTAAATGTAGATAATGATGCAAATACTTTTTTGCTGTTTAAACACTGCGATGTAAATAATATTCCATTTGCTACAAATATAGCAACTGCTGAGGTTTTAATAAAAGGGTTAGAAAGAGAAGATTTGGCTTGGAGAGAGTTGTTGAGGTAGGAAATTTTATATAATTTAGAGTATTTTACTCAATACTGTTTTATTATAGCTAATAGAGTATCAACCTATTCTCAATAACATAAGCTAAGTATCTATAATATTGAAATGTAAAGGTTACCTAAAAACTTTATAGTGAGTTAAATAAAAAATCCTAGACATTGTCTGGGGTTTTTTAGCATAATCATACAGTTTAAAGATGTTATTTCTAATCATGCCTTGAAAGTGTTTTTCATTATGGATACTTGTTACCGTTCATTGTTCCCACCAAATATTATTAGGAATATAATTTAATATAGAAAAATATAATGTAAAGAAGCATGACCCAAGAATTCTGATACCTGCAAAAGAAAGGGTGAGGGGGATTGAATGAAATAACTATGAGACCAAAGTACTCACGCCAAACCGGTGCACAAAGAAATAGAAGAAGAGAGCCTGATAATGATATGTTATCAATAACAGTTGCGATACAACTGCTTGTTGTTGTGGTATTTCTGTCTGTTTTTGCACTTTGTAAAGCGGCAAATACTCCTGCAACTAATTTATTTGTAGCTAAAGTAAATGTTGTTACTACTACTAATTATGATTCAAATAAGTATATAAAAAAAATAGTTACTGCTTTAGGCATAAATTTACCAGAAAAAGGGCTGCAAACGGAAAATATAAGTGAAGATGAAAACCAGCAGATTCAAGAGCCAGCCCATAAATCGGACACAATTGAAAATAATGGTCAATCAATTGATGACAAAAATTCCAGTACAACTAAAGAGAATATTGATAATAAGGGAGAAACTACTGCTGGCTATGAAAGTATTGATAATACTGCTCAAATAGAGGTTCTAGAAGACTCTGAAATTAAAGCTATAGCAGATAAGTACTCATTTATAACACCCATAAAGGGTGAATATGTGTCATTGTTTGGTACAAGAACGGATGCATTAACTGGTAAGTCGGACTTTCACAGCGGACTTGATATCAGTGCGAATATGGGAACTTCTATTAAGGCAGCTCTTGCAGGGGAGGTTATAGAGGTTGGATCAAAACCTGATTATGGTAATTATATAAAGCTACAGCATAATGATGGAATAAAAACAATATATGCATTTTGCTCAACACTTATTGCCAAAAAGGGTCAGAAAATTAATCAGGGTGATGTTATTGCAAAGGTTGGAGACACTGAAGGCTTGTCAGGCTCCCTACATTTTGAGGTGTGGAAAGATAATAAAGCGGTTGATCCAGAGAAACTGCTGAATTATCTGAATAAATAGCTATTATGCTTGATTTTGATATAAAAATTAGACTGCAGCACATTACCATTAGAATTAATGTTCTTACCATTCCAATTTATATAATTGCTATAATAAGCAGTTTTACTGCTCAATATTTTATAACTGTAGGGTTCATTTTTGCCCATGAATTAGGACATTTAGTAGTAGCATTTATTTTAGGTGCAAGAGTCTATTGTTTTAGAATTCTACCAGTAGGGGTAAGTGCATCTATAAACGACTGTAGCTGTAAGAAATTTGATAAGCTATTTATATATTCAGCTGGTCCATCCGTTAACATAGTGTTTGCAATTATTATTTATATCCTATGTGCCCGCCAATTTATTCCTATAGAGTTCACTGCTGGAGTCTATATTAACATTTGGCTGGCATTTTTTAATTTACTTCCTATATTGCCCCTAGATGGCGGTAAAATAGCTATGGAAGTATTATCTGATTATTCGGGGCTTTTTAAAGCTAGCAAGCATATGAATATAATAACTGTAATTCTTTCAGTTATCACTATTATTTTAGGATTGGTAATTTTAAAAAACACTTTATATAATGCTAGCTTGGTTATTGTTGGTATATATATTTTGCTAGGTAAAAGGGAAATTAGAAAGGAAACTGCTTTAATGAATATCAAAAATTTGTTGTTTAGACGTTCAAGAGTATTAAAGCAACGTATTTACCCTATAAGAGAAATTGCTGTTATGAAGGATGTTAAGCTTTCAGAAGTAGTAAAGGCAATGGATTATGCTAACATGTTTCATAAGGTAAATGTGCTAGATGAAAACTTGAGAATTACTAAGGTTATTTCTGAGCAGGAGATTTTAGATGCAATTGTCAAAAATAATATTGATACAGAAATAGATAAAATATAGATAATTAACTCAACTTTTCTACATAATAAGTATATCGGTATATGTGAATTATCAATGGTTTGTTGCCATAACAGCATTTGTCAGAACAAAACTGGTTGTGACATAAATTAATATAAGTTATAATTAAGAAGATTAAGCAATTTTTATGTTCTTCATATGGGAGGTATCAAAAATGTTTAAAATAATAAAAAAACAAGTATTAAATCCTACTGTAGTTTTAATGGAAATAGATGCTCCATTTATTGCGCGGAAGGCTGAACCTGGTCAGTTTATAATGTTGAGAATATCTGAATCAGGTGAGAGAATACCTCTTACTGTAGCAGATTATGATAGAGATAAGGGAACAGTAACAATAATTTATCAGTTAGTAGGTAAGACTACTCAAGCGTTGTCAGAAATGAATGAGGGAGACTATTTGCTGGACTTTGTAGGTCCTTTAGGAACTGCTTCTCATTTAGATGGGTACAAAAAGGTAGCGGTAGTAGGCGGCGGTTTAGGAACTGCCATTGCTTACCCACAGGCAAAAAAGCTTCATGCCTTAGGTGCTGAGGTTCATGCTATAACTGGCTTCAGAAATAAAGAGCTGATTATATTAGAAAAAGAGATGGAAAAGGTCAGCAATAAGCTGATAGTTGCAACAGATGATGGCTCAAATGGGAATAAGGGTTTTGTAACAAATGTGCTAAAACAATTAATTGATGAGGGAAATAATTATGATTTGGTAATTGCCATAGGACCATTGGTTATGATGAGGGCTGTAAGCAATTTGACAAAGGAATACGGAATCAAGACTATTGTTAGTATGAATTCTATTATGATAGATGGTACAGGAATGTGTGGTGGATGTAGGCTTACGGTAGGTGGAGAAACGAAGTTTGCTTGTGTTGACGGACCTGATTTTGACGGACACCTAATTGACTTTGATGAAGCAATGAGAAGACAGGGCATGTACAAGAGTCAGGAAAAGGAATCAGGAGATAAGCATGCTTGCAGACTTGGAGGTGATAGAAATGCCTAATATGTCTTTAAATAAGGTGAAAATGCCCGAGCAGGAACCAAATATAAGAAACAAGAATTTTAAAGAGGTTACTTTAGGGTATGACGAGAAAATGGCAGTAGAAGAGGCTCAAAGATGCCTCAATTGCAAGACCAAGCCTTGTGTTGCGGGGTGTCCTGTAAATGTAAAAATACCAGAGTTTATCCAGCTTGTTGCAGATGGAAGGTTTGAGGAGGCATACTATAAAATTAAAGAAACAAACAGTTTGCCTGCGGTTTGCGGCAGAGTTTGTCCTCAAGAAAGTCAATGTGAGCAGTTATGTGTCAGAGCAAAAAAGGGTGAGTCTGTTGGTATAGGCAGACTGGAAAGATTTGTTGCTGACTGGTACATGAAAAACGTAAGTAAAGATGTAGTAAAAGCCGAGAGTAATGGAATCAAGGTGGCAGTTGTCGGTTCAGGCCCTGCTGGTTTGACCTGTGCTGGAGATCTTGCAAAATTGGGCTATGAGGTCACTATATTTGAGGCATTTCATGTTCCAGGCGGAGTTCTGATGTATGGTATACCTGAGTTTCGTTTGCCTAAAGCCTTAGTTCAGGAGGAAATTCAGACTGTAAAGGATCTGGGTGTAGATATCAGAACTAATATGGTAATTGGAAAGGTGTTTTCCATTGATGAACTCAAGGAAGAAGGCTACAAAGCAGTATTCATTGGTTCTGGAGCAGGGTTGCCAAGCTTTATGGGGATTACGGGAGAGAACTTCAATGGCGTCTACTCGGCTAATGAATTTTTAACAAGAATAAATTTAATGAGTGCATATAAATTCCCAAATACAGATACACCTGTGTTTGTTGGCAAAAATGTAGCTGTCGTGGGTGGAGGAAATGTTGCAATGGATGCGGCTAGAAGTGCAAAAAGGCTTGGAGCAGAAAAGGTATATATAATATACAGGCGTTCCGAGGCTGAAATGCCTGCAAGACTTGAAGAGGTACACCATGCAAAGGAAGAAGGCATTATTTTCAAGGTACTAACCAATCCTAAACAGATACTTGGAACTGAAGAAGGTTGGGTTAAGGGGATTGAATGTGTGGAAATGGAACTCGGAGAACCAGATAAATCAGGCAGAAGAAGACCTGTAGAAAAGAAGGGTTCTGAGCATATTATTGATTTGGAAACAGTTATAATTGCAATAGGTCAATCGCCAAATCCTCTTATTTCAAAAACTACTCCTGGTCTTGATATACAGTCATGGGGTGGAATAGTAGTAGAAGAAGAGACAGGGGCAACAAGTAAGGGTGGAGTGTATGCTGGTGGAGATGCGGTGACAGGTGCGGCAACAGTTATTTTGGCAATGGGTGCAGGAAAGAAGGCGGCGGAGGCTATCCATAAAATGCTTTCTGAGGCTGTGGGAGAGTAATTCGCATAGAGCCGTTAGAAAGAGCAATTGGAATCGTAGTGCGTCTTAACGACGGAGGATTATAGAGGCAGTAGATTATATAAAAGAGCAGAGCTTGTATTAATTACAAGGCTCTGCTTTTTTAATGGGTCTATTTATATGATCTTATTCTTGTTCTTATATCAACTTCTCAAACTTATCCAGCTCATATATTTCAAGTATGCGATTACCCACATTTGAAAATTCAACCTTGTAATCTTCGAATAGTATTTTTCTGACTTTGGCACTAGCTTCTGTGGCTAATGCAGATGACAACTCCGGGCAGTCACCAACCTGTTTGACAACAAAATCCTGACCTTCGGAATTTACAATTCGGAATACCCCTGAGTAAGCTCCTAATATCCAGTAAGTATTTTCCTTTCCTTCACCTACAGCCTTTTTTAGATATAGTAGCAATCTGTCACCGTTTTTAAATAGAGGTAATACATGACTAGTATGATATGAATTTCCCTCTTGTTTTAACCTTATTTCTTTTAAATCATTGTCTACTGAATTTTTATATGTTTTTTCTAACTCTGCTTTAAAATATGTTGACATTTCTCCATAGGGATCGTTTATTTCTTCAAGCCATTCCAATATTTTCACTTGTGCAATTATGTCTGCTTGCTCGTAGGATTTATCAAATTCGAATGCTTCAATGCTTGCATAATATTGTTTTTTGCCAACCTGACGTGGTGTATCCTTTACTGCTTGCTTAACTTGTTGTGTGGAATGGGTGATGACTTGCTGTTTTTCAGTACTACCACACCCATTAAAGACAAGCATAGACATTGAAAGCAAAATTATAATACCGTATATTTTTTTCATTTAATCAACCTCCAAGGGTTATGTAATATTGAATTATATGGTACAGCTATTTGATATTTCAATATTAACAGATTTATTAGTAATATATTGCAAAAATGAGTCGTTTAGATATTTAACTCAGGTGGATAGGGAAATAAACATAGTATTATTGGATAGAATATATTTCAATAGTACTGTTGTACGCTAAAAATTGTTGCTTAAATACTTCAAGGATTATTCAGTAAATTAAACCTGAACAAAATAAATAATAAAAACAGTTATTTTTTTGAGGATAAGAATGTATAATATAAATTGTAACAAATAAGCGGAATCAATTAGAGGTTCAAATAAAATGTAAATGTGGAGGATAAGCATGAAAACATGGGTTTTGTATTACAGTAAGGGTGGAAATACTAAAAAAGTTGCTGAGGCAATTGCGGAGGAGTTAGAGGTATTAAAAACTGAACAAATACCTCCTGCATATCCACCTGAAAATGTGCAGTTGCTTTTTTTAGGAACAGGAGTATATGCTGGAAAGCCAGACCCTAAAATGGTTGAGTTTATAAGAACATTAAATAACAATAGGGTTAAAAATGCAGTAGTATTTGGCACAACAGGCGGAAATGATAATAGTGCTATAGAAAAAGTTAAGTCTCTTTTAAAGGAAAAAGGAATAAATGTTATTGATGAGACATTTTCTTGCAAAGGAAAATATTTTATATTCTTTAATAGAAAGAAACCAGACAGTGAAGATTTTAAAGCAGCTAAGGCATTTGCTAGAAGAATACATGATAGCATAAAAGCTTAGAAAAGCTTAAATAAGGGAATATAAATGCCACAAACTTTTAGGCTTAACAGTGGCAGTTATATCCCGATAGTATTTCTATAGAATGGTAACATAATAGGGAAATGAAACCTAAAATTACTCACATAATTCTTATTTCCTTACTATCTACTTCACTATTTCAAACAAAAGACCTATCCCATATGCAACTTGTCCCTGTCTTAAATGTTAATAGGCTTTACAATTAAATATTAAAAATAGTTATCTTTTAGAGAATATTCTTTTATGGTATAATTATTTTTCAATAAGTAATAAGGGTGAACTAATATGAAGTTTATGGATTTTTGTGCAGGTATAGGTGGTGGGAGATTAGGGTTAGAATCCTTGGGATTAGAGTGTGTAGCATACTCTGAAATAGATGAAGCTCCTGCAAGTACATATAAATTGTTTTTTAATGAAGAAGAAAAGAATTACGGAGATTTAATGGTAATTAATTCTGATGAATTGCCTGCTTTCGATTTAATGATTGGAGGATTTCCTTGCCAAAGTTTCAGCATTGTAGGACAACGTAAAGGTTTTGAAGATTTAAGAGGTCAAGTAATTTATGGTTTAATAGAAATTATGAAAGCAAAAAAAACTCCTTATTTTATATTTGAGAATGTAAAAGGGCTAGTAAATCATAATAAAGGACAAACAATAAAGAGTATAGTAGAAGAATTGGATCTGGCGGGGTATCAAGTTGAATGGAAAGTATTAGATAGCCAAAAATATGGTGTGCCTCAAATGCGTGAAAGAGTTTATTTTGTTGGAATAAGAAAAGATTTAGTAAAAGACAAAGCAGGGTTTACATTCCCAGAAGAACAACCTCTGCCAGTTATAAAAGATTATCTGATAGATACAGAAAATACAATATTACCAAAACAAAATGCCACTTTTCAGAAGTATTTGAATAATAAGTATAATCAGGGTAAATTTGATACAAACAAGATATTGGCAGAAGATTATTTAGTATTAGATACAAGACAGTCAGATTTAAGATTATATAGAGGTAAAGTACCAACCTTGAGAACTGGTAGACACGGCATTTTATATGTAAAGGATGGACAGCTTAGGAAGTTATCAGGGTACGAAAGTTTATTATTACAGGGTTTTCCTAAAGAAATAGCGAATAAATCAAGAGGGAAAATATCAGAAAGTATGTTACTATCACAGGCAGGAAATGCTATGACAATATCGACAATAACAGCAATAGGTAGAAAGCTGTTAAATTATCTTCAGGGGGCGAAAGGTGATAATGAGTAACGAGAATTTAGTATTCAGGGGTTCACAAAGTGGTTCATGTTAATGGGCTTTGTCGCTTTACGTCAATTTCTACAGGAATCCAGCCATTGTCTTCCTTAACTAATGAATTGATAAGAATATCAGTGCCATTAGTAAGCTTTGCGAACTCAAACATATATTTCTTATTGTCAACTCCGTCAATTATTATTTTTTTCTTGTAATCATCTTGAACAGGAGCATATTGCTTCATTATTAAGCCGCACCAGTTTCCATATATAATTTCAACATACAGCTCTGCATTATGCACCCAACCGTGGTAAGCTGCACAAAAGAAGTCCTCAGGAATTAAAAATAAAGAATCAATATAGAATAAATCCTTCAATTTAGTGAGGATAAGCTCACCTGTATAATAATTGAAGGTTGTAACACCTACACTACTTCCTTCAAGTATTTCAAGTTCTATAAAGTATTTGTATTCATCTTTATTATTTGTAATAATAGGTATTATTTTGAGCAGATTTATATGGCCTATTCCTTCAAAAGAGTCCAAATATTCATCATAAGACATTGATTTTTTATTGCTTAGAGATAGAAAATTGTAAGCAACAGGATATGGAGTTTTAGAATAACCTACGTTGCCGCAGCCCCCATTTTTATTTTCTGTAAGGTTAGAGGCTTGCTGTAAAACACTGAAATAATTCATTATAGTATTTTCTGGATTATCTACAAGTAATGGCGGGATAGTATCATTTACAAATGTCTGTGAAAAGCTGTTTATGTCAGGAAAGCTATTGTTTATTGCTGGAAGCCTTGAGGGCCTAAAAAAGGTTTCGTTTTTGTCGGACATTTTTTTGCTTATTATGGAAATAGTTTGCCTTGATAAGCTGCTTTCATATATGTCTATGTCATTGTTTTTAGGAGCTTGTTTAACATAACCTCCAAACATGCAATGCTCAGAATACTCATGCTGATTACTGACCCTAAGGCATATAGCAGCTATAGAGAAAGCCATTAATAATAGAGAAATAATAATGAGTCTCATTGTCTTATTTTGCATAATTACATCCACGCCCTGAAATTAGTAAAAAAGATTTAAACTAATTGGCATGGAATCCATCCCCCCGTTTCTTGTCAGCACTCCTTATAATATATATGCATAAAAAATAATATTATCTCTAAATAAACTTCATTAATAAGAATCTTACAAATATATACTTGCCAGCTTGGAAGGGAAGGTTTTTATGTTACTATTAGGTCCTTAACAATACAATATATAGTACAAAGAATGCATTTATAGACTCATAAATTCAACTTTACCAGTAATTGCAAATAAAAACAGCCATATCGAGGGTTTTAAACACTGATATGACTATCTTTAATTAATCATTATATAAAAATGCTGTTTCTTAGCAAAATACTATTACTTTTTCTTATTTGGTAGAATGGTTTTAATAGATTTCTTTTTCTGCGGTACCTGTGCGGGCTTATCAAAATCTAATGTTTTTGAATATTCAGGGTAGTACATTTCAACAATGTTTTTAATTGTTGCTTTAATAGCCGAATATAGCGGAATTACAACTAATAGCCCGATGAAACCTAATATAGGAATAATACCCATCAACAAGAGGATTACTGTAAGAGGATGAATATCCATGCTTTTTTTCATAACCTGCGGTGAGATGAAGTTATTATCTATTTGCTGGACAATAAGCATCACTATAAATACCTTAAGAGCCATAAAAGGATTTCCTGTCGCAAAGGACAAGAGGATTGCAGGTATTATGCCCAGCCAAGGACCAAAAAATGGTATTATGCAGGTTATCATTGAAAAAATTGCTAGAATAACTGAATATTTAAGGCCGATAATCAAGTACCCTATAAACATGAATATACCAATGAGGAAAGCCACCAAAAGCTGTCCAGCAATGTAATTGGAAAGTACTAAGTCAATATCAGATAATATTTCTCTGATGTTTTTTTTATGTTTTATTGGTACAAATCTAACAGCAAAGGGTGAAAATTTATGACTGTCAATTAGGAAGTAGAATAAAACAATAGGTATTATTATAATTATAGATCCAATGTTAGTAATAGCCCCTATAAAATTGATAGTTCCTGTTCCCAAACTTCTTGTAATGTTGCCTGCAATTTCAGAAATTTTTTGAGCTAAGTTAAGGCTTTGTAATTCTGGAATACTGAAATAACTGAGGAAGTTACTGTCTAAAAGACTGTTAATTGTACTTTGGGCTTTTGAATATATATAAGGTAAACTTTGTCTGAATTCATTAAACTGTGTTCCAATAACAGTACCTGTATACGTAAAAAATAATGCTAACACAAAAAGTACAATTACGAACGACATTATTACAGCCAAAATACGAGGAAGCTTGATTTTTTCAATCAGACGCACGAGAGGCCTTAAAACATAATACAGTATACCTCCAAATAGAAGGGGGAATATTATCGAGTAAATAAAGCTTTTGATTGGAGAAATGAAAAAATCAATTTTCCCAAACATAAAGATTATCAATAAACCCAATAAAAGATAACAGCCATATCTGAATAATTTGCCATTTAAAAAATTGTAAGTGCCCACACTGCTTTTATTAGCACCAGCACTGCTATTACTATTGTTTTCCATACACACCTCATATTAAATTAATTGATTTTACATTTTGTTATGTACATTAAATTATAATTTGTTATGGGAAAATATACAAGGGTTATTGACTTAGTCAATAAAGGGTTAATATGATATATTTTATGCTGAAATAGGTAATAAAAATACCAATATATAAGCTACTCAAACATCGCACATAAAAATTTTATTGGTGTGGTAGAATTATCACCACACCTTATATTACTAGACTTTAAGCGGTATATTCAACTGCGAAAGTTGATTTATTTAATACAGATTATAGGGAATAATAACTTTTAATTAGACGATTGATTAATGATTATGATTAGAGGAAAATTACAAATGGTTGTATCAATAAGAGCTATCAAAATAATTAAATATATTGGAATTGGGTTTGCTGCTGGGGTAGCAAATGGGCTTTTTGGTTCTGGAGGAGGAACTATAGCTGTTCCAGCTATGGTGTTTTTGTTGGAAGAAGAGGATCATAAGGCTCATGCTACAGCCTTGTTAATTATACTTCCTTTGACAATGGTAAGTGCATACTTTTATTTGTCTAACAATTATGTGGATTGGAACATAACTTGGAAAGCTATGGTGGGCGGAGTTGTAGGCGGAGCAATAGGAGCTTTTTTATTGAATAAATGCCCATCAAGTCTACTTAGAAAAATATTTGGGTTGTTTATGATAATTGCAGCTTTTAAAATGATTTTCTAGAAAATTGATAGAAAATTCGAAGGACGATAATGGAAAATAAGAACTTGAAGTTGCTTAGCACAACAAGCTAACTGACAGAATTATATTGGAAAGTGGGAATAGCATAATGATTGTTGTACTGATTGGTTTAGTAGCAGGAATTGTAAGCGGTATGGGAATAGGCGGAGGAACAATTTTAATACCAGCACTTGTTTTTTTTATTAAGCCTGAACAACATGTAGCACAGAGTGTTAATCTATTATTTTTTATACCTACGGCTATAGTAGCACTTGTAATCCATATTAGAAATAAAAATGTGGATTTTAAAACTGGAATACCTATTTTGCTTCTAGGCTTAGGTGGTGCGGTTATAGGCTCGAACATTGCTCTTTCAATGGATGGAAGTGTGTTGAGAAAAATATTTGGGGTATTTTTGCTTGCTATGGGAATATATGAAATATTCGGAAAGACTAAAGCCAAAAAGCATATGAAAAATGATAGGAAAAAATGAATTAACTTGGCTAGAATTCTATGGTGGTTAGTTCTAGTAGCCGTAGAACATAATTATACAAATAATAGCAAAAATAAAACAAGTTGGAACGTAGGACGAGGAAGAGTGACAATATTTAAAACATAATTGAACAACTTTAAGCACTTGTTTTTCTCTTCTGTATGTTATAATTAGGAAAAAAGTGAAGGGTGTGTATAATAATTATGGAACTGAAGGATATAGGGCTAATAGCTGAAAAAATCAGAGAAAATGTTTCAAAGGTTATTGTTGATAAAGAAAATATTATTGATTTATCATTAATTTGCGTAATTACAGGCGGACATATGCTCCTTGAGGATGTGCCAGGAACAGGTAAGACCGTTTTTGCTAGATCATTAGCAGCATCAATTGATTGTAATTTCCGAAGAATACAGTTTACTCCAGACCTTCTCCCGTCAGATGTAACAGGTATAAATTTCTATAATCAAAAGGAAAATAAATTTACCTTCAGACAAGGTCCAATATTCTCTAATATTGTGTTGGCAGATGAGATTAATCGTGCTACTCCACGTACCCAGTCTGCGATGCTAGAGTGTATGGAAGAAAAGCAGGTTACTATAGATGGTGAAACAAAGGAGTTATCACTGCCCTTTCTAGTTGTCGCTACACAGAATCCAGTAGAAATTCAAGGGACTTTTCCGTTGCCAGAGGCTCAGTTAGATAGATTTCTTATTAAAACCTCAATGGGCTATCCAAACAGTAAGTCCGAAATGGATATTCTAAAGAGATTTAAAGAGAAAAATCCACTGACAGAACTAAGTGCCGTTGTCTCTTCTCAAGATATTGTGGAAGCTTCAAAAATTTACTCATCAGTCAAGGTGTCAGATGATATTTTGGAGTATATAACCAAGATTACTGAAGCCTCCAGAAAACATTCTAGTGTACACTTAGGTGTTAGTCCTAGAGGTTCTTTGGCTCTTTTGAAAGCAATTCAGGTGAAGGCTTTATTAGGCGGAAGAAGCTTTGTTACTCCTGATGATGTCAAAGCATTGGCAGTGCCTGTATTAGCTCATAGAATAATACCTAAAGGTCTATCAGGTCAAAATATAAATGCTGGTGAAAAGATAATTAATGATATTATTGAGCACATCGAAGTACCCCTTGAATAAAGTGGTTTAATGATTTTATTGATTTTAAGAGGAGGCTTTATGCTTTTTTTTCAAATTGCACTTACGTTACCATTGATGGTTATAGTTGAAATTTTATTATATAAGTTTTTTAACTTGAGAGGCATGACTTATAAAAGAACACTATCAGAAAGTGCTGTCTTTGAGGGAGAAAAAATATTAATGTTTGAGGATATAGAAAATAATAATTTTCTTCCAATAGCATGGATGAAGGCGGAGTCGCTTATTAATCCAAATTTAAGTCTTGGCAATATAAAAAACATGCACACCTCCCAAGGGGGATACCATAGAAGCGTATTTTCCATTATGCCTTTTTATAGAATAAAGAGAACCCATGAAATGACTTGTTTGTCAAGAGGGGATTATAATGTGGGAAATGTAACAATTACAGCTGGAGACATATTTGGGCTTATGTCTAAAATTGTTACATATAATAGTGAAGCAAGATTATTAGTTTATCCCAATCCGCTGAGTGAGGACAGAATGTTGCAGTGCTTTCACTCGTTGCAGGGTGATGTGGTAATACGTCGCTTCATAAATCCAGACCCTTTTCTAGTTGCAGGAGTTCGTGAATATCAGACAGGCGATCCTATGTCTTGGATTAATTGGAAGGCTTCTGCAAGAACAAATCAACTTCAGGTGTACAAATATGATTATTCTGCAAACTCAAATATAATGATACTTTTCAATATTGATACTAGTTTTAGACAGGATTTGTTTCCAAATGAAGAGGAGAGTAAAAGAATTGAATATGGCATTCATTTTTGTGCAGCTATAGTTGAAAAAACAATAAAACAGGGTATTGCAACAGGGTTTTGCACAAATGGGCATTTTCGTGAGGAAAAAGAATTTGTGAATATACCAACCCGTTGTAGCAAATCACAGCTATATATTATACTAGAGGCAATGGCAAAGCTACAGCTGAGTAGAACTGTTTCCTTTTATACAATGATAAGGTCTATGAAACACACCATTTCAAAGGATACGGATATTTTAATAGTATCTCTTTACACTGATGAAAGCATTGAGGAAGAGATATTTGAACTTCGTCGTAATGGACATCAAGTAGAAAAATTAATCATTACAGAAAGTGAGGTGGCATAAGTGTCTATTCTGTTTTTATTAACAAGTCTGCTTGAATGCTTGGCTTTTGTGCCTATGAGCTTTACGGTTTTTCAGTTGTTTATCACATCTGGGAATGCTTTTTTGTTGTCGCTTAGTTTATGTATTGTAACTATTGTTGCATATTTATTGTGCTTTTTGAAGATTAAGCCCTTTGTTTATCGGATTATTACTGCTGTTATTTCTATTACATTTGCATATGTTATATCGGGCGATGTAGATTTGTTCATGGCTATAATAGCAACAATCTGCATTTTTATTTTTACCAAGGTCAAGAAAGAAATGAATCCACTTAAGAGTATAGCAATACAAATTGCGGCGGCGGCTTTGCTTTTTAATATACTGCTTTCCTTTATAGCTACAAAGGGCATAGCTGATATTTCTGCACAGTATAGCAATATAGCTGTCCTTATTTCCACAATCTCGTCATTAATTCTTCTTATAATAAAACAAACGGATGATTCACGCAGGTTTGGCAATAAGGATATGAGAATTGGAGGTACTCAGCGTAGAAACAATAGGTTATTTGCAATTGCTGCTATCATTGTTTTATTTTCCATAAGTGCAATAGGACAGGTTCAAAACTTATACAAGTTAATTATTAGTATTATTACATGGATTATTAATAAGTTTTTGCAGATATTTGAAATAATTAAGACTGGAGAGATTTCAGGTACAAATCAGCCTGATATGCCAATGCAAATGGAGATGGTAGAACCATCACTATTTCAAAGAATAATAGAGGCTATTACTAGAGTGTTAATTATTGCAGTAACAGTAGCCTTTATAGCATTAATTATTTACTTTATTGCTAGGGCTATAATTAATACTGTCAAAAACATTATAAACTGGTTCAGAAATGGAGAAAAAGCGGTACAAAGATATTATGAAGATGGTCATATTGACGAAAAGCAAAGCATATACAATAAAAATCTAAATAAAATGGTTAATAAAATTCGCCAAAGGGTGGAAGGTTTGTTTTCTAGGGATATACCCTATAATAAACTACCAAACGGAATAGCAAAAACAAGAAGACTTTTCAAGCATTTCAAGAATAAAGCTGGGCTGGCAGATGTACAAATAAGCAAATCCTCAACCTCAGAGGAAATTTGCAGGGGGCTGTCCGATAAATTGCCGGAAACAAGTGATTTTAATACTTTAATGGCTAAATGCTATGGTTTAGCACGCTATGGAGAAGCTGAACCTTTGCCAGAGGAACTGCATATGTTAGAAAGTAAGCTGATAAAATAGTATTAACGTATTTGGCAGTTGAGTTAATAAGAAATCAAAAAATATAATATTGACATGGATAATAGAATGGTATATAGTGGTTTTAGATAGAACCACTATTTTTTTGAGAGCGAATGAAAGGACAGCTAAAATGGATGTTATAGAGGCTTTAATGCAGGCAGGTTTCACAAAGCATGAATCAATACTCTATGTTACTTTGTGCAGAGAAGGCCAATTAACTGGATATGAGGCTTCAAAACTAACTGGCATTTCCAGATCAAATGCATATTTGGGTTTAGCAGGACTTTCAGATAAGGGCGGAGCTTACAAAATTAATGGGGAGACTTTAAAATATGCTCCTGTAGATTCAATAGAGCTTGCTGAAAATATAAAGAGAAAGTTTAGTAAAGTAATAAAGATTATAGAGGAGGAAATACCTCAGGTTAATAAATCAAAGGATACCTTTATAACGATTGATGGTGACGAGCAAATTATTAATAAAATGAAAAATTTAATAAATCAAGCACAGTATCGGGTATATGTTTCAATTTCAAGAGACCATTTAGATTACGTTATTGATGAACTCAAAACAGCACAAGAACGTGGCTTAAAGGTTGTTATTATCACATCGGACAGTGTCCAATATGAAGGTATGATTTGTTATGAGTCACAAATGAGCTACGGAAGCGTCAGGCTTATAACTGATTCGGAAAATGTTTTCACAGGACAACTGAATGGAGCAAATCCAACAGGTTTGTTTTCTATGAACAACAACTTAGTTGATTTAATTAAGGATTCACTGACAAATGAGATTAAACTGATTAAAAATAAGATAATATAAATTTAAAAATTACATTAACTACTATATGGAGGTTAAAATGACTGAATACTATTCAACAAAAACAAATTTTTTCGGAAATTCCAGCCCTGAAAAGCTGATAAAGGAATTTGGAAGTCCATTATATGTTTATAATGAGAAAATATTAAGACAGCGTTGCAAGGATATGAAGAATCTGGTGGACTATCCGCATTTCATACCTAATTATTCTATTAAGGCAAACTCAAATCTTCAGATAATTAAAATTGTCAGAGAAGAGGGTTTAAGAGCTGATGCTATGTCAGCAGGAGAAATTCAATTGCTTTTACATGCTGGTTACAAACCAGAAGAGCTGTTTTTTGTACCTAACAATGTTTCAGAAGCAGAACTTAAATATGCAGTTGATAATGGAGTTTTGGTAAGCGTAGATTCGCTTTCTCAGCTTGAGCTTTTAGGTAAAATAAATCCAGGCGGGAGAGCTGCTGTCAGGTTTAATCCAGGAGTTGGAGCTGGTCACCATGAGAAGGTTGTCACTGCTGGTAAGAAAACAAAATTTGGAGTTAATATTGATTGTGTTGGAAAGGTTAAAGAAATTGCTAAAAAGTACAATCTAAAGATCTGCGGAATAAATCAGCATATTGGCTCGCTGTTTATGGAGGGTGAGTCCTATATCGAGGGCGTAAAATCGCTGCTATCACTAGCAGAGCAGTTTGAGGATATTGATTTTGTTGATATGGGTGGAGGCTTTGGTATACCTTATAAAAAGCAAGAGGGACAGGCGTCACTGGACTTAGTGAGTTTTAGAGAAAAGCTTACAAAGGTTTTAGAAGAGTGGACTGACAAATATGGCAAGAAGATATTATTCAAATCTGAGCCAGGAAGATATATTGTAGCAGAGTGTGGAGTTATATTGGGAACAGTTTATTCTACAAAAAACAATTATGCACAAAAATATGTAGGTACAGACATTGGCTTTAATGTTCTTGCAAGACCTGTAATGTATGATTCGCACCATGATATAGAAGTTTATAGAGGTGGAAAACCATTGAATGAAGAAGCTACTGAAGCGGTGACAGTAGTTGGAAATATCTGCGAAAGTGGAGATATTATTGCACAAAACAGAGCTTTGCCAGTAATAGAAGAAGGCGATATTTTAGGAATTATGGATGCAGGTGCTTACGGCTTTGCTATGAGCTCAAACTACAATATGAGATTAAAACCTGCAGAGGTACTTGTTAAAGAAAACGGTGAAGCAGTTCTCATTAGACGAAGAGATACATTTGAAGACTTGATTGCACCGTTTAATGTGTAAGTTTTTAGATGATTATTATTTAATATTTATCTAAGAATGTACAGTTATAAATAATTAGTTTTGAAGTTGAGGATATAAGCAAAATTATTTTAATATTTTAAATTAACAAATAGAGGAGAAGAACGTCTATGAACAAAATAAGAATAGGTATAGTGGGTTATGGTAATATTGGAAGAGGAGTAGAAGCAGCAATAAATCAAAATGCTGATACTGAATTGGTGGCTGTTTTTACAAGAAGAGCACCTGAGAGTGTAACTGTTAAAACTCCAAACGTAAAAGTAGTTGAAATTAAAGATGCAGGTAAATATGTAAACGACATTGATGTAATGATTTTATGCGGTGGTTCAGCAACTGATTTACCTGTACAAGGACCAGAGTTTGCCGCAATGTTTAATATTGTAGACAGCTTTGATACTCATGCAAAGATTCCTGAGTATTTCGAAAAGATCAATAAAGTTGCTTCTGCTGCAAAGAAAACAGGCATAATTTCCGTAGGCTGGGATCCAGGTTTGTTCTCAATGATAAGAATGTTATCAGGTGCAGTTTTGCCAGTAGGTAATGATTATACTTTCTGGGGAAAAGGTGTAAGCCAAGGACATTCAGATGCTATTAGAAGAGTAGCTGGAGTAAAAAATGCTATTCAATACACAGTGCCAATAGATGCTGCAATTAACAGTGTAAGAAGCGGCAGTAACCCTGAATTGAATACTAGACAAAAGCACACAAGAGAGTGTTTTGTTGTTGCAGAAGAGGGAGCAGATAAGGCTAAAATAGAAGCTGATATAAAAAATATGCCAAACTATTTCTCAGATTATGATACATTTGTGAATTTTATTACTGAAGAGGAGTTAAAGAGAGATCACTCAAAGATGCCTCACGGTGGTTTTGTATTCAGAAGCGGAAAATCTGGTTTTGATAATGAAAATAGCCATATTGTAGAATTTGCAATCAAGCTAGACAGCAATCCTGAATTTACTGGAAATGTTCTTGTAGCATATGCAAGAGCTGCAGTTAGAATGAACAAGGAAGCAAGCGTTGGAGCTAAGACTGTATTCGATGTTCCATTGTCCTACTTATCAGCAAAAAGCCATGCTGAGCTTATTAAAGAGCTTCTATAAGGTTCATTACTTATTAAACAATTCTTAAAAAGTAGTCTATAAATTTATTTATAGGCTATTTTTGCACAAAGCTTTTTAACGTGTAGGAATTTAATAATAAAAAAACAGGAACAATTTTTCTGTCATTGTCATATAAATGTAATAGAGTCTGTTGCACAATGCAAGATATTTCAAGTTTTTAAGCTTGCACACTATGCTGGATTTATTTATGAATACTCTAGAATCAATATAGTGAAAATTGTAACAGTTTCTGCAATAATGGTGACCATTAATTGGTCAGAGGTAGGAGGCAATGATGGGAAGTTTAGATAATGTAGTTTGGAAAGGCAATAGCCAAAAGATGTTTAAAACAATTATTGATGCTGTTCCTTCAATTTTTAAATCTACTGTTAAGCATGAGGTAGAAGCATGGTTGAGCAAAAACAATGTAAATGAAGTAACTGAAGATTTAGTTCTTCAAGCATTTAAAGAAAAGGCTCCAAAGCCTATGTGGAATAAACTGATTGGTCAGTTAGAAGCAATGAAAACTGAGTAAATCCAATATTTTATTTTTGATGAGATTGAGTGAAGATTATATTATGCTTCACTCAATTTTATTATATAAGGACTGTTTTGGAATTTCATAGTAGCAAAAAATAATTTAAAAAAGTTGACATTTTCTTGACATGAATTGTTAATTTAACTATAATTAATTTATTCTATAACTGAATATTGTCGGATGATTGTTGTGGGAGAGATGTTTTATTACAAATAAAACTCACCGAAGGAGTAGCACTCTCAGGTCATAGAGACTACAACAGGACGGACCTCTGGAGAGACCAGTGACGGCGCCGAAGGGGCAAGAGCTTTTTAAAAGCTTAATCTCTCAGGCAAAAGGACAGAGTACAAAAATGCGATAGCATTGTTTTGTGTTGCGTAAGCAATGCAATCTTGCAAGCTTTTATTCTATATGCATTTTAAGGGGTCAAATATTTATTATTTGGCTTTTTGTTATTTATTGAGGTAAAATTGTTCGCTATATATTGATGCAACATTTGTTACAATCAAGTGTAGATGTAGATGTAGATATAGTGTAAGCCGTACCATTTTATTTTAGGCAAGAATAAATAAAGTTTACTAAATTATTAGATAATATATTTATATTGGAGGACAAAGCAATGGAAAAAGAAAAATTACTTATGACACCAGGACCTACAATGATTCCACCAAGAGTGTTGGAGGTTATGAGAAGACAAATAATTCATCACAGGACTAAGGAATTTGAAGCTATATTTGATGGATTAGAAGAGGATTTAAAATTTGTTTTTCAAACTAAGAATCCTGTATTAGTATTGGCATCATCAGGAACAGGAGCTATGGAATCGGCAGTAGTAAATCTTTTCTCACATGGAGATACAGTGTTGGCTATTAGTATAGGAAACTTTGGAGATAGATTTGCAGATATAGCTACAACTTTTGGTCTTAATGTTAAGAAGTTAGCGGTTAACTGGGGTGAAGCTGTTAATATTAATGATGTTAAGAAGATATTGGAGGAAGATGTAAACAATGAGATAAAGGCTATATTAGTTACTCATAATGAGACTTCTACAGGTGTCACAAATGATATTGAAGCATTAGGAAAGCTTACAAAAGGCACAAAAAGACTACTACTAGTTGATGCAATTAGTTCATTAGGTGGACTAGAGCTTCAAATGGATAATTGGGGATTAGATGTTGTTGTCACAGGTTCTCAAAAGGCATTGATGGCCCCTCCAGGATTAGCTTTCGTTGGGTTAAGTGATAAGGCTTGGGAAGCTGTGGAAAATTCAAAATTGCCAAAATTCTATTGGGATTACAAAAAATACAAAAAGGGCTTGATGAAGGCAGGAGAAAATCCACCATACACACCTGCTATCACAATAATGATGGCACAGGCAGAAGCACTAAAGATGATTAAAGAAGAAGGATTGGAAAATGTTTATGCGAGACATAAAAAGCTTGCGTTAGCAACTCAGGCAGGTGTGAAGGCACTTGGACTGGAATTGCTTCCAAGCCAAGGGGTTTCTTCATATATAATTACTGCTGTTAAGGCACCTGAGGGTATAGATGTAGCAAAAGTAATTAAAACTCTTAATCTAAAGTACGATATTATGATAACCGGAGGTCAAAAGGATTTAAAAGGTAAGATATTTAGAATTGGACACTGCGGATATACAGATAGTCTGGATTTGATAAAGACTTTTGCAGCTTTGGAATATGCATTAAGCGAGGCAGGCTATAAGGTAGAAATGGGTGTTTCGGTAGGAGCAGTGCAGAAGGCTTTACAATAAGTGTTTTTGAACAACAAACAATGTGTTAATTAAAAATTGAAATTTTTAAGATATTATAGGAGGTAGGTTGAATTATGAAAATTATAGTTACAGAAAGAATAGCAGATGATGGTATAGAGCATCTTAAAAAAGATGGTCATGAGGTTGATGTTAAATATGGAATTTCACATGAGGATTTACTTGAGATAATAGGAAATTATGATTCGATTATTGTACGAAGTGTTACAAGAATTAACGAAGAACTATTGTCTAAAGGAACAAATCTAAAAGTGGTAGGTCGTGCAGGTAATGGTGTAGATAATATAGAGCTTCCAGCTTGTACAAAAAGAGGTATTATTGTAGTAAATACTCCTGAAAGCAATAGTATGGCTGCTGCTGAGTTAGCTGTTGGATTAGCATATGCTATATTTAGAAATATTCCACAAGCTCATTGGGCAGGAAAAGACAAAAAGGATTTCAGAAGAAATAAATTCTTAGGAAATGAACTAGATCAGAAAACAGTAGGTGTTATCGGATTAGGTAGAATAGGTTCAATTGTTGCTTCAAAGCTAATAGGTTCAAATATGAGAGCTATAGCATATGATCCATATATTACTGACGAAAAATTTAGAAAGCTTGGAGTTGAAAAATGTGAGACTCTTGAGGATTTACTCAAGCAGTCAGACTTAATTACAATTCATACTCCTAAGACAGCTGAAACTATTAATATTATTAATGAAGAGCAAATAAAGCTCTGTAAAGATGGGGTTAGAATTGTTAACGCAGCAAGAGGTGGACTTGTTAATGAAGATGCTTTATACAATGGTATAAAATCTGGTAAGGTTGCAGCAGCAGCATTAGATGTACTTAATCCTGAGCCTAATTATGATAAGAAACCTGAAGATCAGGATTATGAAAACAAGCTTTATGATCTTGACAATGTAATTATTACTCCTCATTTAGGTGCTTCTACTGATGAAGCAAATTATAATGTGGGTACTTGTGTTGCTGAGTTGGTAGCAGATGCCTTAAGAGGTGACATGGTAGCTGCTGTAAATATGCCTCCAATGAAGAATAAAGAAGTAGGCGAAATGAAGCCGTATGTTGATTTGGCAGAATTATTAGGAAAAATATATTATCAAGCTGAGAAGGATACAGTAAATAAGATTGAAATCATATACAGCGGTGAATTAGCAGAACAAGAGACTAAACTATTATCTTTGTCAGCTTTAAAAGGTTTCCTTGATGTAGTTGTAAAAGAAAAGGTAAACTATGTTAATGCAGAGCTTATTGCTAAAAATATGGGAATTTCTCTTGTTGAAAGTAAAAGCTCAACTCTTGAAAAATATACAAACCTTATTACAATTAGATTTACTACAAAGAATAAAACTCTTGAGGTATCAGGTACTGTATTTGCAAAGGAAGAACTTAGAGTAGTTGATTTCTTTGGGTATAAGCTAGTATTTGACCCAACTCCTTATGTTTTAGCTATTCAAAATATTGACCAACCTGGTATAATTGGGCAGATTGGTTCCATATTAGGAGCTAATGATATAAATATTGCAGCAATGCAGTGGAGCAGAAAGCAAGGCGGAGAAAAAGCAGTTGCATTTGTTAGTATTGACTGTGACGTGGATAATAAAGTAATTGATTTGCTTAAAAACATAAAAGGTGTTTTGAAGGTTACTTTGTTAAAATTCTAAATAAATGTAATCCCCAACTTTCTGTTGATAGGTTGCACATCTACAATATTGGCTGGGAATGTTGATTAAATTAAAAACTATTGCTGTAAAAGGCAATAGTTTTTAACGTATAAAAAATTAAACTTTAGTATTACAGGAGGAGTATATGAAAAAGTATTTGTCAGCAAGTTTTATTTTAGCTTTTTTAATGATTTGTTTTACAATACCTGCCTCTGCAGTATACAACGGCATTATAGAAATGCCTGATGTAAAAATAGTAATTGATGGTGAGATTGGAAAATATGAAGACACACCTATAAATATGAACAGCAGAACTCTTTTACCGCTAAGAGCTATATTGGTAAATCTAGGTGTTAATGATGATAATGAACATATTGTGTGGAACGGAAAAGAGAAGAGTGTAACAGTAATAAAGGATTCAAAAAAAATATATTTAAAAATAGGCAGTGATGAAGCCACAGTTAATGGTGAAAAAATTGTTTTAGATGCCAGTCCTGTTGTATATAACAACAGAACCTATATTCCTGTTAACTTTATTGCAAGAAGCCTTGGAATGAAGGTTGTCTGGGATGGGAGCTCTAAATCTGTTCTAATAAGAAACCAAGAAGGATTTAACCATGTAAAGGGAATTATTGAAAAGACAAATAATGTAATGGATGAAATAAAAAACTGCAAGGCAAAAATAGATATTTCAATGTCTACTGTTGAGGGTGGAATGGACATTGATGTTGATATGACTATGGACATAACTATGGATATGTTAAAGAAGAAAGCATATATGAAAATGGATATGTCATTATTAAATATGGATATAGATTATTATTTTGCTGATAATACATTGTATGTGAGTAATCCTTTAACAGAGCAATGGGAAAAGAATACTATGTCAGAGAGTGAATACAATAAAATATTTGATGAAAAATCTAATATTTATATATTAGAAGAGTCGGATGCACTTTGTGCAGGATTGAAAGAAATTAAGAGCAGTAACCCAACTGAAATTCTTTTAAAGGGAGATGTATTTCTTGGCGATTTAATGAACATGGCAGGTTCAAGTCAAGGAATGGACTTTTTGGATATTGAATTTAATATGTTTAATGTTGAAATATCACTTGATAAAAATACATACAGAATTAACAGTATTAAAATGGTAACTAGTTATAGCATGGCAGAGGATGCAACTGAAGGTGCTGATATGACAGTTAAATGTAACTATTCAGATTACAATATTGACATTAACATAGTTGTTCCTGAGGATGCAATAAATAATGCTGTTGAGAATCTAGATTTGGCAGACACACTGTAATGTTTAATATTTATCCAACTAAGATTAAATGGGAGTTAACAAATGTTAACTCCTTTTCGTTAGTACTTTTTATTTCTTAATTATTTTAATGTTTGTTCAGCAATTTGCAAGCGTGACTGTTTAAGCAATTCTCATGCTTGTATATCAGCGTTCAGAGATACATTAGTAAAATTGCACAAAAAAATCCTATAAATTATGGCTTAATTTAGTAAACTGTATATAAGACATATAGATTTTATTTGATTATAATTAAAGGGTTTACATTAATGATAATAAGTTAAAGCTATTACACAAACGTGCAAGATTGAAAGGAGTTCAGGATGGTCAAGATATTAAAACACTTGAAGCCACATATAATATCCATTATTTGCATAATTGGGTTTTTGTTAATTCAGGCTTTATGCGAGCTTTCTTTGCCTGACTACATGTCTAATATCGTAAATGTGGGTATTCAGCAGGGAGGAATTGAAAATGCTGTTCCAGAGGTTATAAGAAAAAGTGAGCTTGATAAGTTGGCTTTATTTATGAGTGATGAAAGTAAGTCGCTGGTACTTAATAATTATAAATTGATTGAAAAGGATAAACTATCCAACCAAGATATAGACAGCTATTTAAGGAACTATTCTGAAATTAAAAATAATGAGGTTTATATACTGAATACAGTAGATGAAGAAGCCATTAAGGCTTTAAACTCTGTAATTGGTAAGTCAATATTAATAGTTCAAACAATTGAGCAGAAAGAGGATTTTGAAAGCTCTATTAATGTAACTAAGGATGCTGATTTATGGGGATATTTATCCAAAATGCCAAATGAGCAGCTTCTAGCGATGAAGCAGCTAGCTGACGAAAAGTTTGAACTAATGCCTGAGAGCATGATTACACAGGGTGCAATAGCTTATGTTAAAGCTGAGTATGCTACCCTTGGCAGGAACACTGATAGTATGCAAACAAATTATATACTTTATGTGGGTATAATTATGCTGCTAATATCATTTGTCAGCTTAATTGCCACAGTTATTGGCAGTCTACTTTCATCAAGGGTAGCGGCAGGCCTAAGTAGAAGCCTTAGAAAAAATGTATTTGAAAATGTTGTGAACTTTTCAAACACAGAATTTGATAAGTTTTCTACATCATCTCTGATAACGAGAAGTACCAATGACATTCAACAAGTTCAGACATTTATTGTTATGCTTCTGAGAATAGTTTTTTATGCACCGATATTGGGTATTGGTGGTGTTATAAAGGTAATGAATACAGACACAAACATGTCGTGGATTATTGGTGTTGGTGTATTAGCTATGATGTCTTTGATAGGTACCTTGTTTGTGGTTGCAATGCCTAAATTCAGAAGTATGCAGAAGCTTGTGGACAGATTAAATTTAGTGACACGGGAGTCCCTTACAGGAATGCTTGTTGTAAGGGCTTTTAGTACTCAGAAATACGAAGAAAAGAAGTTTGATAAGGCTAATACAGATTTCACAAAAACACACTTATTTGTCGGCAGAGCTATGGCACTAATGATGCCTGTTATGATGCTGATAATGAATGGTATAACACTTCTGATTGTATGGGTTGGTGCTCATCAGATAGATATTGGTAACATGCAGGTTGGAAATATGATGGCATTTATGCAATATGCTATGCAGATTATTGTATCCTTTCTGATGATTTCTGTTATTTCTATTATTTTACCACGTGCTTCAGTTTCAATTTCACGTATAGCAGAGGTGTTAAATACTACTGAAACAATAAGAAATCCAGATACAGTAAAAGAGTTTTGCAATGACCTTAAAGGTCATGTGGAATTCAGAAATGTATCCTTTAAATATCCAGGGGCTGATGATGAAGTATTGTCAAATGTGAGTTTTACTGCGAAGCAAGGTGAAACTACTGCCTTTATTGGAAGCACGGGAAGTGGAAAATCCACACTTATTAATTTGCTACCTCGCTTCTACGATGTTACTGAAGGGCAAATATTAATTAATGGTATGGATATTAGAGAGGTTTCCTTGCAGGGGCTTAGGGAAAAGATAGGCTATGTACCACAAAAGGGCTTGTTGTTCTCAGGTACTATTGAGAGCAATTTGAAATATGGTAACGAAAGTGCAACAGAAGAAGAATTAAAGAGCTTTTCAGAAATTGCACAGGCTTTGGAATTTATAAACGAAAAGGAAGAGGGCTTCAAAACAGAAATATCACAAGGAGGAACAAATGTTTCAGGTGGGCAGAAGCAGCGACTGTCAATTGCTCGTGCGCTTGTTAAGAAGCCTGAAATATTTATATTTGATGATAGCTTTTCTGCGTTGGATTTCAAGACTGACGCTGCACTTCGAAAAGCGTTAAAGGAGAAAACTGGTGATGCTACTGTTTTAGTTGTTGCCCAAAGAATTAGTACTGTAATGAATGCAAATCAAATCCTAGTGCTGGATGAAGGCAAGGTTGTTGGAATTGGTACCCATAAGGAATTGATGGATAGTTGTGAGGTATATCAGCAAATTGCTTTATCGCAGCTGTCAAAGGAGGAATTGGCGTGAGTAAATATTCTGAAAAAAAACCGCCTAGGAGTGATAAAGGGCATGGACATGGCAAGGGTGATCCAATGGGAGCACAAACCGAAAAAGCGAAAAATTTTAAAGAAACAATAAAAAAGCTACTTACTTATATGAAGCCCTATATGCCAGCTATTATTATTGCTTTAATATTAGCAATTGGCAGTGCTGCTTTTTCAATAGCTGGTCCTAAAATTCTTGGAAATGTAACTACAAGCATATTTGAAGGCCTGATTGGCAAGGTTAGTGGAGAGGGAACGGGAATAGACTTTGTTTATATAGGAGAAAAATTATTACTGCTGGCAGGACTATATGCCATCAGCTCTTTATTTGCATTTATTCAAGGATATACAATGGCAGGTGTTGCTCAAAAACTGTCCTATAGATTAAGAAAAGAAATTTCTGAAAAAATAAATCGTATGCCTCTTAAATATTTTGATAAAATGACACATGGTGAAGTTTTATCAAGGGTTACAAATGATGTTGACACAGTTAGTCAAACACTCAATCAAAGCTTGTCTCAGATTATTACATCAATAACTATGCTCATAGGAATACTGATAATGATGCTTTCTATCAGCTGGTTAATGACGTTGGCATCAATACTGATTTTGCCATTGTCTGTAATTTTTATATCAGTAATCGTAAGGAAGTCGCAGAAATATTTCAAATCACAGCAGGAGTATTTAGGGCACGTAAATGGTCATGTAGAAGAAGTATTTAGCGGACATACCATAATGAAAGCTTTTAATGGAGAAAAAAAAGCAGTTGAAACCTTTGACCAGCTAAATAATACGCTCTATACATCTGCATGGAAATCACAGTTTTTGTCAGGACTGATGATGCCAATAATATTCTTTGTGGGAAATCTTGGGTATGTAATGGTATCAATTCTTGGAGGCTGGCTGGCAATTAAAAAAACCATTGAGGTGGGAGATATTTTGGCATTTGTTCAATATGTAAGACAGTTTTCACAGCCTCTTGGTCAGGTTGCACAGGTTGCTAATGTCTTACAGTCAACTGCAGCGGCAGCAGAAAGAGTATTTGAGTTTTTAGAAGAGCAAGAGGAAATGGAGGATATAGAGAAGCCTGTTGTTACTGAGGGAATAAAAGGAGAAGTAGAATTTAAAAATGTTCACTTTGGATATAATACTGAAAGTATAATAATTAAAAATTTCTCGGCTCATATTAAGCAGGGACAAAGAGTGGCAATCGTAGGTCCTACAGGTGCTGGAAAGACAACAATGGTAAAGCTGCTAATGCGTTTTTATGAACTTAATAGCGGAGATATTTATATTGATGGAAACAATGTTTCGGATTTTAAAAGAGACCAACTGCGTGATTTGTTTGGCATGGTGCTTCAAGACACTTGGTTGTTTAATGGAACAATTATGGAGAATATCAGATATGGTAGAATTGATGCTACTGATGAAGAAGTTATCAAAGCTGCAAAGGCAGCTCATGCTCACCATTTTATCAAAACACTTCCAGACGGCTATAATATGGTGCTAAACGAAGAGGCAAGTAATGTATCTCAAGGGCAAAAGCAGCTTTTAACAATAGCTCGTGCTATTTTGTCAGACCCTAAAATTCTGATTCTTGATGAGGCAACCAGCTCGGTTGATACCCGAACAGAGGTGCTTATTCAGAAGGCAATGGAACATCTGATGCAAAATAGAACAAGCTTTATAATAGCGCACAGGTTATCAACAATAAGAGATGCAGATTTGATATTAGTTATGAAGGATGGAGATATAGCAGAACAGGGAACGCATGAAGAATTACTGTCAGCAAAGGGTTTCTATGCTTCATTGTATAACAGCCAGTTTGAGACTGGTGAGGCTTCGTAGAAATAATTATGGCAGAGCTATAGTTGAAAACTAACTTAGGTTATTGTTGAAGTGAAAAGACTGTTACTTGTAAAACAAACAAGTAGCAGTCTTTTTGTAAGAGTAGAGAATAAGAGTAAATTGACAAACTTTAACGTAATCGTGTAACCGTCAAAGAAATCGACACCTACACATGAGACTATTGAGATGTAACTTTGTCCAAGGAGAGGCAAGTGCTGTGATTTTAAGTATTATAGGGAGTGCAAAAATGGTCTGAATTAATTCAAGATGAATTAAGAAAATTAATATTGGGTAAATTACTGATATAGTAACTCAACTTTCCATTGATAAGTTTAAATACCTACAATTCAACTGGGAAAGTTGAATATAGTAATTAGAAATACTAATACTGAATGTAAATGTTTGAATTACTTATATGCAGTATAACGAGGCAACCGCACGAGCATAAACAAGAAACTCTTACGATAAAACGACAATACTGTTAAAAAGAGATTGTCATTGTGGAAGTGTGTAGTTCGATTAAAAAAGTTGCTTTTATTCTGTTTGCCTTTATAGTGTACCTATATCAATTTTCGGGAGGCATTTTGTGAAGAAATATATTTTTAGTTTAATTATTGGTATAGTCTTGACATTATCATTTACTGTTTTTGCTGTCATCAAGTTTAATGTTGCAAATAAACCATCTGATTCTTTAAGCTTAGAAAATATATCATTATCACAAGAGGCTAATAGCAAAAACTTATTTAATAAAAATACTGTAATAAATCAAAAAGCATTGAGAAACGGCAATGTAGTAGATAATGCTACTTATTCTGTTAGTGACTTTATACCTATAAAGCCAAACACTGAATATATAAGTAATAAAACAATACTTATTAATTACTTTGATTATAACAAAGGCTTTTTAAGCCAAATTTCTGTAAAGGGTGAAGTGGCAATAAAAACCCCAAGTAATGCTGAATATGTAAGAGTAGCTGTGATTTCAACTAGAGTTGCAACTCTTCAATTTGAGATTGGAAATACATGTACAGAATATGAAGAATATAAGGGCGAAGATGTTTTGCCTAATGAAGTACAAGGTGAATTAAAGTCTTTATCAATTTCCAACAGAATCGAGAAAAATTTAAGAATTGCATTTGTAGGAAGTAGCATTACATGGGGAGATGGATTCTTAGATGCTAGTTATGTAGGTCATGTAGATGATTACTTAAGAACTGAATTGGCTGATACAACTATGCATAATAACATGACATATGTAGGGACAAAAACAATTATATCTAATAAAAAGCTCTATAAAGGAACAGCAACAAAACTGTCTGGCATAGATAGTACAGTAGATTTTAAGTTGTCAGGAAATGAGCTGTCTATATCATATTGCAAAGAACGTGATAATGCAGGTGCAGCTATAATTGAATTATATGTAGACGATATATTATATGATTCATTTAGCACATACAATGAAGAACCTAATGGTAAAGAACAGAAAAAGTTTACTGGAGATGGAAAAACAGCAATGTTTGATTTAGGAAGAGCCTTCACGTATGGACATACTGTAAAAATAGATGGTGTGACTAAAATTGGTGCTATTAATACTCAAGGCTATAAAGCTTCAATGCCTGTTGGAAATGATTATATGATTATTCGTAAATATAGCACTAATGCTACTGAGAATACAGAGGTACATCATTATGTATTATTTTCAAAAGCTCCAGCAGATGGAGTAAAGATAGCAGTTGATTTTAGTTATGGTGAAAATATACTTTATGCAAAGACAACAATTGGAGAGGCTGCAGTAGGGATTAATAGTCCATTAGAAAATAGCTATGGTGACGAAAATGACATAGGAAACCCAAAACAATTAGCGACAGGATTAGATTTTAGATATACTGACCCAAGAGCGGTTAAAACATGGAAGTTTACAGATAATAAAATGCGAAACATTAAGTTTAAAGTAAAGAGTCTAGACGCTAGAGTAGCTACAGGAATGCCGTCTTTTATCATAAACTTTGCAACAAATAGATTTCATCATATTATGAATGCTGGAATAGGAGGCAGTAAATCGAAAAAATTATTGAATAACAAAAAAATAAAAGGAATTCCTGATTTGATGGGATTTAATCCTGATATTGTAATATTTGAAAGTGGTACAAATGATGATTGGGATTGCTCGTTTGTAGCTTACAGAACAATTAAAGGGTTAAAAGAGGCTCAAGTTAGAAGGCTTACAACACTTTGGTTGAAAACCTGTTCTTATGTAGGAATTGATAATTACACAATAGAAACAAGTGTGTTAAAAATTGCAAATGCAACAAGTAGAAGTTTGGCCATTAATCCTACAGGAGTTACTTTTGAAGATGTAAAAGCAGGTGATATTTTAGTTATTGGTGACTATCATGGTGATAATAGGGAAATGCAAGCTAGAGTTATAGATACATGGAATAGCAAAAAACATATTGCTACATTCAAAAAACCTTTACAATTTAATGGAATGTTTGGCTTAAACTCTCCTGCTGACTTATCGGGAAAAGATGTAAGAATTAGAAGGCTTGATAGTTTTGAAAAAGAATATAGAGGGTGCATTGACTCTATAAGGGATTATAATCCTGATGTTAAAATAGGTCTTTTAGATACGGGGCTATGTAATTACATGAGCAGAAAACTATTAGGGTATCCTGAAAAAATAGCTGATGTCGCAAGGATAAAAAATTGTACTCATATAAAGTTGTATGATTTGTTATCTGACTGGCAGTATTCACAAAAAAAAGATTTAACCGCATACTTAAATACTGCAAATAATACAATAGCAGATGGAAGTTCAAGTTATAATCTTGTAAAAAGTTCAGGAAAAGACCTAAATGATGCAAGCTACGGTCTTAGAAATTTTTCTGTCAAAGTAAATGGAGTAGAAGTATATGGTGATGGTTGTTATATAGATGGTGGAAGAGGATATTCATTTGCACCTGAGCTTAAAGCCTCTGAATTAATTGCAAAGAACTGGAGCAAGCGCACACAAACATTTACAAACATACCGTTGAAACTTGTATTTATTAAAAATGTTCCTGTTTCTGGTGCAAAAATTGATGTTACTTGTTCATCGCTTAAGTGGTCGTTTGATGATGCTCACATACAGGATCAGGCTGGTGAAGTTTTATACAGTAATGCAATCATTGATGGATTGAAAAAATTGATCATTGAAGCACTGTAATATAACGAGGCAAGAAAATGTCCCCCACTTCTATAAGTAGAGTTCATTATTTGTTATTATTAATTGTATATCCTTTTTTTATCATAATTTGATATATAAAATATAGTATTTGAAAATGTTTTATTTTCATCTCTATGAAATTTCTGATATTATAATTATATTAGTGCAATATGAAGTGTATCAGGCAGGAAAAATCTATAGAAATGTTTAAACACTCAAAAGGAGGACATGATGATATACAAAGATTTTCAGGATAAAAAATTATCCGCTCTTGGAATGGGAGCAATGAGATTGCCAGTTATAAATGGAAGTGATGCAGAAATTGATGAAGCCGCAACAGCAGAAATGGTTGCTTATGCAATGGAACAGGGTGTCAATTACTACGATACTGCATGGGGATATCATAATGGGCAGTCAGAAATTATTATGGGAAAAGTACTTGCAAAGTATCCACGTGACAGCTATTATATTGCTACAAAATTTCCTGGCTACGATTTGTCGAATATGACCAAAGTAAAAGAGATATTTGAAAAGCAGCTTGAAAAAACAGGGATGAAATATTTTGATTTTTATTTATTCCATAATCTTTGTGAAGCGAATATAGATCATTACCTTGATGAGAAATATGGTATTTTTGACTTTCTTATGGAGCAAAAGAGAAATGGACGCATTAAGCATCTAGGTCTTTCGATTCATTGTAGTTACGATATTTTAAAGAGATTTTTAGATGCTTATGGAGAACATATGGAGTTTTGCCAAGTTCAGCTAAACTATCTTGACTGGTCATACCAAAAAGCAGAAGACATAGTGAAACTCTTAAATGAGAACAATATTCCAATATGGGTAATGGAACCGCTTCGAGGCGGAAAACTTGCAAATCTTGCAGATAAATATAAAGAAAGACTTAGTACTTTACGACCAGAGGAAAGTATACCTGCTTGGGCATTCCGATTCTTACAAAGTATACCAAATGTAAAAATGATTCTTTCTGGTATGTCAAATCTTGAACAACTAAAACAAAATATTGAAACATTTAAGATAGATAAGCCTCTTAATAAAAATGAAATGGAAACATTACTAGGAATAGTTGAGGATATGGTAAAAACAATGGCTCTTCCATGTACTTCGTGCCGTTATTGTACAACTTATTGTCCACAGGAAATAGATATTCCAACAATACTTGAATTATATAACGAGGATTGCATTGTGGGTGGAGGTTTCTTAGAACCATTCAGACTTGGGCCCATTCCAAAAGAGAAACACCCAAATGCTTGTATAGGATGTCGCAGTTGTGAAGATGTTTGTCCTCAGCAGATTAAAATATCAGAAGCTATGGTTGATTTTGTAAACAGAATGAAAAAGTAATATTCTGTATATTAATTGCAAATGATGATTTATTATTCAAAAAAGTCATTGCCTTTTTAAGGCAATGACTTTTTGAGAAGTTTGTGTATAGGGGTTACCACAAAATTTATTTTTAATTTAATATTGGTAAAATATTCTTCTTTTATAAGTATCGACACTTTATACTGTTTTCATTATAGTATTTTTAAAAAAAAATAATAAAAAAGAAAATTATGTATAAAGTAGAGAGTAGAAGGCGAAAAATGTAATTATAACTAATAATTGTGTGTATAAATATAAAAAAATATGGAAATTAATCCAAAATAGAATACAAATAGTGAATTACAAATGATGGCGACAAAAAGGGCTGTTGCAAAACAAGCAATAATATATATCAACGATTTAACTGCTTACTATTCAAACAATAAGTCATTGGTATTCAGAAATTGTTGTTTTGCAACAGCCCTTACAAGTACTAACTCATGAAGTTATTTTAACAACAAACCATTAATAAATTGAGTAGCTTAGATTTAGCGTATTTTTCTACACTCTAAATAGAAACGCTTTTCTTCTGCTTCGCCCATTGAAAAAGTTTTTCTAGGAAGAGCACCATCTAAAATAACTGTTTTGAACAAATCAGTTTTAGTCATTGGAGGAAGATAAATTCCAATGTTGCCAGATTGAGAGCCTAGCTTTGTGACAACGTCATCACCATGGATATAATCAATTTTTACCTCTGGATGAGCCTTCATATAGCCATCTAGAAAGGTCTGTAGTGTTCCAACTTCTAAATTGCTTTTAGGACTATTTATTGTTATGCTACCTTTGCCTGATTCGGTAATGTACTTGAAGGTGTGACCTGGATTACATTTTTCAGCACTTGAGCTGTTTGAGTAAAAAGAGCTGAATTCATTTATAAGCTCTTCAGCATTTACATTGAACAAAACTCTATGTATTGGCTCGAAAACAAGACCATCATCATGCACATTCACAAGTTCAACTAAAGCAAACCTTGCAGGATGATTTTGTTGATCTTCTGCTGATAGAGTCGCCTTTACATTTTCCCAATGTCCTTTTGCTGATGCAAGAGAATGATTTCCATCACCTACAGCAAATAATAGAAGGTCTTTATCACAGTCAATGTCGTACTTCTTGCAGTAATTATCCTGCTCCGCAAGCTTTGACAGGGCATTTGCTATGGAAGAGATATCGCCTTCGTCAGATATTTTATAGCCTTTGATATGTCCTCCATCCATCATTAACTCAAAATCATACAGTTTTTCTAAGTTAACTGATTTTTCAAAAAGGGGCTCAATAACTGTTTTATTAGGGTCGTCAATCAGAACCATTATATGGGGCAACTCAATAGGTGCGTTCTGACGGATTTTAATTCTTGGCGGCAAACGCTCTATAACTGTACCTTCAGTAGCTCTAATTAGTGTACTAGAGCCTTTGGTAAAGTCGTAACATTCCAAATCAAGTGCTACCATTAAGCCCTTTCTAGACTGACTATGAGATGTCTTTCTGTCAACTAGAACAAAACAATTATCCAATTCACTAATAACATTATCATCTATGTATTTTTTCATATTTTCATTTATTTGTGATATTCTGCTGTCGCTGTCACCGTCCTCCAAATACACCTCTGGGAAAATAATGCTGAGAGTCGATGGCTTTCCGTTGGTAATAACTTCTACATTTTTCCAGTAGTCTCGCTCTGAAGTATATTGGTCACAGGCAACAACTGCCCAGCTGCTAAAATCAGTGTTCTTCTCGGGAAGCATAATTTTTGGAATATGTACACCTAATTGGGATAGAACTTTATTTGAATTACTCATACAATCACCTCATAAATTATTTTTGGATTAAGTTTAACTAAAACTTTTATTATAAAATTCTATTATATAGCCAATAAAAATATCAGTTTTTAGACGAAGCACGTTTTAATATAGTTTTGAACGCAGTCAAGGTTTAAATTTGCTTTTAACTTCAGTAAAGTTGATATTTTAGCACTAATAAAGCTAATAATATAATTTATCATGTCATTTTATAAAAGTTGGTTTATAGTGTTGTCTATCTGTAAATTTTACAATAATCTGCGTTCTAAGTCAATTTTCATGTAAACAAATGGCTACATTTAGAATTACCAATATTTTTATTTTGAAAAGTTTGAATTATTTAAATAACTAAAACAAATAATAAACATACTATGAAAGTGATAAGTGAAATGTGGTGATATATTATGTTGAGGAAATACAGTGATGTGTTAGGTTTACCTGTTATATCGGCAAGAAATGGAATGAAAGTCGGGACGCTGAAGGATGTTGTGTTCTGTAAATACAACAAGGGTGTTCTTGGGTTCATAATAGACAAGGGTAGCCATAGCTTAAAGGGAAATGTGGTTATGCTTAAGGATGTTTTAAGCCTTGGAGAGGATGCTCTTATAATAGATGATTCTGATAACCTGATAGAATACAAAAAAATAAAAAAAACACCCGAAATGCTGGAAAGAATTCAGCTACGTGGTTTCAAAATATATACACACTCAGGAAATGATATTGGAATAGTTAAGGATATCCTTTTTGATTACAAGACTGGGAAGGTTGAAGGAGTGCAGGTTTCTGATGGTTTAGTTCAGGATTTGTTAATGGGTAGAAATATCCTTCCCTTTCTTGGAAGGATTGAAATAGGCGAAGAGAATATCTTAGTAGAAAACGAAGCTGTTGAAGAGATGATGAACTCTGGTGGTGGAATTAGAAGCCGTCTAGAAAACTGATTTATTATAAAAATCCTGTCCATTTGTTTGGCTTGAAATAACCATTAAAAATACACAGCCGCTTTGCGGTTTAGGAGGTGATAAAATGAAATTTGCAAAAGGAATACTTATTGGAGGACTAATCGGAGCATCTATCAGCGTTCTGACAAATCCAGAAATAGTAGACCCTCACATGAGAAGAAGACTTATAAAGTCAGGTAAAAAGATAGTACGCAGATCAGGCAATGTATTTGGAGACATGATTCACATGTTCAGATGATTTTACAACCTAAAAGGTAAACCTTTTAATAAACAACTGATAAGGCAAATTAAAATTTTGGCAGGTCGTTGCAAAGCAATTATTAAGTCGATTTGTGAAGCTATAATATTACACATACAGCTTCTTTATTGATTTTTGACTTGCAGCGGTCTGCTAGCCTTAAAAAACCTAAAATACTTATTCAACTTTTTATTCTATTTAGCAAAAGTCTACTAATATCAGTAGTTACAAGTGCTTTTCATATGCCAAGTCTGAGAGGACTATTTGATTTTTATAAGAAAATGAATGTGATTAGGATTACTAATGAAAGATGAGATTATTATGAATAATGTAAAAAAGACTATATTTTACATAATATTATCAGTATTAATTATTGGAGCAGTTATTTTTGTGTACTTTTTTGGTAATAGAATTTTCAAGATTTTATCTCCCTTATTAATTGCAGTTGTCATTGCCTATATAATTTATCCATTAGTCATTAAATTTGAAAGGAAGGGTATTAAAAGAAGTATTGGAATAATAGTTATTTACGCTTTTATTATATTATCAATGGTTTTCTTTTCGATTTACATTATGCCATATGTATTGGACAACGCAAAGGAATTATTTAACACATTGCCTAGTATAACAAATAACTATCAAGAGCTATTTAATTCTTTTATATCAAAAATTAGGACAAGCAAATGGCCTCCTGAAATTAAAAACTTAATTTTTGGTGAAATAAATAATGCAACAATTCTTTTGCAGCAATATTTTTCACAAGCAATGAAAAAGTCTTTGGGAGTAGTTGCTTCATCAATTGCTATTTTAGTAAATACTGTGCTGTCAATGATAATTGCATATTATTTTTTAAAGGATATTGATGGAATAAAACGCTCAACACTTTTAATTGCTCCAAAGAGAATGCGTAATGAATTGGTTAATATAGGAAGGGAGCTAAATTCTATTATATCCCATTTTATACAGGGGCAATTGCTTACAGCATGTATTGTTGGAATATTAGAGACAATAGGCTTATATTTTGTAAACGTGAAGTACCCATTCATTCTAGGGGTAATAGGTGGTGTTGCTAATATTATTCCTTATTTTGGACCCTTTTTAGGTGCAATTCCTGCTGTTGCAATAGCATTGTTGGACTCGCCTAGTAAAGCAGTTTTTGCAATTTTAGTATTTGTAATTGTTCAGCAAATTGACAATGCTTTTATTTCACCCAAAATAATTGAAGGAAAGCTGGGAATACATCCAATAACTACAATTGTCGCTGTGCTGGTAGGAGGCGAATTTTTTGGAATAATTGGTATGCTTATCGGTGTACCCATAACTGCAATGCTCAAGGTTGTGTTTAGAAGAGTGATTGATTTGGTTGTATAGAAATGTATTGCTATATTTCATTCTAAACTTTATTATAATATGTATAGAGTGTCGGTGTAGGTATTGATCCACAAAATCATAAAACATTTAACTTATTATACTAGATATTGTTGTACAAACCACTTACAAAGATTTATATTAAGTTATTCTTCTTAATAATTCAACTATCCCAGTTGAAAATTATAAGTGTTAAAACTTATCAATGGAAAGATGAGTTAAATAAATGTTTGTTTTGGTAAAGCTGATTAAAAAATCAGAAGGTTTGCAGGATTGTGATTGCATTATATATAATGGAGGTAAGATAAGTGAAATTTGAGCGTAAGCATAGGAATATTATTTTGATTTCTATAGCAGTATTCTTTATATTATACGGATTTTTAGATATGGTGTTAAATCTTAATGTTAGCGAAGAACTAGAGGACAAGGTGTCATGGGTTCTGACGATAATAGCTGTTGCACTACTATTTAGTGGTACAAAGCCAAAATTCAATAATTTTGATGGGATGAATAATTCTATAGAGCAAAATTCTGGAGATAATGCTGTTGTCACAGATAATTCTATTGCAGATGCTTCAGAGGTCAATGGAGTGGAGACTTCTGACAAGGTTATTGGCGTTGCCGCTGAACAGGAAAACTCTAGCGATACTGAGATTAAGGATAATTAGCATATTATGAACCATGGATTGTGAATGTGACCCGATAGTCTATATTAACTAGCTTAATAGTAATGCTTTTTTTTCACAGGATAAATTTCAGTATTGTCACTACTTGACAGAGCTTGATATATTATATATCATTATTTCTAAGTATTTATGATAACGCCTAGATTCAAAATGAAATTTTTCGATTGTAGATAAATTTCATTACATCGGCGGCGTTTCATCGAGGAGGGAGATATTCTCACCGCCTGATAACCAAAGTGGTACCCGCCACTTATAGAAGTGGGGGACATTTTCTTGCCTCGTTATATTTTAAAAGTAATGAACAAGAGGAGTAAACAGTTGATTTTCTATAGAGAGGAGCCGCAGGGTGAAAGGCTCTGAATTGATGCTGTTGAAGGTAGCTTGGGAGCTCCGCACTGAAATATTGTATTAACACGACATCAATTAATGTTGGGTTAGAGTGTTGCAGCAGGATATTGCAATACTGACAATATAGTAGGCTGCGGCGGGTTGCGAACGTTAATCGTTTTGAGATTCATTGATGCTTTGATAGAATTTATTCTGATGTTTAGTTGTAAATTATTCTATTAGAGTTTAACTAATGAAATTTTGGTGGTACCGCGATATAGCTTTCGTCCAAATATTGGATGAGAGTTTTTTTGATTTTGAAGAAAATAAAAATAATAAGGAGGGCTGAACCATGCTTGCACTAAAAAAACTTTTATGGCAATGAGCATGGTCAAATAATTATGAAACCAATTGATATAGTTGCTTTGGTAATAATGGCTATTGGATTTGCTGTAGTGCTTTCATCTAAAGTTATAGTGAATAAATTTAATTTGGCACAAAAGCAGGAATGTAAGTATGCAAGCGAATTATCTGAGGAAGAGTTAAGCAATTACAAGCTAAACAAAGCCATGTTTAATATTAAAATAACAGGGTTAGTAATAACAATTCCAGGACTAGTTTTATTACTAGTTTCATCAAAGCTCTAGAAAGCGTAGGAATTTGATTGTAAAAATTGTTAAGTTGAGCCAAAAGGAATTGATTTCTAATAAAGTTGCTATTTAATTACTATACAGTTTATATATCATAAAATAATTGGAGGGTAAGATTATGGACGAACAACAAAACATTGCGAAACAATATGATCCTAGTCAAGTTGAGGACAGACTTTACAAAAAATGGATGGATGAGGGCTATTTCCATGCAGTTCCAGATAAAAATAAAAAACCCTATACAATAGTGATGCCACCACCAAACATTACTGGGCAGCTCCACATGGGTCATGCATTAGATAACACACTACAAGACATTCTTACAAGAACCAAGAGAATGCAGGGCTATAGTGCATTGTGGCTTCCGGGAACAGACCATGCCAGCATTGCAACGGAAGCAAAGATAGTTGATGCTATGGCAAAAGAGGGTATTACAAAGGATATGATAGGCCGTGAAAAATTCCTTGAAAGAGCATGGGAATGGAGAAGGGTTTATGGCGGCAGAATTGTAGAACAGCTCAAAAAACTAGGTAGCTCCTGTGATTGGGAACGTGAGCGTTTTACAATGGATGAAGGCTTATCAAAAGCAGTTCAGGAAGTATTCCTAAAGCTATATGAAAATGGACTTATTTATAAAGGTGAAAGAATAACTAACTGGTGTCCTAAATGTAATACTTCAATATCTGATATTGAGGTTGAGTATGAGGAACAGGCAGGGCATTTCTGGCATATTAAATACCCTGTAAAGGACAGCGACGAGTTTGTAATAATAGCTACAACACGTCCTGAAACACTATTAGGAGATACAGCAGTTGCAGTAAACCCAGAGGATGAGAGATATGCTCATTTGGTGGGCAAGACTCTTATTCTTCCACTTGTAAACAAGGAGATACCTGTAGTTGCAGACTCCTATGTTGATAAGGAATTTGGAACAGGCTGTGTTAAAATTACACCTGCCCATGACCCTAATGACTTTGAGGTTGGTTTAAGACATGATTTACCTGTAGTAAGAATCATGGACGACAATGCAATAATGAATGACAATGCAGGACAGTACAAGGGTCTTGACAGATATGAAGCTAGAAAGAAAATGGTAGAGGACTTAGAAAAGCTTGGTTTACTTGTTAAGATTGAAAACCACTCTCATAATGTTGGTACTTGCCAAAGATGTAGAACAGTTGTTGAACCCTTCATTTCAAAGCAATGGTATGTTCGCATGAAGCCATTGGCAGAGCCTGCAATTGAAGCTGTTAGAAGTGGTGCTACAAAGTTTGTGCCTGATAGGTTCTCAAAGATTTACTATAACTGGATGGAGAATATTCAGGATTGGTGTATTTCAAGACAGCTTTGGTGGGGACACAGAATTCCTGCTTACTATTGCCTGGAGTGTGGTCATGTTATGGTTCAAGGAGATGCACCTGATAAGTGTTCAAAGTGTGGAAGCACTAAGCTTGAGCAAGATCCTGATACCCTTGATACATGGTTCAGTTCAGCACTATGGCCCTTTTCAACTCTAGGCTGGCCTGAAAAGACAGAGGATTTGGAATATTACTATCCAACAGATGTTTTAGTAACTGGATATGATATTATATTCTTCTGGGTTGCAAGAATGATATTTTCAGGTGTTGAGCATATGAAGGAAACACCGTTTAAATACGTATTTATACATGGTATTGTTAGAGATTCACAAGGTAGAAAGATGAGTAAATCACTGGGAAATGGTATAGATCCCCTTGAAGTTATAGCTCAGTATGGTACTGATGCCTTGAGATTTGCTTTAGTAATAGGAAATTCACCAGGAAACGATTTGAGATATTCACCTGAAAAGGTTGAAGCTGCAAGAAACTTTGCAAACAAGGTTTGGAATGCCTCAAGATTCGTTTTGATGAATTTTGATGAAGACCTTGATTTCAGCAAGGTTGATAAGAATAAATTCACCATTGCTGACAAATGGATTATGTCAAGAATAAACACAGTAACAAAGGAAGTAACTGAAAATATTGATAAGTTTGAGCTAGGTTTGGGTCTGCAAAAAGTATACGACTTCATATGGGAAGAATTCTGCGACTGGTACATTGAGATGGTTAAGCCTAGACTCTACGATAGAGAAAGTGAAGGAAGACTAGAAGCACAGTATGTTCTGAACTTTGTTCTAGGAAATGCTATGAAACTGCTTCACCCATATATGCCATTTGTAACAGAGGAGATTTACACTCACTTAATAAATGATGGTAAAAGCATAATGATTTCAGATTGGCCTGAGTACAGCAATGAGCTAAACTTTGCTGATGATGAAGCTAAAATGAAAACTATTATGGATGCAATAAGAAATATTAGAAATATTCGTGCTGAAATGAATGTTCCGCCAGCAAAACGAGCAAAGATGATATTTGTAGCAGCAGGAGCAGACGAGAAGAAAACTTTAGCAGAAGGTGAAGCTTTCTTCCAGAGATTAGCAGGTGCTTCTGAGGTAGTGGTACAATCGGATAAAGAGGGTATTCCTGCAGATGCTGTTGGAACTGTTATAGCTGGAGTTGAAATATTTATTCCCCTTGATGAGTTAATTGACTTTGAAAAGGAAATCGAGAGATTAACTAAAGAAAAGAAAAACCTTGAAGGCGAGCTAAAGAGAGTTAATGGAAAGCTTAGCAATGAAGGCTTTGTATCAAAAGCTCCAGCTAGTGTTATTGAAGAGGAAAAGGCTAAAAGAGAAAAGTATCAAGACATGTATGATAAGGTTGTTGCGAGGTTGGAGAGTTTGAAGAAGTAGCGAAGTGTGAGCAAATAATTAACTAATATAGGCAAATAGTCAAATACAATAGGCATGCTATTGAATTATGACTGTTTGCCTTTTAATAATAGCCCGAGAAAAACTTTGTTGGCTTCTGCTGTAACCGTCTAGCCCTCCCCCCAATATAATGTTACTATGGCTAGTTTTAGGTGTGGAGGTTAGTATGCATAATAATTTTTCAGGCTATCAGTTCAACAATCCTAATCAATTTGGGAGAAATATAAATCAGTCTAATAATTTTATGAATGATGTAAATAAGAGCAATATTAATCAAAATAATGACATTACAAATCAAAATAGTAGCAATACCAATCAAACTAATGTTGCTGACCCAAATAATAAAGTTAATCAGCAGTCAACTAACAGTAACCAATGCCTAGGCAAATTAAATAAATACAGAAACTTGGTAGTGGGCATTAACACAAAAGTTCCGCTTGATAATGGTACATATACAACTGCAATTAATTTTGATAATGCCGCAACAACACCACCTTTTTATTGTGTAGAAAAGGAAGTAAGAGATTTTATGCCGTGGTATTCTTCGATACATAGGGGACGGGGCTATAAATCAATGTTATCAACTGAGGCTTATGAGGCTGGGCGAGAAATTGTGAAAAGCTTTGTAAAGGCTGACAGCAAAAAGGATGTTGTTATCTACACAAAAAATACAACTGACTCAATAAATATGCTGGCATTTGTGCTGAGCCAAGAAAAAGATGGCAAAGACGTTGTGTTATCTACTTGGATGGAACATGCTGCAAATGATTTGCCATGGCGAGATAAATTTACTGTTGACTATATAGATATTGATGAGTTCGGAAGGCTATCATTGGAAGATTTTGAAGCAAAACTGAAAAAATACACAAACAGAGTGAAGCTGGTAACAGTAGCAGGTGCATCAAATGTTACGGGTTATATTAATGATATACATAAAATGGCAGAGATTGCACATAAAAGCGGAGCTAAAATCCATGTTGATGGAGCACAACTAGTTCCCCATGTTGCTGTTGATATGAAGGAATTTGAAAGTGATGAGCATATTGATTATTTATCCTTTTCTGCTCACAAAATGTATGCACCCTATGGCTGCGGAGCACTAATCGGCCCTAAGACAACATTTGAGGCTTGTACACCCTACAGTCTGGGAGGAAGTATAATAAAGCTCATTACCCATGAGAATATTTGGTGGGAAGAGCCTCCTCAAAAAGATGAAGCAGGCTCACCAAATCTTATTGGAATAGTGGCAATGGTTTCGGCAATAAAAACTATGTCAAAAATAGGTATGAACAATGCTTATTCTCTGGAAAAGAGTCTTCTTAATTATGCTTTTAGCAAAATGAAAAATGTACCAGATATTAGGTTTTACAATAATCCAGATAAACAAGAAACAATTGGAGTAATACCTTTTAATATAGAGGGTGTGCATCATTCGATAATGTCAGCGATACTGTCCTATGAAGCTGGAATCGCTGTTAGGAATGGTTATTTCTGTGCTCATCCTTATTGTGAAAGCTTGCTTGGCTTATCAGCAAAGGATATGGAGGAATTAATGAGTAATCCTGCTTCATTATTTCCCGGGATTGTAAGAGTAAGCTTTGGTTTATATAATGATTTTTCTGAAATTGACAAACTAGTTTATTTTTTAAAGCAAATAACAAATAACAAAAAGTATTATATTGATAAATATAGCAATTCTAGGGGTCGTTATAACATTAAAAATGAAGTTTAAAGATAATTTTCTATATACAACAAAAACATAAATATGTTACACTAAATTGAGGCAAATTAAATGGGATAATTGAGATGTAAACTCCTTGTTTTAATTGGAGTTTAATAACCTTTAGTTGTTTTGTAAGCGTTTTTTGTTAATGGTTATTAAAATCTGAAGCTATTTGACAAAAATATAACGAGGCAAGAAAATGTCCCCCACTTCTATAAGTGGCGGGTACTACTTTGGTTAT
>JAEWST010000045.1 GCA_023398105.1 Bacillota bacterium | reverse complement strand
ATGTATAACTATTGTAAAACAAATAAAATTCCTTTCAAATTCCATACTATGATTTGGGGTTCACAGTATCCAAACTGGTTAGGAAATCTATCAGACTCAGCTAGAAAAACAGCAATTGAGAACTGGTATAAAGCAGTTGCACAAAACTTCCCAGAAATAGAAGAAATGGATGTTGTAAATGAAGCAATGAAAGGACACGCACCTTTCCCATATAAGAATGCTATCGGTGGTGACAACGGCCTTTATGGAACTGGTTACGACTGGATAGTATGGTCATTTGAACAAGCACGTAAATACTTCCCAAATACAAAACTTTTCATTAATGACTATAACGTTTTGTGCCCAGACGGTTGGAGCTGTATTAACGAATATATTACAGTAATTAATATATTAAAGAAAAGAAATTTAATTGATGGTATCGGATGTCAATCTCACGGTCTTGAAACTAACAATGCTGCTGATGTAAAGAAAAAGTTGGATAGACTTGGAGCTACAGGAGTAGATATATACATATCTGAATTAGATATAAATATAGCTGATGACACTCAACAGTTAAATAAAATGAAAGAACTTTTCCCTGTAATGTATGAACACCCATCAGTAAAAGGTATCACATATTGGGGTTACCTACAAGGACATACATGGATTGATAATTCTTTCTTAATTCGTAGTAATGGAACTGAAAGACCAGCTCTTACTTGGATGAAAGATTATATTAAAACTGCTAATGTTGGTGAAGACATACCAGTAGTAATAGATCCAAGAAGTGCATTTACAAAGATTGAAGCAGAAAGCTTTAATAGCCAATCTGGAGTTGAAACTGAAACTTGCGGTGATACAGATGGTGGAATGAATATTGGATTTATTCAAGATGGTGATTATGTTGTTTATAATAAAATAGACTTCGGAAGCGGTGCAACATCTTTTGAAGCAAGAACTTCTTCTGAAACAACAGGTGGAGACATAGAATTACGTTTAGACAGCCCTACAGGAACTTTAATTGGATATTGTAATGTTGCTCCTACTGGCGGTTGGCAGACATATTCCACAAGTACTTGTAGTGTTAGTGGTGTAACTGGTGAGCATGATTTATATATGGTATTTAGAGGTGTTGACAATTATGTTTTAAATGTGAACTGGTTCAAGTTCAACAATGCACCAACACAAGAATTAAAATACGGTGATCTTGATGGCAGCGGTAGCATAGATGCACTTGATTTCTCATTAATGAAACAGTATCTATTGGGATCAGTAACTGAATTCCCTGCTCCAAATGGTTTAAAAGCAGCTGATTTAGACGCAAGTGGCAGCATAGATGCACTTGATTTTGTACAGTTGAAAGAGTACCTTCTTGGAATGAGAACAAAATTTCAAGCTGAAATGTAATTTAGATTTAAAAGGGGTATTATAAAAATTTTTTGTAATACTCCTTTAAATACATAATGTAAAATGAATAAATTTGTTGACCTATTATTAAAAATAAAAATTATAAGATATTGTTATGTTTTTGTATTTTGATATTTCTAAGCAAAAAAATTATTATGTCGGAAATGTGAGAAATGAATGTTGCTGAAATAATTAAGGGGGTCAAGAATGATAAAAAGGGTTTTATCCGTTTTTTTAATTGTTGCTATGGTTTCAGTTGTGTCCTCAATTTTACCGCTAAATACAGTTGGAGCTGCTGATGCTAGCATTGTTGTAGATGGTACCAATATTAAAGCTGATAATGTCAATGGCCTCACCTTCAAGGGATTTGGAGTACTGAGCGGCAACAGTTCAAGTGCACTTTTGATGGATTATAAATCCGAGCAGCCTGAGAAGTATGCAGAACTTCTGCAGATACTGTTTGGTGGCAAAAATCCAATCATGACGCATGTGAAAATCGAGATGGGAAACGATCGCAACAACTCCACAGGACCTGATCCAGCAACTATGCGTTGGGAAAGTGAAGTAGCCAATGTCAAGCGCCATCAAGGCTTCCAACTAGCAGCTGATGCCAAAAAGTCGAACCCAAATCTAAAAGTTAGTATTCTCCGCTGGAATGCGCCTGGTTGGGTGAACACTAATGATAAGGTTTATACTTGGTATAAGAATAGCATTCTAGCCGCTTACCGTCAATACGGTTATATGGTTGATTATATAAATCCAGGAGTAAACGAGCAAGCAGCAAATTTTACATGGACTAAACAGTTTGCTAATCGAATAAAAACGGATAGCACAGGTTTTAATAGTACTCAAGAGCAAGCACTGTATAACAATATCAAGGTTGTAATTTCCGATGAAGTTTCAATTGGCTCTTTCGGCGATGATATGTTGAGTGACGCTACACTTCGGGATGCTGTATCTGTTGCTGCATACCACTACAACACCGATGACAACAGTGCAGGTGATTTCAAAAGGCTTGCTGAAGAATTTGACAAAGAGATTTGGAACAGTGAAGCACAGGCCACTTTTAGTAATACGTCCTTTCGTCCCAACAACAATATGAAGGATCCTTCAGTAGAAGGAACAGGTATAGGTGGTAGCAACGGTCCACTGGAAATGGGAAACACCGTTATCAAGGGATTTGTAAATTCCCGACGTACACATTTTATTTACCAGCCGGCAATCGGTTCCTTCTATGAAGGAGGGCAATATTCTTTTAAAGAATTGATTAGTGCACGTGACCCTTGGTCGGGCTGGATTCACTATGACGGAGGTCTTGTCGTTCTGAGGCATTTCAGTTGGTTTGCAAAATCAGGCTGGGAAAACCAGAGCAACACTGAAGGAATATGGAGAGCAGTTCCAAAGGCCAGCTACACTGGTGCAATAGGTACTAACCCAATTAATGGCCGTAATGGAACACCAAGCTATATTACGTTGGCTTCTCCAGATAAACGCAATTTTTCAACCGTGTTTATTAACGATAGCGAGTATGCGAAAAACTACACAATCAAAACGGTAAACATGAACTATACAGGAAATCCACCGTTGGAAGTATGGGAAACCAGAGCAGCCAACAAGGGGACAGCCTTTAACAGTAACTACATGAAATATCTTGGCGAGGTATCTGCAAATAGTAGCGGAGTTTATACTGTAAACGTAAAACCTTACTCTATTGTGACGGTTACCACATTGGACAATAATGAAAAAGATGAGTTCAATACACCGCTACCAGTTGAGGGCAATCGCACCGTACTTGACACAGATGAGACTGGTTCTGTACAGAATACGGAGGATAATTTCCTGTATGCTGACAATTTTGATTATTCTAATAAAATCTACCCTGTAATCGGAGAGGGTGGACAAATAATCGGAACTGAAAGCTACATAGATGCACGAGGTGGTTCGAAAAGTGTCATTCCACGATTTACCAGCGATCGTAATGGGGCGTTTGAAGCATATCTTCCAGAGGGAACAAACAACTACGTCCTAAGGCAGCAGGTGGATAAATCAATTATGGGGCTTGGAGGTACGTGGAATAACGGTAGTCCTATAACAGCTATTGGAGATTATAGATGGCTAAATTACAAGGCAAGCGTTGATGTTTCATTTGAACACAATAGTACAGAGGGTGGAGATAATTATGCTGCTATTGGTGCTCGCCAACAGGGCGGTAGTGATTCACATTACACAAAAGGAACACCGTATATTTTGAAATTTTGGTTTGATGGTGGTTGGTCATTTCATGTAAATGGTACTTCTGTGGCAAGTGGAAATGTAGTAAACGGCACAGGAGGAGTAAAAATCAGTAATTTTAACACAGCATATAATGCATGGCACAACATTGCTATTAAGGTTGTAGAAAACAAAGTGACTGCCTATTTGGATGACATTACGCTTTACAACTATACCGATTCAAACCACAAATTGTCTGGACGAGTAGATTTGGCAAGCGGTTATTATAATACTCGTTTTGATAATTTAAAGGTGGAAAAAGTTGAAGGCTATGTTCCTTACTATTGTGAAGTGCTTGATAATCTTGAGATGTATGATCTATCAACAACTCCAGTTACAAAGCTTGCATACAGCGGTTCATGGGGACATGAAAACGGCAAATCCATGTACAATTACCAACGCTCCCTCTCTACTAGCCGAGGAGTAGGTGCTACGCTTCAGTATACATTCAAGGGTACTGGATTAGATATTCTGGGCCCTAACAATGGTTTAGCCAAGCTTGAGGTGACAGTGGACGGAAAGGTTGTAAATACTTCAGCTAGTACGATGGCGTCTGGAGAATTATATCAAACGTTTACACTTCGTGGACTTAGTTATGGTGAGCATACCGTTTCGCTAAAGGTTGTAAGTGGAACTTTGGTTGTTGATGCTGTGGCAGTTGTTTCTGGTTTAGACGCACCTGTTAAACGGTCGGCATTTTCAAAGATTGAGGCAGAAAGTTACAACGGTCAGATGGGAATCCAAAATGTAAAGAGTGACGAAGGTTCAGAAGCTGTAGGCTATATCGAAGACGGAGATTATGTCGTTTACAGTAACATTGATTTTGAAACTGGTGCTACAGGATTCCTAGCAAGAGTAGCAAGTGCCACCAATGGAGGTAATATAGAGCTTAGGCTTGATAGCATTACTGGTTATTTAATAGGTACATGTGCAGTGCCTGGAACAGGTGATTGGGAGACTTGGGCTGAATTAACATGTGATATAACAGGAACAAGTGGAAAGCATAACTTATATCTGAAATTTACAGGAGAAAGCGGATACTTATTAAACTTTGACTGGTTTCAGTTTACTAATAAAGCTTCTACTATTGTAGGAGATCTAAATGGAGATACCAGTATTGATGCAACAGATTATGCTTTGATGAAAATGTATCTACTTGGAGCTATTTCAAAATTTTCTGTGGAAAATGGCATTAAGGCAGCAGATTTGAATGCTGACGGTGCAATAGATGCACTAGATTTTGCTGTTTTTAAAAAGTACTTACTGGGTGATATTTTGAAATTACCTTATTCTAAGTAAAGATAGGTAACTATAAAATTGTTTACAGTAATACGCAGTATTACTTGACTAATGGTACTCACTAAAAAGATGAAATTATGGATTTAACTCATTTTGTAGATTTATGAAAAGCAAATAAGTGAAAAGGAGAAGAGAAAATGGAATTAAGAGTTTTAATGAATAAAACAGGCAATAAAATAGCAGCAGCATTTTTAAGCTTCGCATTACTTTGCGTTATTCCAGTATGTCCAGTAAAGGCAGAAACTCTGCCAGTATTACCACAGACAGGATTTGATCAAGTCCAGAATAACATTCCGCACGGGCAAGTCACAACTTTTTCCTATTTCTCAAAAGCAACAAATAGCCAGAGGAATGCAAGAATTTACCTTCCACCAGGATATTCAACAAATAATAAATACAGCGTTCTATACTTATTGCATGGTTACGGTGGAAACGAGAATGACTGGTATAGCGGTGGAGGTTCAGCCAATGTCATTCTAGATAATCTTATTGCTTCTGGTAAAATTGAACCGTTCGTTGTTGTAATACCTAGTGCAAATGCAACAGGAGCAGGAATATCCGATGGGTATTTGAATTTCAAAAATGATTTGCTGAATAGCCTTATACCTTATGTTGAATCTAAATATTCCGTTTATACTGACAGACTTCATAGAGCACTTGCTGGACTATCACTAGGTGGTGCACAATCAATCAATTTTGGTTTGACGAATTTGAACCAATTCGCATATGTGGGAGGATTCTCTCCAGGAGGTCCTGCTTCTATTACAAATACTAATTTTTTCCCTGATCCTGCAGCTACTAAACAGCAGAACAAACTTTTATTTATATGTATTGGAACAAATGATAGTATGGGATTCAGTGAAAGTATAGTTAATTCTTGTAAACAATATGGTATCCTACACACATATTTCCTCATTCCTGGAAGAGGTCATGACTGGACTGTTTGGAAACCTAGTCTGTGGAACTTTGCACAAATGGCATGTGCTAATGGATTTACAGATTATGGACAAACTACCCCTACAACTGCAGGGGATTTAAATGGTGACAAGAGCATAGATTCAACAGACTATGCTTTATTGAAAATGTATCTACTTGGATCAATTGAGGAATTTCCTGTGGAGAATGGCATTAAGGCAGCAGATTTAAATGAAGACGGTGAAATAGATGCACTAGATTTTGCTATTTTTAAAAAGTACTTGCTGGGTGATATTTCGAAATTACCCATTTCTAATTAAGGGAATGAACCCTATTTGCTTGTAACAATGACACAGGTATCTCATAAACTTATGTTTGTGAATATATATTTATTTTAACAAGGAAATAATACTTACCTCTTTATATTTCCTTAATAAGTCAATTACGGTTCCAAGCTTTGGCCTTTTGGCGAAGTATACTTCGAACACAGTTTGGGTTTGCATAGCCTCAAAACCAAACTATCGACCGATAGCATATCGGTTATCGGTCGATAGTAATTGACTTTAGATTTTTTTTATAATTATATCAACAATAGAAGCAGAGAGCTTCGATAGCCAATTAGGAATCGAAACCGAAGCATGTTTAGATACTAATGAGGGACTAGATGTAGCATTTATAGAAGATGGTGATTATGTTGTTTATAAGAAAATTGATTTTGGAGACGGTGCAACAGCTTTTGATGCAAGGGTAGCATCTGCAACTAACGGAGGAAATATAGAATTGCGTTTAGATAGTCTGACAGGAACACTGATTGGAACTTGTGAAGTTGCTAGTACTGGTGATTGGCAGAATAATTGGGTCACAAGTTCATGTAGTGTTAGCAGAGTAACTGGTGAGCATGATTTATACATAAAATTTACCGGTGAAAGCGGATATCTTATGAATATTAATTGGTGGAAGTTTAGCAAGGCAGCTAATGCTTTGGTTGGAGATCTCAATGGAGATAAAGCTATTGATTCAACAGACTATGCCTTATTGAAAATGTATCTTCTTGGATCAATTGAGGAATTTCCTGTAGAAAATGGCATTAAGGCAGCAGATTTGAATGTTGACGGTGCAATAGATGCACTAGATTTTGCTATTTTTAAAAAGTACTTGCTAGGTGACATTTTGGGATTACCTTACCAGACATAAGCTAATATAATATGTTAAGTAACACGTAGGCAGATGTGGTATATGATAGGTTTACTGTTAAATAATTTAACAGTTAAATAACTCAACTTTCCTACATATAAATCTATCGGTGTTCAATCCTATCAAGGGTTTGTTGCCGAAATAGTTGCTTGAATTTGTAATTGCTAGGAACTAGCAATTACTACTAAGTAGCGTTTGTTCATTTGATAAGTTTTAACACCTACGATTTATAACTGGAAAAGTTGAGTAAATAATATAATAAGAGAGGGGAAATTAAAAAATGAAACTAAGAACGTTAGTTAAGAAAGTTGTACCAGTATTATTCAGTCTTGCATTACTTGCTACTGCAGTACCTGTGTATCAGGTTCAAGCAGCAACACTCCCAAGTACACCGCCGTCAGGATATGACCAAGTAAAGAGTGTACCACATGGTCAAGTTAGCTATATTAGCTATCAGTCCAAGGCAACAAACAGTACTAGGAGGGCTAGAATTTACTTGCCACCAAATTATTCAACAAGTAATAAATACAGCGTTATGTATTTATTACACGGTATTGGAGGAAATGAAGACGAGTGGTACCAAAACGGAGCACCCCATGTAATCCTTGATAATCTAATCGCTGAGGGTAAAATTCAACCATTTATTTGCGTATTACCAAACGGTAACGCAACAGGAACTGGTGTATCTGATGGTTGGACAAATTTCACAAGAGATTTGATTGATTCTCTTATACCATACGTAGAATCAAACTATTCAGTTAGCACTGATGCTAAAAATAGGACAGTGTGCGGTCTTTCAATGGGTGGCGGACAATCCTTCAACATTGGACTGCCAAATTTGGACAAGTTCCCATACGTTGGAGCGTTTTCAGCAGCACCTAATACAATGCAAGTTAACCAGTTATTCCCTAATAATGGGGCAGCAGCTAAGCAGAATTTGAAATTCTTGTTCATTTCATGTGGTACAAGTGATAATCTTATAAGTAATGGTGACAGAGTAGCTAATTTCTGTAATTCTCAAAGTATTCCTTATACATATTTCCGCATTCAGAATGGAGGACATGATTGGAATGTGTGGAAGCAGAGTTTATGGAATTATTCACAGATGGTATGTGAAAAAGGATTTACAGAAAATGGCCCAGTTATACCTCCTGAACCTATATCAGCATTTACAAAAATAGAAGCAGAGAGTTTCAACCAGCAATCAGGAGTTGAGATTGAAGCTAATACTGATGACAACGGTAGTAATATAGGTTATATCCAAAACGGAGATTATACAGTTTACCAAAAAGTTGATTTCGGTAGTGGTGCTACAAAATTCCAAGCAAGTGCAGGAAGTGAATCAACTGGCGGAAATATAGAAATTCGTTTGGATAGTCTGACAGGAACATTAATAGGAACTTGTGCCGTTTCTAATACAGGCGGATGGAAAACATGGACTGATGTATCCTGTAATGTCAGTGGAGTTACTGGAGAGCATGACGTATATCTGAAATTTACAGGGGATAGCGATTACTTATTTAATTTGGATTGGTTTACATTTACTAAAGGAAGTGTTGTTATTCCGGGTAAATTAGGTGATATAAATTCTGATAATTCAATAGATTCATTAGATTTAATGTTGATAAAGAAGAATCTACTTGGAGAAGCAATTGATAATGAGGCATCGGCTGATTTAGACGGTAGCGGTTCGGTAGATGCACTTGATTTTGCACTTATGAAACAATATCTGCTTGGAATGATAAATACTTTCCCTGGAGAATAATCATAAGAAAGTAAGTTTCATTGTTTTCTACAGTTAGGTCAATCCAATAGGGCAGGATATGCTAAGTCTCAAGCATCTGATAAAGTGGAAGACCCTTTCGTGCTTGTTTTAGGGTACGACAATAACTCTGAGCTTGATAGAGTAACAGATCAGTGAGACTTAGCATTTCCACCTCTTCATCCAGCTGTAATAGGATTAGGCGGACAAATTACCGGAACTGAAAGCTATATAGATGTGCGAGGTGGATCAAAAAGTGTGATTCCACGCTATACTAGCGATCGTAACGGTATGTTTGAAGCATATCTTCCAGACGGAGTGAGTAACTGTGTTCTGCGACAGCAGGTGGATAAGTCAATTATGGGTCTTGGCGGCACTTGGAATAATGGTAGCCCTATCACAGGAATTGTAGATTTCAGGTGGCTAAACTATAAGGCTAGTGTTGATGTTTCATTTGAACACAATGGTACAGAGGGTGGAGATAATTATGCTGCTATCGGTACTCGTCAGTAGGGCGGCAGTGACTCTCACTATACAAACGGTACGCCTTATATCTTGAAATTTTGGTTTGATGGTGGTTGGTATCTGCATGTTAACGGTACTTCTATAGCGAGTGGAAATGTAGTGAGCGGCACAGGCGGAGTAAAAATTAGTAATTTTAATAAAGTATATAATGCATGGCATAATATTGCTATTAAGGTTGTAGAAAACAAAGTAACTGCGTATCTGGATGATACTACTCTTTATAGCTACAATGATTCAAACCCTAAGATGTACGGACGTGTATACATGTCTAGCGTTTATTATAATACTATTTCGTTTTTAAATAGAAATTTATCTAAGCTTAAAAATAATATAAAATTTGGGAGGAGTTATGAAAAAAATTAGCAAGATTTTGCCTATTTCTTTAGCCTTTTCTATGCTTTTTTCATTAGTATGTTATGCAGATAACCCAATAGTACAAACAGTTTATACTGCTGACCCTGCTCCAATGGTTTATGGAGATACTTGTTATCTATATACCTCACATGATGAAGACAATATAGTAAATAACTTTTTTACTATGAATGATTGGAAATGCTATTCGTCAAAAGACATGGTGAATTGGACTGATCATGGTACACCATTGGCTTATACTGATTTCACCTGGGCGAAAGGTGATGCATGGGCAGGTCAGTGTGTTCCTAGAAATGGTAAGTTTTATTACTATGTTCCGTTGACTGCAAAGAGTGGTGGAACAGCAATAGGAGTCGCTGTTTCAGATAGTCCAACAGGACCTTTTAAGGACGCTATTGGGAAACCATTAATAGCACCTGGTTATGGTAATATTGACCCAACAGTTTTTGTTGATGATGACGGACAGGCTTATCTATATTGGGGTAATCCTGCCCTTAAGTATGTAAAGTTAAATGAAGATATGGTTTCCTATTCAGGAAGCATTGTAACAGTACCTCTAACTGTAGCTAGTTTCGGAGCTAGAAGCAAGACAGACAGAGCAACATCATATGAGGAAGGTCCATGGTTTTATAAGCGTGGTAGTTTATACTATATGGTATTCGCAGGTGGTCCTGTATCCGAGCATATAGGTTATTCCACAAGCACTAGTCCAACAGGACCTTGGACATATCGTGGTAAAATCATGCCTACTCAAGGCGCTAGCTTTACAAACCATCCAGGAGTAGTTGACTTTAAAGGAAATTCTTATTTCTTCTATCATAATGGAGCTTTACCAAATGGAGGAGGATATCACCGTTCAGTATGTATAGAGAAATTTAGTTATAATGCTGATGGTACAATCCCTACTATGAATATGACTACTACTGGTGTACCAGCAGTCGGCACTCTTAACCCATATTTGAAAATAGAGGCTGAAACAATTTGCTGGGAATCAGGTGTAGAAACAGAAAAATGCAGTGAAGGCGGAATGAATGTTTGCAATATAGAAAATGGTGACTATATAAAGGTAAAGGGTGTGAATTTTGGTGCTACTGATGCCATATCTTTTGAGGCAAGCGTATCATCAGCAAACAGTGGGGGAAATATTGAGCTTCGCCTTGATAGCCCTACAGGAAAATTAGTTGGAACTCTTGCAGTTAAGGGTACTGGAGGCTGGCAAACTTGGACTACCAATAATTGTACAGTAAGTGGTGCAACTGGTGTACATGATTTATACCTGAAATTTACAGGTGGTAGCGGATTTTTGTTTAATATGGACTGGTGGAAATTTGTTACTGTACCAGCAACTCCTGTATCAGCCTTTTCAAAGATTGAAGCAGAAATTTACAACGATCAATCAGGAATTCAAAATGTAACATGTGACGAAGGAACAGAGGCTGTAGGCTATACCGAAAACGGAGACTATGTTGTTTATAATAATATTGATTTTGAAGACGGTAGTGCAACAAGCTTTAATGCCCGAGTATCAAGTGCTGCTAATGAAGCAAAAATTGAAATCAGACTTGATAGTTCAACTGGTACTTTAATAGGTACATGCCCAGTTCCAGTGACTGGAGACTGGCAGACCTTTAATGACGTATCGTGCGATATTAGCGAGGTAAGTGGAAAGCATGACCTATATTTGAAATTTATCGGGGAAGAAGGTTATTTAACTAATCTTAACTGGTTCAAATTTACCAAAGAGGCTATACCTACTATAATTGTAGGAGACCTCAACGGCGATAAGGCCATTGATGCAACAGACTATGCTTTGCTAAAAATGTACCTCTTAGGCGCAATTGAGGAATTCCCAGCAGAAAATGGTATTAAGGCAGCAGATTTGAATGTTGATGGTGAAATTGATGCTATTGATTTTGCAACATTTAAACAGTATCTATTAGGAAGTATTACAGAATTGCCTAATTCTAAATAAGATAGTGAAGGAAAATTGTAAAAAGCATTAAGTAGTTAGTTTTAGATTGAATTTTTCCAAACGGCTATCCTAGAGAAATAAAATGGGAAATTCAATCAAATATAAAAAAATATATTAGGAGGATAAGACTTATGAAAAAGTTATTAGCATTAGCAGCTGGTATACTTACTGGTGTAACATTTACGGTATTATCAACTTTTAACTTAGGGGCATGGGATAACGGACTTGCTAAAACCCCACCTATGGGATGGAATAGTTGGAACGTATTCCATGGGAACATTAATGAAAAGCAAATAAAAGAAATTGCCGATGCAATGGTATCTACTGGAATGAAGGATGCAGGATATGTGTATTTAAATCTTGATGATAACTGGATGGCAAATCCTGCGCGTGATTCAAATGGATACCTGAGAGCTGATCCTACACGTTTTCCAAGTGGTATAAAAGCTTTATCAGATTACGTACATGCCAAAGGTCTTAAACTTGGAATATATGGAGACCGCGGAACTATGACATGTATGAATGTTCCTCAAAGTGGTAGCAAGGGTTATGAGGATAGAGATGCAAAAACCTTTGCTTCATGGGGTATTGACTATTTAAAATATGATAACTGTAATATACCAAATGGAAGTGACCAAAAAGCTGATTACAAAAAAATGCAGAACGCACTTGCAAATTGCGGAAGACCTATAGTATTTAGTATCTGTGCATGGGGATATGCAGACTGGATGCCTTCAACTGGAAACTTGTGGCGTACTACAGGTGATATCACTGATAAGTGGGATAATGGAAATGATTGGTTTAGAGGTATTATAAATTTAATTGATGACAATGCAAAATTTACAAGCTCTGCAAAACCAGGAGCATGGAATGATCCTGATATGCTTGAAATCGGAAACGGTGGCTGTACAACTGAGGAATATCGTACACAGATGAGCATGTGGTGTATGATGGCATCACCTCTTATAGCTGGAAATGATATTAGAACAATGAATCAAACTACAAAAAGCATTTTACTTAACAAAGAAGTAATAGCTATAAATCAAGATCCTGCTGGAATTCAAGGCTCAAGAGTTAAAAGCGCAAACGGTCTTGAAGTTTGGGTAAAACCACTTGGTATAGATGGAACAGAAAAGGCTATTGCATTATTGAATAGAAATTCATCAACATCAAATATAACAGTTAATTTTTCAGATGTAGGCATTACTGGCAGTGTATCAGTACGTGATCTATGGGCTAAATCTGATAAAGGTGAATTCACTGGTTCATATACAGCATCTGTACCTTCACATGGTACTGTTGTGCTCAGAGTTTCAAGTAAGCCTGTAGTTGTAGAACCAAGAAGCGCATTTACAACAATCGAAGCAGAGAGCTTTAACAGCCAATTAGGAGTTGAGATTGAAGATAATCCTGATGGAAGTGGTCAGAATCTCGGTTATATTCAAAATGGAGATTATGTTGTTTATAAGAAAATTGATTTTGGTAGCGGTGCTGATAGTTTCCAAGCAAGCGCAGGCAGCGAGTTAACTGGTGGAAATATAGAAATTCGTTTGGATAGTCCGACAGGAACATTAATAGGAACTTGTGCTGTTGCAGGTACCGGCGGATGGAAAACTTGGGCTGATGCAACATGCAGTGTCAGTGGAGTTACTGGAGAGCATGATTTATATTTAGTATTTACTGGAGGAAGCGATTATTTAATGAATTTGGACTGGTTCAAGTTCAGCAGTGCACCAACACAAAAAGCATTATACGGTGATCTTGATGGCAGTGGTGACATTAATGCAATAGATTTTGCAACGATGAAACAGTATCTGCTTGGAGCAATTCTCACATTCCCTGGTGATCAAGATTTTAGAGCAGCAGATTTAGATGCAAGTGGTAGCATAGATGCACTAGATTTTGTACTTCTGAAGCAATATCTGCTTGGTTTGATAAAAGAATTCCCTGCTGGGGTGTACTTAGACTAGAAATAAAGGAGTATTATAATTTGCATTTTGTAATACTCCCTTAATCAAACTAAAAATAAATTACAGTTTGGTATTGAATAAAATTATAAAAAAACAACACAGAGAGGAAGAAAAATTATGAAAAGATTATTTAAAAAAGCTTTAACAGTTGCTCTAAGCGTGGGTATTATGCTGTCATCATTTGGTTCTGTAGCTTTTGCAGCAGCTAATGCAAATCCATCATGGAGTGTGGATGAAAGAGTCATTTTCCACGGGGAGTGTAAACCTTATGATTATTATGCAGCTAAAGACCCAACTATAGTAAGATACGATGGTCAGTGGCTTGTGTATTACACTGGTGCAAATCAAGCTGGCGGATGGCAGACGTGTTTTACATCTGCAAGCACAATTGCTGGACTGAAAACTGCTAAACGTACATATATGAGTAAAATTGGTGAAGCATATTTCTGTGCACCAGAATTATTCTATTACGAGCCTCAGAAATTATGGTATCTGGTTTACCAAGATGGAACTTATGGAGCAGCCTATTCAACAACGACAGATCCAACTGACCCTAATTCATGGCAAGGGCCTAAATCTTTCGGAATATCAGGCAACATGGGATGGGATTATTACATAATCTGTGACGATCAGTATGCTTATATGTATAACACACCAAGTGACGGTTCAGGAAATCTTTACGTAAGAAAAACAACTCTTGCAAATTTCCCAAAGGGTTGGAGTGCTCCAACTGTAGCAATTAAAAATACTTTTGAAGGTGCAGAAGTATATAAATGTCTTGCTGATGGTCAATACTATTTGTTAATTGAGGATATGAAAGACGGCAGATATTATGAACTTTGGACATCATCAAGTGCTGGTGGACCTTGGACACAGGTTTCTGAAAAATGGGCATGGAGAGGTAATCTCAAATACAATTCAGACAAGTGGACAACCAATGTCTCTCATGGAGAGTTAGTTCGTGCAGGATATAACCAAAAATTAGAGATTAATGATATAAATAAGGTTGATTTCCTAATACAGGGTACTACAAATACGAATCTTGAATACCAGCAAATTATCTGGGATTTAGGCCTTATCAGAAATTATAATGGTACTGGTCCTGATTCAACTGTTATTGATCAACCTATTGTTATTACTCCAAAATCAGCATTTGATAAATTGGAGGCAGAAAATTATGACGACCAATCTGGAGTTGAGGTTGAAGCTAATCCTGATGGCAGTGGTCAGAATATCGGGTATATTCAAAATGGAGATTATCTAGTTTACAAAAAAGTTGATTTCGCTAACGGTGCTACTAATTTCCAAGCAAGTGCAGGCAGCGAGTCAACTGGTGGAAATATAGAACTTCGTTTGGATAGTCCTACAGGAACATTAATAGGAACTTGTGCTGTTGCAGGTACCGGCGGATGGAAAACTTGGGCTGATGCAACATGCAGTGTCAGTGGAGTTACTGGAGAGCATGATTTGTATTTGGTATTTACTGGAGGAAGCGATTATTTGATGAATTTGGACTGGTTCAAATTTGATACAAAAACCGTTTCAGTAGGTAAATTAGGTGATATAAATGCTGATTCATCAATAGATTCCTTAGATTTAATGGCTATAAAGAAACACTTACTTGGAGCTGAACTAATTAAAGAAACAGCGTTGGCTGATTTAGATGCAAGTGGTGCAGTAGATGCACTTGACTTTGCACTAATGAAGCAGTATTTACTTGGTATTATTACTACTTTCCCAGGAGACAAATAAGAAAGATAATACCTATACCGACAATTACTCTAAATATACTAACGAATTAGAATCAATGGGTACATTTTGCTGAATATTTGACTATAAGTGATAAGAATTTTGGTTTTAATATTCTGGACAATAATGTTACCTGACATCAAGCCTTGCCAATATCCCACATGTTCAATTTCTAAAAATTGGGATATTGACTTGGCTTGAAATTTCTAACGAGGAATAACTAGACTAATATGATTTAAAAATTTAGAGAGGAAGTGTAAAAGATGAAGTTTAAAAATATATTAAAAAAAATTGGTGTTTTTAGCTTAGTGGGGGCGTTGATGTTAAACAGTAATTTTTATATAAACGGTTCTAAACCAGTTTCTGCTGCAGATCAGACTGCTAGCTCTAGTTATACAGATAATGACCTGAAACTATGGTATAACAGTATGGCTGGTACAAATTTCTCAGGTAACGCCTACGATAACAACGAAGCCTTTTATAAGGCTTTGCCATTAGGAAATGGCCGTATAGGAGCAATGGTTTATGGAAACTGTCCAGATGAAAGAATTGATTTAAACGAGGCTACGTTCTGGAGTAGCGGACCTAGTAACAATAATAAATCAGGAGCTGCAAATTCTTTAAAAACAGCTCAGGATCAAATGTTTGCAGAAAACTACACAGCTGGAACCAACACTGTTAAGGGTATGATAGGCGGCGGTGAGGCAAAATATCAGTCAGTGGGTAACTTAAAACTGGCTTTTGGGCACAGCACAGTATCAAATTATTCAAGACAGTTGGACATGAATACAGGAGTTGTTTCCAGTGATTATATATATAATGGTAAGAGTTATCACCGTGAGTCTTTTGTTAGCTATCCAGATCAGGTAATGGTAACAAAAATCACTTGTAATTCTGCTGGTTCAGTATCTTTTACTGCTAGTTATGAATGTTCTCTTACTGGTCAATATACTTTATCAACAGCAGGTTCGGATACCATGATAATGAATGGACATGCCGACACTGACAATAACATTCCATATGCGGTATGGTTTTCAACACGTTCAAAGATATTAAATACTAACGGTTCTGTTTCTGCCAACAGCAACAAAATAACTGTAACAAATGCTGATTCAGTAGTTATTCTCACCTCAGTTCGTACAAATTTTGTTGATTACAAGACTTGTAACGCAGATGAAAAGGGTAAAGCAACTGCTGATATCACAAATGCTTCTACTAAAGATTATACAACGCTGTATAACAACCACGTTGCTGATTATCAGAAATTATTCCAAAGAGTGGATGTGGATCTCGGCGGTAGCGGAAGTGAAAACAGCAAACCTATGCCACAGCGTATTTCTGAATTTGGCAGCACTAATGATCCTAAATTGGCTAAAGTGCTTTTCCAATACGGAAGATACTTAATGATTAGTGCTTCACGTGACTCTCAGCCGATGAATTTGCAGGGAATCTGGAACAAATTCCGTAACCCAGCATGGGGCTGCAAGATGACTACAAATATCAATTACCAGATGAACTACTGGCCAGCACTAACTACCAATCTAGCTGAGTGTTTTGAGCCATTTGTAGAGAAGGCAAAGGCATTGCAGGCACCGGGTAACGAAACTGCACGTGTTCATTATAATATATCAAATGGATGGGTATTACATCACAACACCGACTTATGGAACAGAACAGCTCCTATCGATGGAGAATGGGGATTTTGGCCAACTGGTGGCGCATGGGTTTCCAATATGCTATATGATGCGTATAACTTTAATCAGGATACTGAGTATCTGAAGGAAATTTATCCAGTAATCAAAGGCTCGGCAGACTTCCTGCAGACGCTTATGAGAGCAAAAACTATAAGCGGACAGGAATATCAAGTGATTTGTCCGAGTACTTCACCTGAGCTTAATCCTCCTAGCAACAGCGGTGGACAAGGTGCAGCATGTAGCTATGGTGTAACTATGGACAACGGAATAAGCCGTGAACTTTTCAAGGGTGTAATTGATGCTTCCGAGAAATTGAATGTTGACGACACCTTTAGGGCTACACTTCAAGCAAAGGTTTCAAAGATTAAGCCAGATACAATCGGAAGTTGGGGACAGCTTCAGGAATGGGCTTATGACTGGGATAGCCAAAATGAGAAAAACAGACACATATCTCATTTATATAACCTATTCCCAGGATTCGAAATCAATAAAAGGAACACACCTACTGTTGCCAATGCGGCAATAAAATCCCTTAATGTACGTGGAGATGCAGGAACAGGCTGGTCTGAGGCTTGGAAACTGAATTGTTGGGCAAGATTGGAAGACGGTGCTCATGCTTACAATCTGGTAAAACTGCTGATTACACCTGTAAACAAGGATGGACGTCTCTATGATAACTTATGGGATGCTCACCCACCATTCCAGATAGATGGAAACTTCGGATTTACTTCAGGTATAGCAGAAATGCTTTTGCAGAGCCATAACAATGAGATTCAACTTTTACCTGCATTGCCAAGCCAATGGTCTACTGGTCATGCAAATGGACTTTGCGCTCGCGGAAACTTTACTGTTACAGAAATGAGCTGGAGCAATGGTACTTTAAAAAATGTAGTTATAAAATCAAACTCTGGCAACGTATGTAATGTACGTTATGGAACAAAAACTATCAGCTTCCCAACAGAAGCAGGAAAGAGCTATCAACTAAATGGAGCTTTACAGCCAATGGAGACTACTCCTGCAATGGTAAATGTAGCATTAAATAAGACTGCAACTGCTTCAGGCAGTGGTGCTGGAGAAGATGCATCAAATGCAGTTGATGGTTTGGCTACAACAAAATGGTGTCATGTTGACGGCATAAGCGGTGAGTGGCTGAAAGTTGACCTTGGCGATGTATATGAAATCAGCCGTTGGGTTGTGAAGCACGCTGGCGTTGCCGAAGCAATTAAATACAACACCAGAGACTTTACACTCCAAAAGAGTATGAACGGAACTGATTGGACTGATGTTGATGCGGTATATGGAAATGTTCAAAATACAACGGACAGAAATGTGGAGACATTCAGTGCAAGATATGTAAGGTTATACGTAAATACTGCTACTCAGGATAATTCCGGAGGCACTAGAATTTATGAGCTTGAACTCTGGAGTCCTACAGGTGAAGCTACACCACCTAAGCCTATATCTGCTTTTGATAAAATTGAAGCTGAAAACTACTATGACCAGTCAGGAACTCAGACAGAAGCAAATACCGAAGGTGACGGACAGAATGTGGGATATATAGAAAACGGAGATTATCTTGTTTTCAAAGATGTTGAATTTGGAACGGGCCCTGATAATTTTGAGGCTTGTGTAGGAAGCGCAACTGAAGGCGGAAACATAGAACTTTATCTGGATAGTCTGACAGGAAAATTAATAGGAACTTGTGCTGTTCCAGGCACAGGAGGTTGGCAGACTTGGACTAATGCAAGTTGTAGTGTTTTCGGAGCAAGCGGAAAACATGATTTGTACGTGAAATTTACCGGAGCAGATGGCTTCTTAATGAATTTAGATTACTTTAGATTCCTTAGAGGAGAGGTTATACAAGGTAAATTGGGTGATATAAATTCTGATGGAGCAATAGATGCAATAGATTTAATTTTAATTAAAAAGCATCTTTTAGGTCTAGAAACCATTGAGAATAAAGTATTGGCTGATTTAGATGCTAGTGGTGAAGTTGATGCAATTGACTTTGCACTTATGAAACAGTATTTACTTGGTATTATAACTGTTTTTCCTAACTCGAAAGAATAGTTGGTGCTTACATTGTGCACTTTCGAGTATCAAAAACGCAAGCGTTTTTGCTGGTTTAGAGTGTGTGCTTACATTGTGTACTTTCGAGTTTCAAAAACGCAAGCGTTTTTGCCAGCTTAGAGCTTTAACTTAATAAAGGTACGATAAAAGTGATTTTCCAGTCATGCAGTGCTTTAAATAGAGTATTACATGGCTGGAATACACTAAGTTTATATATGCTTTCAAGATTAGATGGAATCGGCTTATAATTCATGTTATAATTAAATAGTTGTCAAGATTATACAAATAACAATATAATTAGGCAAGAAAATGTCCCCCGTTTCTATAAGTGGCGGATACCGCTTTGGTTTTAATTATTAAAGAATATTTTATAAAAGTTTAATTACATAGGTGGTGTCAGAGAATGAAAAAACATGTTTTTCCTGTGGTGCTTGCTATAGCGGTTCTGATAATAGGTTTAGCGGTTTGTTTTTACAATTTTAGCGATAAGTTTCAGTCTAGTAAGTTGGAACTTTTATCGGAGGACATAATACCTTCGAGAATTGATTTGTTTGATGCTTCTGGGAAAGCCAATAAAATTAACGATGTAAAGAGTAAATATAAAGTTGTATTCTACCTTGACAGTACAAACGAAGATTGTATGAAAAGGCTGGATTCTATATCGAAAATGATTGACTTAATTAGCTTTGAAGATATAAGTTATGTATTGGTTTGGGAAGACCAGATACCTTTGAAACAGATTAATGAAGCTGGTATTGCTGAAAGTTGTAATTATACACTGGCAGGAAAGGCTTCGCTTAGTGAATCGAAACCTACTGCTTTTCTTACAGATGAAAATAATAAAATTAAAACGGTTACGGGTTATAGTTACGTAGCACTGATAAATGAAGTTATTGAAATTGGAAAAATAAAGGATTTAAGTGCTAGGGCTGGAGAAATGATCTTCAAGAATGTATTAAAGTCCGAAACAGTTCTTCCTAATGATAATGAAAAAACACTTCTGATGTTTATGTCATCAAGTTGTAGGTTATGCAGAGAAAATGAGGAAATTATACGTAAAAATATTGACTCCATACGGGAAAAAATAAATGTAATTACAGTTAGACCAGATTTCGATACAAAACAGGATTTTGACAAGTATTTTGAAATTGATCCAGAGCAGATATATTTTAATTCGTTCGCTTATTCTCAAGGAGTTGAGGCAACTAAACGCCAATATCCAATGTTCTTTATAATAAATAAAGACTATTCTGTTGAAAAGTTAATTACAGATCCGAATGAATTAGTTAAGTACATATCGGGATTATAGGTTGTGAAATAATCATTATTGGATGGGGATAATAGAATGAGAAGGTTCTTGTTTTTCCTTTTTATATTGCTGCTTGTAACACAGACTAGTGTATGCAGGGTTTGGGCAGAAAGTGATAATAAAATTACTGCAGTATACTTTTTCAGCCCTACCTGTGCTTCATGTGAAAGTATGTCGGATTTACTTGATGGTTTCAGTGAAAGGCATAAAAACCTTGAACTAAAGAAGTATGACATATCTAATTTGAGAAATAAAAGCCTAATGGACAAATATAATGAAGCTTACAAGGTTTCCGAGGAAGATGAGGGAATTGTCCCTATTGTTTTCATTAGTGATGTGTATTTCTCAGATGAAGAATCAATAAAGGATAATTTTGAGAAGGAAATAAGCACGCCTAAGGTTAAGACCCTTGAGTTTGATAACTCTGTTGAAAACCACGAAAAAGATATGCAAAGGTTTGAAGGCTTTAAGGCTGCAAGCGTATTTTTAGCAGGACTTGTTAATGGTATAAATCCTTGTTCTATGTCCATGCTACTTTTTTTTCTATCACTTTTGACAGTAAAAAAAGCAAAAATACTTAAAATTGCACTATCGTTTATTACAGGCAAATTTTTGGCATGTATTTTGCTTGGGACTATACTTTTCAGGTTTTTGTCATTGTTTAATTTCAGTTTATTAAGTATATTAACTAAGGTACTGCTTGCAGTGGTGCTACTGTTTCTAATTGTCATGAGCATACAGGACTATTTTGCGGCAAAAGCAGAACGATATAACAGGATATTTCTGCAGCTTCCTGCGAGACTAAGAAAGATCAATCATAGTATTATTAAAAAAGCATCCGACTTTTCAAAAGTAAAGTTAATACTGTTCATAAGCTTTTTTCTAGGAATGATATTATCTTTAGGAGAGTTTTTATGTACTGGACAGATATACCTTGCAACTATAATTACAATCTTTCAAACCAATCCAAAATTAAGCGTTCAGGCACTACTCTACCTTATAATATATAATTTAGGCGTAATTTTACCGCTTATCCTATTAACATTTATAATACATAAGGGCAAGGAGCTGTTTGAGGTCTCAGAGGCTATTAGAGAAAGGCTTCATATCATAAAGTTGATTAATGCAATAATATTTTTTGTGTTCGGTATTATTATGTTTTTGTTTTTTTAATGTGGATAAGGAGGTTCATGGTGATATGCATGCTAAAAAAATTACTGTAATTGATAATAACGGCAGCACTAAGCTAGAATGTAAATTTAACTCACTGCCATTAAAGGATGAGAAAATTATTGAAAAATGTGTAGAACTCTTTAATGACCATGAACCATGTATTATTCATAAATCCTTTGCAAGGAAGAAGCTATTGTTTGAAATAGACGAATATTTTATCCAAGTGCTTCCTAGTGGTAAGGGACAAATAATTTGGGAGAGCATTCCCCAAAATATTAGAGAGCTTCTAAACATAAATGATGATGTGATAAAACTTCAACTAGATTTGTAATTAAAAAATCTAATAAATATAACAATAACATTACAAATTCATTACCAGCTTAAAATTACAGGGTTTTTTGCCGATATTAATAACATATAGTATATATCGGAGGTAACAACTTTGGAAAATTATAACAGAACTAATACGAAAAAACTACATAATTATGTTTCACAACTGGCATTTGTTTTGGCAATAGCCATTTTTATTCAAATTTTTATAATGCCTGGCATGACAAGTGCTGCCGATACATCTAATCTGACAGTAACAATATATAGTTCCACATCAATATCCCTCAACTGGGATGACAATATAACCGGAGAAAAGTATTATGTAGTTGAAAAGAAAGTTGATTCCGGTACATTTCAAATGTATGCTTCTCTGCCTCCAAACAGCAAGTCTTCATTTGACTCTGCTGTATCGCCTGGACATACATATACCTATAGAGTATGGGTAAGAGATTCAGAGGATAAGCACTATCTGTATACTTCTGAATTGTCATTAAGGACAGATGAAATAGCAAAGCCAACCTCCCTTACTGTAACACCGGTCTCCTACAATCAGATTGATTTAACTTGGGGGTATGCTGATAACAAAGCTTATAATACCATCATTGAGAGAAAAACTGAAAATGCAACAGAGTGGATTAGGCTTGCAAACATAGGAATAGGGCAAAATACCTATAGTGACAAGTCTATTTCATCTGGTACAAAGTATTATTATAGAGTCAGGTCATGTGCAAGTTCTAATGAGAATGTAAAATCACCAGCTTTCCCTGAAGAGGGGAAAACAGTACATTCATTTTTATATAAGCCAACAGAATTTGAAGGATTAGCCCTTTCAGGGTATCGAATAAAACTGAATTGGAGGGACAACTCATCAGAGACTGCATTTATAATTGAAAGAAAATCTCCTAAAACTGGTGAGTTTAAAGAAATTGCAGTTATTCCGCAAAATGATAATGCTTATATTGATACTGATGCTGAGTTAGAAGCTGGTGTTACATATCAATATAGAATAAGGGCTGTATCAGGTACAACAAACTCTGAGTACTCCGACATAATTAGTATAACAAATACATATTTGAAAGCACCAGGAACACTTTCCTCTTCGTGCACAGACGGTAAAAATATACAATTAGCATGGGATGATTTAACAGATAATGAAACAGGCTTTGAAATATGGCGTAAAACGGGTTCAAATCCTGTTTGGGAATTATATGAGACAATGGGGAGAAATGCTACCTCTTTTGTGGATCAGAACATATCCTTACAAGATACATTTACATATAAAGTTAGAGCAAAGATAAATGACAACAGTGTATATTCTGCTTTTACAAATGAAACCACCGTTTGGTCAACTACTATTTCCGCACCAGCAGATTTAACATATGCGGTAATAGGAAAGTCTGAAATTAAGCTGACATGGAAGGATACAAGCATGTCAGAAGCGGGATTTAGAGTTGAAAGGAAACAGGGCTTATCTGGAGAATGGTACACTGTGGCTTATTTAGAAGCAGATACTATTTCCTACAATGATAAATGGATTAATAATACTGACGTTTATTTTTACAGAATTAAAGTATATGACAAATCAAATTCAATTAATTATAGTAATGAAATAACGGTTTCTTTAAAGACGCCAGAAGCACCTACAAATTTACAGGCAGAACCGATTTCATCCAGCGAGATAAAACTCACTTGGGAGGATAATTCTTTTAATGAAAGCGGGTTTTTAATAGAAGCAATGCAGTTCTATGCATTTAGAGAGGTTGGAAGAGTTAGTGCAAACACAACTACGTTTACACATCAGAACTTAGTCCCAGGAAATACAGTTACCTATCGTGTGAGTGCAATTACTGGTTCAAACCAAAGTGGCACCTCAAAAGAGGTTGTTGCTGCTACAAGAAAAAATATTACATATTCAGACGTGTCAAATATAAAATGGGCTGTGACATCTATAGAAAATTTAGCTAGCAGAGGTGTGTTTGATACTAAAGCCAATACAAAATTTTATCCAACGCAGAATATAACAATAGGTGAGTATTGCTCTATTATTATCAGAAGTTTGGATTTAGGGAGGGTTTCTGCAGGAAGATATGCAGATGTTACAGCAAAGCATAAGTATTATAAGGAAATAATGACAGCAGCAAAGCTTGGTATTATATCACCTGACAAAAGTAACAAATTATACCCTGATAAGACAATTACAAGAGAACAAGCAGGGATAATGCTTTTAATGGCAATGAAATCAAAAGGAACTCCATTTCCAGATGAAGATGGCGGTTTGCTAAAACAATTTGCAGACTATAGGTCAATATCCAAAACTACAGCTGATAAAATTGCTGATGTATGTGGAGCAGGTATTTTATCAGGAAGAATTGTAAACGGACAAACTTATTTACAGCTTAACGGCAAGGTAACTAGAGCGGAAGCTTCGGTTATAGCATATAAAGCTATAAATCTTTATTGATATATTGTAAAAATTTGAAGTTGGGGGAGAGGTTTTATGAGAAAATTATTAAGACCCATAGCGATTATACTGGTAATAGCAATTATGCTATTAACTCCGTTTTCTACTCAAACAGTAGTGGGAGCAAGCGGTGTTGCTGCTGAGGACAGTGCACTATTAAAAAAATGGAGTCAATTGGGACTGCTAGATAAGGGAGTAAGTACTAGTGAGTTGTACAAGCCTGTACAAAAGATTGACTTTATAGGTTTTGTCAATAAAGTGCTTAAGCCTACAAAACAGGCAGATATAAGCTTTATTGATGTTCCTAATGGCTCATGGTATGGAAAAGAAATTGCTAAAGCTGTGGCTGCAGGATATGTGACCCAGAAGGGTAGCAATTTCTATCCATTTTCAAATATTACGAGGGTTGAAGCTTCTGTTATGGTAGCTAAGGTATTTGGATTAGAGCTTAGTGACCAGAAGCTACTTAAAAAAATTACTGATGCTGAGAAACTTGATGAAAATCAGCTTCAGTATTTTGGAGCTGTAATAGAAAAAGGCTATTTATCAGAAATATCTAGAGGGAGATATGCACCGCTAGGTGTTCTGAAGCTTGTTGATGCTATGAAAATGCTGGACAAGTGTATTGGTCTTGTCGTTACAAAAGCAGGAACAGTAACAAAAAATGTTAAAGGCAACATGATTATTAATGCAAATCATGTTACTTTAAAGAAAATGGAGATTTCAGGTGACCTTATTATCGGCGAAGGTGTTGCCGATGGAAATGTAAGCCTGGAAAATGTAACTGTTAAAGGCAAGCTTGTAATTAGAGGCGGCGGACCAAACAGTGTTATTATTAAAAGTTCTGTGATAGCAGGAGATGTAATTGTAGAGAAATATGCTGGTAATGTTCGAGTTGTTGCTCAGGGAACTACTACAATTGAAAATACATATATAAGATCTGGCGGTAAGCTATTGGAAACAAACTTAACTACTGGAAAGGGCTTTGTTAACGTTATTGCTGAGCAGGCAGTAGCTACAAATCAAATAGCAAATCTAGAAGGTGATTTTAGCAGCATTAAAGCAGATGAAAGTAACATTAATGTAAGATTAGCAGGTAAGTCTGACAAGGTGGACATTTTGGGAGGTACAATTTCTTCCTTTACTTTGGTAAGCGGAAGTGTAAATACAATTACTATTAAGTCTACTAAGAGCATAGTTAAGCTTTTAAGCGGAACAGTTAATGCGTTAAATGTAGAAAAAGATGCAACTGGCAATAGAATTGATTTAAATGGAGTAGCAAAGTTAGTTAAAATGAATATTGCTGATACTACAGCAATTAATTTTGAAAAGGGATTTCTAGAAACTCTTACTTTTGAGCCAACCGCAGGGGACTCATATTTAGGAATGAAAGAAAATGCCTATATAAAGAATGTTGTTGCTAGTTCAGCAGCAACTATAACAGGTACAGGAAATATTGATAATATGTATGTTTATGCTGATGGTGTAAAAGTAGAGATAACACCTAGAAGTGTATACATTGCCAATGGTGTTGTTTCAGATATTAATGGCACAATTATTGATCCTACAAAGAGTGATGTTGCATTTAGCGTACCAGATAAGATAAGCATTCAAGTAGGAAATACAGAGAAAATTGAGCCTAGTGGTCCAAGCCCTAGTGATACAAGATTTACATATATATCCTCTGATAACAGTATCGCAACAGTCAGTGACAGCGGTGTTATTACAGCAGTAAGTATAGGAACAACTACGGTGCATGTTACAGGACAATATACACACTTTAATTCAAAAACTGCCAAAATAGATGTAACAGTTACATCTGATAATGTTACTGCTCCTGGTACTCTTGAAATAAATCCAGAAAGCGGAGAAGCAGGAACTAAAGCAGACTTTGAGCTTACATATACAGCAGGTGACAATATGTCTAACGGAACAGTTGTTATCAGGTTGCCTAATGGGTTCTCAGCATTTGTAAGTGATACTGTAAGTATAGACGGTGGTGAAGAGATAAATCTGTTATCATCTCAGATACCAAATATGCAAACTCTGTCATTTACTAACTTGAACCTAACAAATGGAGACAAGATTATTGTTTACTTAAGAAACAGAGTAGTTCCAACTGGTGGACATTATGAGTTTACTACTGTTTCAGATGCCGATTCGACAGGACCTAGAATGCCAATTTCTGGACAAGAAAATGCTGTATTTACCTCAGATAGTCTGAGAGTCCTGATTGAGAATACAAATTACTCAACTCCTGGATATGGTTCAAAAGGTGGTACTACAAAGATATCCAAGCTGTCATTTGCAGGATTTACTGGAGCAACTAAGTGGTTGATAAAAGTACAGGATAATGCATTTACAGTACCAGAATTCGAAGATATATTACCAGCGGAAGAGTACACCGAGTACACTGCAGGTCAAGATATCAGTGTAGTTGCAGGACAACATTTAATGCTTGCAGCAGTTGATGCTTCAAATGAGATTAAGGCATACAAGGATATTACAATAACAAGTGCTATGATTACACCGTATAGTGCTGGAAATCTTATACTTGGATCTAACTACAGTGCTCCAACGGTTGGCATAAGGGCAAAAGCAGTTAGAATAACTACTTTAGACTTGTCTAATATAACAGGTGCTACTAAGTGGATGTATAGAGTTCAAGATACAGCAACATCAAATGTATATGTGGATTCCAAGTTTGAGGATGCAAAGGAATACGCATTAGGTGAGGATATCTTAGTAACTGCTAACCAGCATATTCTGCTTGCTGCAGTTGACGATAGCGGAAATGTGAAAGCATATACTGACATTAAGGTTACTCCGAATATGGTAAGTATACCAGCTGGAAGCCTTGAACAGGATAGTAACTACTCATTACCAGAATACGGTGATACGGTAAATACTGTAGAAATTAAAACTCTGGATAAAGCTGATACAGCTGATTTTGCTGGAATTGATAAATGGATGTACGTAGTTCTTGGAAATGAAACAGTTATACCAGCTAAGGGCGTTTCAGCAACCGATTTTGAGAGATATACAGAAGGCAAGACATTTAGTGAATATAAAGCTAAAGATGATATAATCGTTTCAGCAGGAAACCATATATTACTTGTAGGTGTGCAGACAGATGGTACAATAAATAAAATACTGGCATATGTTGATTTGACGATAGATGCTAGTCAGATACGTCAAGCCGATGTAATCGAAATACCTGATATTAACTTTGCAGCGCCAGAGATGGGCTCAAAAGCAGGAACTACAATGTTCCCTGATTTGAACTTCAATACTTCTGCTACTGGAACAACAATTCCGACAGATGCAGTTAAGTATATGATAAAGGTTCAAGATGATGCTCTATCTTCGGTTCCTCAGAGCAATAGTGTACTTTCAGGGGCAATAAATTGTGTAGAAAATCAGGATATTGTAATAACTGCTGGACAACACTTGATATTGCTAGCAACGGATGCAAACGGCAAAATAAAGGCATATAAGGATATAGTTATCAGCGATTCACAGATTAGACCAGCTGATGCACTGAAGCTGTTGACTCCAAATGACTATTCCTTGCCTTCTGCAGGAACGGCAGTTGGCACTACGAAGATTGTATTATCTTCAAATGGTATTCCTGGCTTTGCTAAGTGGATATATATAATAGGAGATTCATCCTTTGCAACTCCATACAAAGGAATGATTTTAACAGGTACTGACTATGTATCAGGCGGAAATATAAATGTATCAGTAGGACAGCATATTTTAATAGTAGCAGTTGATATTGGTGGTAAGACCTTAGCATATGCAGATGAAATAATAAGTGCCTCACAGATTAAACAGCCACAAGCAAGCACACTTAAGTCCAGTATTGAGGTTGGGGCGGATGAAAACTACAACTATTCAGAACCTGAACCTGGACAAACTGGCGGTACAACTAGAATAACCTCCTTGAATACTTTAGGTATTCAAGGTGCAACCAAGTGGCTCTATAAGGTTGTGGACAGCAGTGCAGTAGTTGCTGTGCCAGATTATAACAGTGTTATATCTGGATTGCTTCCTTATATATCAGGTGAAAGTATTTCCATTGCAGAAGGACAGAGAATAATTTTATATGCAGCAGATAGCGCAGGCAGAATTAAAGCCTATAAGGATATAGCTATTTCTTTAGCACAGATAAGAACGCCTTCAGCAGCAATACTAGTAGCAAACACAAACTACTCAAATCCTGCACAGGGAACTGCCGAGGGAAAGACAATGATAGCATCCTTGTCATTAGCAGGTCTTACAGGCTCAGATGGTAGCTGGAGTTGGAGGTATGCTGTTGGTGATAAAATGTTCAATGCACCTGCTAAAGATTCAAGTGCAAATGACATAGACGGTGTTGCTGCATTGACTACTACTACTCAGATTTCAGCGAAGGCAGGGCAGTACATACTAGTGCTTGCTGTAGATGGCAGTGAAAATATAAAGGCATATGCAAATGTATATGTTTATGCATCTGCAATTCGACCATATAAGGCAGATGACATTCCTTCTACCAGCTATAACCTTATAAAGGGCAAGACTGAAGGTACAACAAGCTTTGATAAGCTTGATTTGATAGGTATAGTAGATGCAAAGAACTGGATGATAAAGGTACAAGAAGAAAGCTTTGATATTCCAGCTAAGGATGTTTCACTTTCTGGATCCAATTTGTACACTCTCAAAAGTGATATAAACATAAAGACAGGTTGGCACATTTTGCTATTGGCAACAGATACATTAAATAGAGTAAAAGCATATGCAGACATAACTGTTACAAAGGATCAGATTCAATCTCCATATGCAAACTTGTTAACAGAAAACACTAACTATACCATTCCTGAACCTGGCAGTGATGCTGGAACTACAATGCTTATGCTTAGTGATACAGGTATTCAGAAGGAAGCTAGTGAAGCTGTGGAATGGAAGTATAAGATAGGAACTCAGACTTTAAGCATTCCATTGCTTGAACAGGATGCTTCAAATACTGCAGAGTGGACAACTTATGCAAGCGGCGAAAATATTCCAGTTAGTGCAGGAAATAACTTACTGATAGTTGCAACAATTAATAATAAAATAGTGGCTTATAAGCTATTTACAATTTCTGCTACACAGATTAAACCAATAGATGCACCATTGCTTGTAATCAACAGCAACTATACAGGACCTATATCGGGAAGTAAGCCTGGAACTACAAAGATTAATGATTTAAAACTAATCGGAGTAGCGGGTGCAACTAAGTGGCAGATTAAGGTGGTAGATGCAGCTACTACTCAAACATTAGATAGCGTATTTACTACTCCTATTAACTATACAAGCGGAGAAGATATAGCAGTAAAAGAAAATCAATATGTAGTCCTTGCCGCTGTAGATGCAAACGGAAAGGTAAAGGCATACAAAAATATATTAATTACGACGGGGGACATTAATCCTCCTTTAGCAAATAAGCTGGTATCAGGGCTGAATTATACTAACCCTAAATATGGAACTGATACAGGAACCACCTCCATATATGTATCTCCTGAGGGGATTAATGGTTGTGACTACTTTGTTGTAAAAGTTGTGGATGCTACTTCCGATATAGTTGCAGATCAAGTTATTACCACTGGAGCAGGCGATTACCAAAGCTATACTTCTGGCTCTAATATAGCCGTAAGTGCAGGTCAATATGTATCGCTGATTGCTGTTGATGATCCTGGTACTGGCATAAAGGTGTTGGCATATGAGAATATAAAAATAGAAGAAGGCAGCATAAGACCTGGAGATGCCGTATTGCTAAAAGAGCCTCAGAACTTTACTGCATTGCAGCCAGGTTCAGGTGTTGGAACAACCAAATTTACTGAGCTAAATTTTGTAGGAATATCTGGTGCTACAAATTGGATAGTTAAGGTAACAGATAATAATATTGAAGTACCATTGATTAATTCATCTGTTGAGGGTGCTGTAGGTTATGATGTAAATAAGGATATTTCAGTAAAAGAGGGACAATATGTTACTCTATATGCTACAGATTCAACTGGAAGAATTAAAGGATATGTGTGTAAAGAGGTATTGGCGGATAATGTAAGAGGAGTTGCTCCGCTGTTAATCCTAGTTGAAAATTATTCAACTCCTGAAGCAGGTTCAAAATTGAATAATACAAAAATAGCCACCTTAAGCCTTCCAGCAGGTGCAACCGATTGGAAGTATTCAGTTCAGGACAGCTCGCCAGCTACCATATTAAAGGATCAAGAACTGACTGGATATTCGCTTTATTCTCAGGGAAATGACATTCAGGCAGCTGAAGGGCAGCATCTTGTGCTTGTTGCAACTGATACCAATGGTCGTGTTAAGGCTTATGCAGATATACTGCTTACAGAAAGTAATATAAGAAATGTTGAAATAACATTAGCAGGTACAGCAGTTTCTGTTCCTACAGGAGAAGGAAACATTGTAGCTGGAGGAAGAACTATCGCAGTCAAGCTTGCTTATGGATTTTGGCAGGATGACGTACTATCCAATACTACTAAGAGAAATGCTTTGCTGGATAGTTTTATAGCATCGGGAAGTGAGCAGGTTCAATGGGGTAAAGTTCTAACCATTCTCAAAAATGAGGGTACAGCAGCTGCTGTAATGAATGCAACTAAGGATACTATAACTATTACATTAAGTGAAACTACCGCATACAACATAACAGATACTCAGGTTATTTCACTTACTATAAAGCCAGAAGCAGGGCTAATTAAGGGTGCCACTAAAGCAGCGACCTCAATAAATACTATCAAAATTGCGTCGGATGTTATTGCACAGATCAGCGGAACAGCTATACCAAGCCTCGGAGAAGGTGATATAGTTGCAGGAAATAAAGAGATAGTAATTACACTTACAAATGGAAAGTTTGCGCTTGATGTAGCTTCTGACGCAGAGAAACGAAATGCAATATATGATGGCATAAAAACATCTAGCAGTGACACAACTATGTGGGGTAAAGTAATTACTGCATTAAAAGCTGCAGGTGAAACGGCAATTACGAGAAATTCCAGCAACAAGATAACAATAACATTGCCAGCTGTAGCTGATTACAATATCAGTATGAATGAAACAATAAGTGTTTCTGTTCCATACAAAACTGCAACAAACGGTGAGATATTAGTTGATGCAATCAAGGATGCAGTAGTAGTTGCAAAAATAACTGTAGCATCAAACTCAACAGCTGTTTTATCGGGTACAATAATTTCAACTCTTGTATCTGAAACAGATATTTTAACAGGTGGCAAAACGCTGACAATAACACTATCAGATGGACAATGGGTAACAGATATTAAGACAAATGAAACAAAACGGAATGCATTGTTCTCAGGGCTTGCAACATCAACAGATGCAGCAGCTTGGGCTAAAGTTGTCTCAGCATTAAAAACAGCGGGTCAGACAGCAATTGAAAGAACAAATAATTATACGATTACTATTACGTTACCAGCCGTTGCAGGCTATAATATAGCAGCTAATCAGTATGTTACGATGACTATTCCAGCTACTTGTATGATAGGAGGTATAGCAAACTTAACTCTAAGTGATACAATTTCTATTGGAGTTGTTGCAACAGCTACATTGTCAGGTACAGCAATAGCATCAACCTTAGATGAATCAGCTATAAGGGCTGGAGGAAAGACAATTGTTATAACACTCAATGGTGCAACTTGGGCAAACAATATAAATGAAGCAGCTACAAAGAATGCACTATTTGATGGCTTTACGGCAGATGTAGAAAAAAGTGAATGGGCTAAGGTAGTGGCGATACTAAAGGGCAGCAGTATAACAAAAACATCTGCAAATGTAATAACCATAACAATGCCAGCAGTACCAGACTACAATATAACAGCTTTAAAACAAATAATAAGTGTTAATATAACTTCGTCAGCAGCTATTGGAACATCATTTGATATTCAGTCTACGAATACTATGAATATCAACTATACAGCACCTACGGCTGCAAAAGTGGTTGAAGTACGTGGAGAATCAAAGACCTACAAGTTAGGAGCAGTTGTTCAGATTAAAGTGATTTTTAATACAGAAGTAGATGTATTAGGAACACCAACATTGGCTCTTGAAACAGGAGCTATTGACGGAACTGCTTCTTATAAGAGCGGTTCTGGAACAAAAGAACTATTATTTGAGTACACTGTAAAAACTGGTGATATTAATAAAGACCTTGATTATATTGCTGCAAATTCTCTAACAGTTTTAGGTGCTTCAATAGTAAATAGTGGCACTGATGTAAATGCAGCTACTACATTGCCAAAGCCAGGGGCAGCAGATGTAGGTTCATTAAGCTATACATCAAATATGTTAGTTGATGCAGTTCCACCTAAGTTAGCCACAGGCTATCCAAAAGCTGGAACAAAGACAGAGCAGACAGCTAATATAATTGTGAAGTTAGATAAAGCTTCAAGTGTATATTATGTAACAGTGTTAAATGATAGCAGTAACTCTGTTCCAACTGCAGAGCAAGTAATTGGTGGATTAAATGCAGCTGGTACAGCAGTAGCAACAGGTATGCTAGGAACGGTTAGTATAGTAGAAAATATAGAGGGTACATTGGCAATATCAAATTTATCAGCATACACTAACTATACAGTTTACATGGTTGCAGTTGATAGTGTAGGCAATATCGGAACAGTAACAGCATTTGACTTTAAAACTGCCGATACAACAGCACCTCAGTTTGTTGCAGGCTATCCACAACAGAAACAGCCTACATCAGATAACTTGATTAACATAGCAATCAAGGCAAATGAGGATGGAAATGCATATATGATAGCATTGCCAGCTGGCTCTAATGTGCCAACAAGTACTCAAGTAAAAGCGTTTAAGAATGCAAGCGATGTCGCAGTAGCAACAAACCTAAGAGCAACGGCAGCAATTACTAAGGATACAGAAGTTACACTGCCTGTTACTAGTTTAATGGTTTCATCACATTATGATATTTATGTAGTATGTGTTGATACCTCTGGAAATATTATTGATACACCAGCTATGGTTGCAGCAGAAACCTCAAAGCTTAATATGGATAACGTAGTGGTTGACCTTGCAAAGAGTAGCATATTAAACACTACAACACAGATGGAATATAGCTTTGATTCAATTATTTGGAAGCCTTGTACAGCAACAAAAACAAGTATCACATATGATGATAATGCTCAGATGATTGCAGTTTATATGAGAGAAGCTGCAAATAGATCAAATATGAGAACGCCTATTATATTAACAAGAGCAGATGACAGCATTATTGATACATCATTAATAGACTACGATATTGCAGCTGGTAAGATAATAAATAATTCAACAATTAATTTGCAGTATAGGATTAATGGCGGTACGTGGAAGGCACTGAATGCTTCTTCAACTGTGGCGAATGTAGTATTTGAACAAGGAGATTTTGATGTAAGAATTGCGGCTACTTCACCTACTGCAACCACAGAGTCAGAGTTGCCATCAGCTGCTAAGCTTGTTGTAAATATACCAGTTCCAATGCCTTCACCAGCACTTGCATACAATGATACTACTAATACAATCAGTGGATTGCTAACTACTCACGAATACAGTATTAATGGCGGTTTATGGGTAAATGGTCTTGTGGAAGGTGATTTTGCAGGAACTAAAAAGGTTCTGATAAGAGAGAAAGCTACAAAATTCAAGCTTGCAAGTACAGCACAGATAATTCAGTTTACAGCCTGTGCACTAACGGTAGTTGCTTCACCTGCAGCTACTGATGAAACCCTTAACAAGAACTTTGTAACAATAGCATTTGAGGAAAATACCAATAAGCCAGCATTGTCGGTAAATTATTTAAAGAATAATTTTGAGGTAGGAACATGGGATGCTAGTGGCAATAGTCTTACAACAAGCGATTGGGGTACAGATATTGCAGATGTAAGTTGGAACACAGCAGGAAATGTAATTAAAATAACTTATAACTCGATGACAGGTTCAACTGTGAAGATAGGGGATGAGGTTAGACTTTTATCAGCAGCAGGAATACAGAATGCCGCTAATACTTCAGGAAACTATACTTCAGCAGGAATACTGACAGGTAGCTTCCACACAGTACCTGTAATAGAAAGCATTAAAGCAGTAAATACAAATAATGATATTGGTTTTTCAAATGGTGAGAAATTAGTAATAACCTTTGATCAAGCAACCAACAGCTTAAAAGATAAGGTGGCTCTTGCACTTAATGCTTCAAATATTGATACGTATCTGAAACTTACTGATTCAACAGGAAAGAATACTAAGTTATGGGGTACTAATATCGTGGTAGAGTGGAAGGACTATACTGATCCTCTCAACAATGACGCTGACCCTACTAACGACGTAGAAAGCAACAGAATATTAACTATAACCTTTAATGATCTTACGCTGAATTGGCTTGAAGTTGGTGATAAGATTACAGTAGACCCAGCTTGGGGACTAACTGATGAAGACAAGACTACTGCTACTTGCAGTACTAGTGCAATTATTGGCGGAAGCTTTACATCAGTGCCAAAAGTAACAAGTGTTATTATGGCAAATGGAGGTACCGCAAGTAAGGTTGATGCTGGGGATACAATAAAGATTACCTTTGACCAAGCTACAAACGCCCCTGAGATAGTGGCTAGTAATCTGATTAAGAACTTTACACTTCTTGCATCAGACGGAAAGACAGCTCACAGTTGGGGTGTACAGCCTGCAGAGAATATTACCTGGAGTGCTGACAAAAAGACATTAACTATCAAGCTAACTAGTATGACAGGTGTTACTGTAAAAGTTGGTGACAAGCTATCTATACTGGCTGCAGCAGGTATTAAGTCAGCTGATGGTGGTACTGCTTCCTGTGAAGCTAGTGGTATTACAATTGGGGGTAGCTATTAAGGGATAACGTATTATTGAAATGCTATAAGAAATGAGATTTTAGATTAATTGAATAAGTAACATATAAATTGCCTAATTTCACTTTTTGTGAGGTTAGGTATTTTTATATAAAAAATTATAAAAATTGACATATATTTTCTAGTATAGTATTATATTAAAAAGTTTGATATAAATTTATCAAGTTTATAAAGATTTTTGAAGATATTCATATTTCTGAGCACTATTTAAAATATGCTTTAAAAGTATTTGCCAAGAAAAGATGAGTTGTAATATGGTTTTGAAATAATTATTTTATAAAAGAGGATGTGATAATTAAACAACGATAAGTAATACAGTGAATAAAAGTAAATAAATATCGAAGGAGAAGGCAATATGAAAAATATAATAAGAAAAATAGAGGCATTAATCATTGTTATGGCAATGATATTTTGTATACTACCAGTGGATGTGACATTTGCTTCATACAGTAATATAGCTGGTATTGTAAGTGCGAATAGCGGACTAACTACTTTTTGGGTATTCGATGATGGAACAATGAAGGCTTCTGGTTATAATGGTGACTTGCTTTTAGGAACGAATAATTCAAGTATTACTTATTCTTCATCACTAATATCATCAAGTTATTTTAGTGGTGACGAAATTAAAGAAATAGTAAATTATGGTACATCTGCTCTTGCCATATTAAAAAACAATACCGTAAAAGTATGGG
>JAEWST010000131.1 GCA_023398105.1 Bacillota bacterium | reverse complement strand
AACGAGGCAAGAAAATGTCCCCCACTTCTATAAGTGGCGGGTACTACTTTGGTTATCAGTCGGTGTATAAATTTTTGTATATCGTAAAATTTCATTATGAAGCTAGGCGTTATAACATTATATAGAGATTTGCTTTTAACTAGTTATAGATAAAACAAAATAGATATATTAGGTGATTAAATGAATTTTGGATTTGTTAGAGTTGCAGCAGCTATACCAAAACTAAAGGTTGCCAACTGTGAATATAATACAGCAGAAATAATTGAGATTGCTAAACAAGCTCAGACTCAAGGCGCACAATTTGTTGTGTTCCCAGAATTAGCTATAACAGCATATACCTGCGGAGACCTTTTTTTACAGAATACACTTCAAAATGATGCAATAAATAGCTTGAAAACAATACTTGAAGAAACAAAAGCTTTAGAATGCATTTTAATTATTGGTATGCCATTGCTGGTAAAAAGCAGATTGTATAATTGTGCAGTTGTAATTCAAGCAGGAAATATTCTTGGCGTAGTTCCCAAAAGCTTTATACCAAATTATAGTGAATTCTATGAGGCAAGATGGTTTTGTTCTGGTATAGACGGACAGATTAAGGATATTTCTTTATTAGGACAAGCTGTACCTTTTGGAACGGATTTGCTATTTGAAGCAGATAATATTAATGGCTTGTGCTTTGGAATAGAAATATGCGAGGATCTTTGGACAGCAATACCACCAAGCAGTTATCAGGCATTAAATGGGGCTACACTATTATTCAATCTTTCTGCCAGCAACGAAATTGTTGGTAAGCATGAATACAGAGAAAGTATTATAAAAATGCAGTCAGCAAAGTGTGCAGCTGCATATGTGTATACATCGTCGGGAGCAAATGAATCAACAACAGACCTTGTTTTTGGAGGACATGCCTTGATATGTGAGTATGGGTTGTTGCTTGCCAAATCAGAAAGATTTTCCTTTGATGAACAATTGATTATTAGTGATGTAGATATAGAGCGAATGGTAAGTGAAAGGCTGAAAAATTCTTCCTTTACACATGGGGCAAAGGACTATGATTTCCGAAAAGTTTTTTTCAGTGTAAAAGAGTTAAAAACAGCCAGGATTCATAGAAATTTTGAACCACATCCTTTTGTACCTTCAGACCTCAGTATTAGAAATAAGCGCTGTAATGAAATATTTAATATCCAGACATCAGGGCTGGGGAAGAGGCTTAAACATACAGGGATAGAAAAGTGCGTCATTGGAATTTCTGGTGGATTGGACTCTACGCTGGCTTTATTAGTTATTGTAAATGCATATGATAGATTGGGGATTGACAGAAAGAATATACATGCAATAACAATGCCTGGCTTTGGTACTTCTGATAATACGCTTAACAATTCTCTTGAGCTAATGAGGTTAATGAAGGTAACCACCTATCAGATAGATATTAAAGAAGCCTGTATGAAGCATTTTGATGATATAGGACATGATCCTGCAGTTTATGATGTGACCTATGAAAATGTTCAAGCCAGAGAGAGAACTCAGATACTTATGGATATTGCCAATAAAATAGGTGGGCTGGTTATTGGTACGGGAGACCTTTCTGAGCTTGCACTTGGCTGGTGTACCTATAACGGGGATCACATGTCTATGTATGCAGTAAATTCGGGAGTGCCAAAAACACTTGTAAAGTATTTAGTGCAATGGGCTGCAGACTATGTGTTCCAAGATGAAACAAGCAAGGTGTTAAAAAGTATTATAGACACACCAATAAGCCCTGAATTGTTGCCTACTGATGATGAAGGTCAGATACAGCAGAAAACAGAAGATATTGTTGGACCCTATGAGTTACACGATTTCTTTTTATACCATTTTGTAAGATATGGAGCACAGCCTTCGAAAATATTTGCTATGGCAAAGCAGGCTTTTGAAGGAAAATATACTGATGAAATTATTGAGAAATGGCTTAGAACCTTCTTAAGGAGATTTTTTAGTCAGCAGTTTAAACGCTCATGCTTGCCAGATGGACCAAAGGTTGGTTCAATTAGTCTTTCACCTAGAGGTGACTGGAGAATGCCAAGTGATGGGGATGTAAATACTTGGCTTAAGGACTTAAATAGAGCTTGATTAATATTATAAAAAAGGGGTAAATGAAATGCATAAAAAATGGGTTAAATATGTTGCAATTATTTTAGCGATTATATTTTTGGCTACAACACTTGGTTCAGTTGGATTTTCTTTGTTTGGGAATTATTAAACTAATTTTGCTGGCTAATTAGAGCTTAGTTGTTTAACAGATTTTTCTATAAAAATTAATACTAAAAGCATACTAAATAAATAATTTAAACGTATACTATAAGGCAACTTCTATCAAGCTGTAGTTGATAGTAATTGACTTTATATACCAATTTTTAAAATGTGTGTGTTTGGTAAAGATTATATTATATAGAACCAAAATAATATTATTTAAATGTAGCAAAATTAGTTATTTTTACCCATTTAATATATATTGTTTTTATATTAAAATTAATTTGTATTATTATGTTGTTTGTATAAAGTCTGTTATGGTCAAAAGCTTGGAACTAAAAACGAAAATATGCATTTTTGCCATTATTATGAGATATGTTTTTGAATAGTATACGTGGGAGTTCGCATCAAATCTAAACCATTAGCATTAAAACGGTACACTAAGAGTTATCAAATAGTAATTTCTTGTACGTGGGGATAGGTTTAGAGTGAGTGCTAGAAACAAAAAAGTGTTTCATTAAAGAGGGAAGTAATTACCCCCCATAGCGAAAGAAAATTCGGCTTGCACCACAAAGAGATTAGATAAGCGAATTTTCCTGGACAATATTAATTGACTTTGAACAAGGGTGTGAATGATTTGTTAGACTCATTAGTTGAGAATATTCAAAATATAACAAATTTTATATCAATATATATACCTATTAAGGATCCTCTCGAAATGTTAAAATCAATTGTTGATATAAGCATTGTTTCTTATATTATTTTTAAGCTGATAAAGCTTGGAAAAGAAACTAGAGCTTGGCAGCTAGTTAAAGGTATAGTTGTTATAGTTATTATTGCCATGCTCAGTGAATGGCTACAGCTTAGAACCTTGGCGTTTATACTTAACAGAACTATTGAACTTGCTGGATTTGCAGTAGTGGTATTATTTCAGCCCGAGCTTAGAAGGGGTCTGGAGCAACTGGGAAGAAGTAGTAATATAAGAGACTTTTTTAATTTTGATGAAACTGATGATGTTATACATACGACTTATACTATTGAGGAGATTGTTAAGGCTGCAACAGAACTCTCAAAGACAAATACAGGTGCACTTATTGTTGTGGAACGTGAGACAAAGCTTGGTGAGATTATAAATACAGGCACAACACTGGATTCAAACATTAGTGCAGAATTAATAATAAACATTTTTACGCCAAATACGCCACTCCATGATGGAGCGTTAATTATTAGAGATAACAAACTAAAATCAGCTGCCTGCTTTTTGCCGCTTACTGATAATCCTAACTTGAGCAAAGAACTTGGAACTAGGCATAGAGCTGCATTAGGAATCACAGAAGTGTCAGATTGTATTTCTGTGGTAGTGTCTGAGGAGACTGGTAAAATATCTTATGCACTTAATGGCGGTTTGTCAAGAAACCTTACACCTGATACCTTGAGAAAAGCATTAAATAAAAACTTACTTGAGAAGAAGTCTGTAAATAAGAAGTTATCTCTTTGGAAGGGGAAATCAAAGTGAAAGAATATTTGAAAAAGGATTTGACATACAAAATACTTTCAATAGTCTTTGCAGTATTGCTTTGGTTTACTGTTAATCCAGTTAAGACAGGCTATTATACTATTCCTATAAATATTATTAATGAGGAAAGCTTAAAAGCTAATGGATTGGTATTAAACAGCAATTCTTTTACAAAGTATGCCACCATTACAGTGCGTGAAAGGGTGGATGTATTAAATGCTATCAAGGATTCTGATTTTGAAGTCATTCTTGATTTATCAAAGGTGAAAACCGTTGAAAATAATATTATAGAGTTAAATCCTCCAAAATACGTGGGTAGAGAAAATATAGGAAATAATAGTATTGATATAAAGCCTAAAGCTGTGGAACTGGATTTGGGAAAGATAGAGGAAAATCCCTTTGTTGTTCAAGTTGAAACAAGCGGAGATGTGGCAAGGGGATATGAAATCATATCTAAGACAGTCAATCCAGACACAGTTAAAATTGAGGCATTAGACTCTGTTATTGCAAATGTAGGTTCAGTAAAGACATATATAGATGTTTCTGGGTTAAATAGAGATTTGGAAATTCAGAAAAAATGCAAGGTATTTAACAAAAGTGGTGAAGAAATGCCTGAGTTAAGCAAAGGTCTTAATGTAACTGTTAATATTGAGGTGGGAAAAAGAGTCCCTGTAATTCCAATAACAGAAGGCAAGCCCGACAAGGATTATGTGGAAGGTGCTAGTACAGTAAAACCTGAAAGTGTATTATTAACTGAAATTGATGGAAAATCTGATGCTTTGTCTCAGATTAATGAGGTGTCCACAGTTCCAGTTAGTATAGAAAAAGCAAATCAAACCTTTACAACGCAAGTTTTATTGCAGTTGCCAGAGGGAGTTAAGGTAGTCAGCTCCTCACGTGAGGTAAGTGTTAAGGTTGATATAATACCTTTAATTGAACGCTCTTTTGTAGTTATCCCTGGAAACATTACTATAATTGGAAAACCTATAGAAGAAAATTATATTTATGAGATAACAGAACCAGTTGCCATTAAGTTAAAGGGTAAAACAGAGGATTTAAGCAAAGTCAAGGTTACAGACTTAATTCCAACTATTGACGTAGAAAAATTAGATGAGGGAATGAACAGTATTGCACTATCAGTAATACTACCTAGTGGTGTTACTCAAGTGGAGGAAGTATTGGTTCCTGTTAATATAACAAAGGCGGAGTAAATGAAACTTCTAATATCAAATATAATTTTAGGTTTGGATGATGAACAAAAAGAGTTGAAAATTTTAGCTGCAAAAAAGCTAAAGACTAAATTACAAAATATAAATAATATAAAAATAGTAAAACAATCAGTGGATGCCAGAAAAAAGCCTGGCATTCGTCTTGTTTATTCGATTTCCTGTGAAGTGTCAAATGGTATTAAAGTACCTGATAGTTCTGATATCAGAATTCTAGAACAGGTTCAAGAAGAAGTGTTAATTCCAGGCAATAGAGAGATTGACGGCAGACCTCTTGTAATTGGTACTGGTCCGTCGGGGATTTTTTGCGGGCTGATATTAGCTCAGAATGGCTATAGACCTGTTATAATTGAAAGAGGCAGTAATGTAGAAGAGCGTACAAAAAAAGTGGAACACTATTGGAAGTGTGGAGAACTGGATAATGACACAAATGTTCAGTTTGGTGAAGGTGGAGCTGGAACCTTTTCGGATGGTAAGCTTACTACCAGAATTAATGATAATAGGTGCGATAAGGTTTTGCAGGAATACCACAGATTTGGTGCACCTGATGAAATATTGTACAAAGCAAAGCCTCATATAGGAACTGATATATTAAAAAGTGTTGTTGTTAATATGAGAAGAGAAATTGAAAGGCTTGGAGGAACTGTTTTATTTAATACTAAAGCAATTGATATAAATATTCGTGATGGAAAGGTATGCGGAGTTTTAACAGATACCCATTCAAATATAGATACAAATGTAGTTGTTATGGCAATTGGTCATAGTGCCAGAGATACTTTTGATATGCTTTATAATAAAGGTGTGCCCTTTGAACAAAAATCTTTTTCTATTGGTGTAAGGATTGAACACCCTCAAAGCCTTATAAATACTGCTCAGTACGGAGCGGCAAGCGAGCATCCTTCACTTGGGGCAGCAGATTATCAGCTTTTTCACAAGCAAAAGGAGCGCACTGCCTATTCTTTTTGTATGTGTCCTGGTGGCTTGGTTGTTGCATCGGCATCTGAGCAAAACTCAATAGTTACAAATGGCATGAGTGAATACAAGAGAGACAGGGAAAATGCTAACAGTGCACTTGTGGTTTCAGTAGGCTCAACAGATTTTGCTACTTCACATCCTTTGGGTGGAATTGAGTTTCAAAGGAAATGGGAGGGTTTAGCCTATAAAATTGGTGGAAATAATGGGAGTGCACCTATTCAAAGACTTGAGGATTTTATTTACAATAGGGTTGGAAAGATTGGAAGTGTAAAACCTAGTTATACAGGACAATCTCAATGTGCAGATATTAATGAGTGCTTGCCTAATTATGTTACAAGCTGCATGAAGGAATCCATTGGGTATTTCGATAGAAAGCTAAAAGGCTTTGGAATTGGGGATGCACTTTTGACAGGTGTGGAAACTAGAACCTCTTCACCTGTTAGGATTCCACGAAATGAGCTGTTTGAATGTGTGGGTGTAGCTGGACTTTATCCTGCAGGAGAGGGAGCAGGATACGCAGGAGGTATAGTAAGTGCTGCAGTTGACGGTATAAAAATAGCACAGCAGATTATAAAAACATTTGCTGTACCAGCTTGAAAAATGTAAACTTCGCACATAAAAATCTATTGGTGCGGTAGAATTATTTCTGACCAAAAGTTCTATTGAAAATGCTACCACACCTGATATTACTAGGCTTTATGCAATATATTCCACTGCGAAGTAAATAATAAAGTGTAAATGCTGCCTTAACAGTGTTTTTCGCAGAAAGTTAATTATTTTATAAGACAAAAAATATAAATAATATATCAATATATACGTGGAGGTAAAAATGGGAAGATTATTTGGAACTGATGGTGTTAGAGGTGTTGCAAACCTGGAGCTTACTCCGCAGCTTGCATACAAGCTGGGTCAGGCAGGTGCATATGTACTTACAGGAGAAACCAAGCATACACCTAAAATATTGGTAGGGATGGATACAAGAATATCAGGAGATATGCTGGAAGCGGCACTTATTTCAGGAATTTGTTCTGTGGGTGCACGGGCTATTAGTTTGGGAGTTGTTCCTACACCTGCAATTGCATATCTTACAAGATTATATGATGCAGATGCTGGGGTGGTAATATCAGCATCACACAATTCTTTTGAGTTCAATGGCATTAAGTTTTTTAATGCAAATGGATATAAATTGTCTGATGCAATTGAAGAAAAGATTGAAGATATTATATCAAATGGCGGAGAAGAACTGCCAAAGCCAACAGGTCATAATATAGGCTTTAAGGAATATAAGGAATCTGCAGTTGAGGATTATGTTAACTTTGCAAAAAGCACCATTTCAAGCGATTTAGAAGGAATAAAGGTAGCTATAGACTGTGCAAATGGAGCTTCATTTCAGACTGCACCAATGGCACTATATGATTTAAAGGCAGAAGTAAGTGTAATTAATAATGAGCCTGACGGAACAAATATAAATAGCAAATGTGGTTCAACACATATGCAGCAGCTTCAAGACTATGTAAAGGAAACTAATTCTGATGTTGGGTTTGCTTTTGATGGAGATGCAGACAGAGTACTTGCAGTTGATGAAAATGGAAATATTGTTGATGGTGATCAAATATTAGCAATAATAGGTTTGCATTTGAAGTCTAAAGGGATGCTGCCACAAAACACAATAGTTGCTACGGTAATGAGTAATATGGGTCTTGATATAATGGCAAAGAATAATGGACTCAATATTGAAAAGACAAAGGTTGGGGACAGATACGTACTTGAGGAAATGCTGAATAAAGGCTATATGCTAGGTGGAGAGCAGTCTGGTCACGTGATTTTCCTTGAGCATAATACCACAGGGGATGGACTTGTAACGGCTATCCAACTATTAAAGGTGTTAAAAGATTCTGGAAAGAAGCTATCTGACCTTGCAAGTGTTGTACAGGTATTGCCTCAGGTACTTATAAATGCTAAGGTAGCCAATGAAAAGAAAAACAATTATCTTGATGATGAAGTAATAAACAAAATGTGTAAAGAACTTGAAAATGAGTTTAATGGTGAGGGAAGAGTTCTAATAAGACCTTCTGGTACAGAACCATTAGTTAGAGTAATGATTGAGGGCAAGGACAAGGAAGTAATAACAAGACGAGCAAAAGAGCTGGTTAGGGTTATTGAGGGCAGGTTGGCTTAAGAGAATAAGCAAAAAATAATTTCTAGGCTTCAAATGGAGAAAAATCTCTAGCTGAAGCCTAGATTTTTTTATTGAAGCTGGTATATTATGTCGATTGTTGTTATAATAATATTGTTATAGTATAAAGTGACAGAATTTAGAATAAAAAAGTAAAAATTTATGCTAAATACTCATATATTGATGAAATAGAGAAGAGGACTATAATGAATATATTATTATTTATTTTAATGTTAATATCGACGAGTGCTCTCATTACAGTAAATTGTCTTGAAATTGCATTGGCAACTATTATTTTTAAGTGCCTTTCAAGTATATTATTCGTTGCTGTTGCATGGTACAGCTATAAAAAGAATCCATTCAATACTAAATTTTTTGCATTAATATTTACGGGGCTTCTGTTTTTTTTAGGCGGTGATGTTTTTTTAGGTCTCGACACTAATAAGGGAAGCTTATTTGTTATGGGTGTAGCCTGCTGTAGTATTGGACACATTATGTATATACTTGGATACTGCAGTAAGACCAAAGTTTCATTAAAAGACATATTATTATTTTTATGCTTTTTTATTCCAACTTTTCTAACTATCGTGTTCGGTAAATTTGAGTTTAATGGCATGGAAATGCTGATTATTTTCTATGCTGTTATTATTAGTTTTATGGTTAGTAAATCACTATCAATGTTAAAGTTCTATCCTTACAGTAAAAAACCTGTTTTATTAATTATATGCGGTAGTGTTTTATTCTTTATTTCTGATTGGACACTTTTGTTCTTATTCTTTTATCCCAATGCATCGCCCGCTTTACAAACAGTAGACTGGATATTGTATTATCTTGGACAGGGACTTTTAGCATTAAGCTTTGCATATCCATTAAAGGATAAAGCATAAAAAAGCCTACAAGTACAGCTAAGTGAAAGCATTTGTGCGATATTATTTTGTTGACAAATTCATCATATTTACGTATTATAAAGTATGAGTTAAGCATAGAATCTATTGTAGGGGGGTGGAACAAAACAGGGTTAACAAATAAATACTAAAGCGCCTGGACAGATAGTTTATCTGTTGACGAGGAGAAGGAAGCGACACATATCTATTGTGTTGTATCGAAATATTCGGCGGATACCTTCCGGTTGTTACAATCGTCAGAAACGAAGCAAAAATTGCAGGCAACTGCAAAACAAACTAGTTTCATGTAACTAATCCTGTAGCATATCTTTTTTATCTAATTTAGTTCAACGATCTCAGATAAAAGCATTTAAAAACAGCTTTTAATTCTGTTGCCAATGTGCTTTAATAATCATATTTTAGCTTTATTTGAATTGTAAATTACACATAAGCCAAGGAATCATTATGTAATTTTACATTGAATATACGAGGCAGAATTATTGTATTGATTCGGCAAAATACGATATTTGGTGAAATTATACTATTATTATTTGAAATGTGGAATAGTATATTAGTAGCCCCATATATAGCGTTAGGGCAAAGCTCGCAAATATTGTTAATGCAAAAAAACAAGTATAAATTATTCTGGGAAAGTTGCATTTAACATTCTATAATTATACAAAGAGAATTTTAGGTATAATATTTTAAGCTTATTTTGGTTAGTAATTTGCTAATTATTTGTGTTGTTTTTGATATGTCAATACTGCAATTAAGAGTTGATTATAACGAGGCAAGAGCCAAAAAAACCATAGTTTATCGGTCAAAGGCTTTGAACAGTAATTGACTTTGAAGATGAAATTATAAAAGAAAAACTATAAATTATTTGTTTAAGTATTATGAATTATTATTAAAAATTATTAATCATTAAGGAGAATAAATATGTGTGGTATAGTTGGATATATAGGAAATAGAAAAGCAATACCTGTACTTTTAAGTGGTTTATCAAAGCTGGAATATAGAGGTTATGATTCAGCAGGGGTAGCAATAAATGAGAATGGAAAGCTAAGAGTTGAGAAATGTAAGGGCAGATTATTAGCGTTAGAGGAAAGATTAAAAACAGAAAAACTAGATGGAGGTATGGGAATCGGACATACCAGATGGGCTACACATGGTGAGCCAAATGATATAAATTCTCATCCTCACATAAGTCAATCAGGTGAGATTGCTGTTGTTCATAATGGAATAATAGAAAACTACATTCAATTAAAGGAATTTCTTGAGGAACATGGATATGTTTTTAAATCTGATACAGATACAGAAGTGGTTGCACATTTGGTTGAATATTACTATAAAGGCGATCTTTTAGATGCCGTAATGAAGGTAATTGATGAAATAGAAGGCTCTTATGCTCTAGGTGTTTTGTCAAAGGATAACGAGGATATGTTTGTATGTGCCAGAAAGGACAGTCCGTTGGTTATAGGCTTAGGCGAGAGTGAAAACTTTATTGCATCTGATATTCCTGCAATTTTGGAATATACCAGAGACATCTATATTCTAGAGGACAAAGAAGTAGCTGTATTAACCAAAGACAGCGTAAAGGTGTTTAATAGTCTTGGTGCTCCAGTTACAAAAGAGGTGTTCAAAGTAAATTGGGATGTGGAAGCGGCTGAAAAGGGCGGCTTTGAGCATTTCATGATGAAGGAAATGTATGAAGAACCAAAGGTTATAAGAGACACGTTTAACCCAAGAGTAAAAAATGGGGAGCTTGAGCTAGATAATATTAATATAACTAAAGAAGATATTGATAAGCTGCAAAAAATATATATTGTTGCATGCGGAACAGCTTATCATGCAGGTGTTGTAGGAAAATATATAATTGAAAAACTTTGCAGAATTCCTGTTGAGGTGGATGTTGCATCAGAATTCAGATATCGTGATCCGTTGATTACTGACAAGGATTTGACAATAATAATAAGCCAATCAGGTGAAACACTGGACACTTTGTTTGCACTTAGAGAGGCTAAAAAGAAAGGCTCAAGAATTCTATCAATAGTTAATGTTGTGGGAAGCTCAATTGCACGCAGCTCTGATGATGTGCTTTACACTTGGGCAGGACCTGAAATAGCAGTTGCCTCCACAAAGGCATACAACACTCAGTTGACTGCACTGTACTTGGTAGCATTGGATTTTGCACTAAAAAAAGGAACTATTAGCAAGGAAGAGGCAAATGATATTATAGCTTCACTAAAGGAAATTCCAACTGGAATTGAAGAAATATTGAAGGACAAGGAAAACATACAGAAGTTTGCTCATAGACATTATAATGCAAAAAGTATTTTCTTTATTGGCAGAAGCCTTGATTATGCTCTATCAATGGAAGGCTCACTTAAGCTAAAGGAAATTTCCTACATTCATTCGGAGGCATATGCTGGCGGAGAGCTTAAACACGGAACAATAGCACTTATTGAAAAAGGCACATTGGTAGTATGTCCAATGACTCAAGACGCTCTATTTGAAAAAATGGTCAGCAACATAAGAGAGGTTAAAGCAAGAGGCGCAGTTGTGCTGGCAATAACCCAGCAAAGACACAAGGAAGAGCTTGAAAAAACAGCTGACCTGGTATTAACAATACCCGATGTGGACTCACTTATAGCCCCAATCTCAGCAGTAACACCATTGCAGCTTTTCGCCTACTACATGGCACTAGAAAAGGGCTGTGATGTGGATAAGCCAAGGAATTTGGCAAAGAGTGTAACGGTGGAGTAGGGGGGAGCGGAAGATAATAACTTGTTTGAGGAATAGTAAAATAGTTCTGGAATTAATAATAAAGTTATAGAATTTATAAAAAAGTTTTAAAAAATATAATTAAAAGCAGAATGGAAATTGTCCATTCTGCTTTGTAATTTTCCAATTAATATGTTCATGACATGAGGATATATCCTTAATCTTTAATCAGCATTTTTATATATTTCTAACACTTGCTCATAGATATCTCTCATACACCAATAATCTAAACTTAATGCAGCAGCTACATTTGGTCTATCGTTATTAAACATGTAATATCCATCACGAACAGTTCTATCTTGAACAGAACTTATACTATTATGTGTTGAGTGACACAGTGATCTATAGATGACGTATGATTCATCATAACAAAATCCGTTTTTATCTTCACTTTTCCAAGCATTATTAGTCTCAAGTGATTTTCCAATGAATAAAGCTTTATCTTTGTTTTCAGGGAAAATATTATCAAAATTATTTTTTAAATGTCTTATTAGTATAAACATACTTTGTTTTTTATTATTTGCATCAATCCTTGTATATTCTGTAGGAAAATATTCTTTAAGCAAGTTTTCAAACCGTATAAGTATACTTTCAATTTCCTTGTCTCGTTTAGGTAAATCTTTAATTGTATTATCTGTCGATAAGGCATTATAGATTTTTATATCCTGAACCATATCTATCAAAAACAGATTTCTTATATATTTTTAAAACTTAGGAGTGTCATAATATAAAGAAATTAGCTTTTTTAGATAAGCATAACATTCTAGTAAATCTCTACTCAAAGACTCAATACTGTTATTCCATTTTAACTGTTGTAATAGCGCAATTTCTTTGCCATATCCAAACATTACCATAATGTAAGCGTTTATATACTTTAATTTATTATCAGAATTTATTTTGTTGACGTTCTCTGTTATTGCTTTGAAATTTATCTCATATAAGTTATGAATATGTTTGCATAATTCTTCTTTTTCAGTTAGTAGATTTTCATTATTTATCTGCTGAAGATAATCTTGTAAATTTACGGGATTACCTTTTATATGTATAAACTTATCTGACAAATATATACCTCGCTTTCCTGTATTATGTATCATAATACCATAAATTCACATAAAAGTAAATTGGTTTTTTGTTTAATTAAAAATAGATTACTTAATGTTAAATGTCATTTTTTTGGCGTGATTCACGTTATGATAGACTGTTTGGCGGATGGTTAAGTGAGCGTGAGCAATCAAAAATGGTTGCCAGTGATCAGCAAAAATTTGTTTTATTGTATATTTAGGTTTTGTTTTAAGGTTTTTACTCTCTTTATTTTCTAACATATCTAAATTATATTAAAAATGCAGTTATTTTCGACCGAAGGGAGATGTGGCGGAGCCACTTTGTTCTATGAGCATCTAGTAAAGATGAGCACACTTGCTAGTACAAGTCTGGGGTAGTCTTATAAAACCGATTTGAAGTTATGAAAACAGAGTGTGAAATTAAAATTCAGTTTGTCCATTTTGTTTAAAGATTGAAGTCGCAATGTGTTCATATTATTTATAAGTATTCCATTTACCAGCATAAAGCTATAAAATGGAACTATAATCTATATCAGTTTTATAATGTGAATTTAATAAAGGATGATAACATGAGTTTTGTGAAAAAAGAATTACTAAATAAACATAATGTAATCGAGAATGTTTTCGACTATCAATATTTTGACCCAGAAATAGCTGATGTGTATGCATATTTTGAAAATTCCTTTCAAAATTTATTTGAGGAGTATGCAAGCCTATTTAATATCAAAGACTATTGTTTTTATATAAAAAGTGATGATAAATGTAATGCATTTGCAGCAAAGAGAAAAGGCTATAATATTATAGGTATTACAAATGGCTATCCTATTTTGTTAAAAAGAAAATTTGATAAAAAATTATTCAAAAATATTTTCTTGGTAGGTCTTATTAATGAACCACTTTTATCTGAAGCATATTGTGATTTAGATGAGGATTCGGACTTTGACTTTAGTAAATTCATATTGGATTGTTCAATAAAATTTACTTTCAATCACGAGTTTCAACATATTCTGCAGTTTAATCATGACTTCAATATTAATGGTGGATACACGTTACATGAGAATCTTGAAATGAATGAATTTGATTTGAAAAAACATGCATGGGAATTTGATGCAGATAGAATGGCAAGTTTTGAAGTCTTAAAATATGTATTTAGCATATATTCAAAACTTAAAGTAAAAAATGATGGGAAGCTAAAATGTTTATTGTTTGTTGGTTGTGCCAGTATGTTTATAACTAAAAGCTTATTTTATTTTGGTGTTATTAATCAGTTAGATTCAAAATATTCGATTAATAAGATAGGCTTTTATACAAAGGAAAATTCTCATCCTCATCCATTAGTAAGATGTTTTAATATAATAGAATATTATTTTGATAATATCAGAAGTGATTTCCCAAGATTAAAGATAGAGTCTCAAGAACTTTTAAATAATACATTAGGAATTATGAAGTTATATTTTAATTCGCTTATTCCAAATCAGGATATAATGAGTTTCTTTTTTAGTGATTTGAATAAGCATTTAGATGAAATAAACAAATATAATCAAGAATTATATGATTTTGCAATACAAGATGTAGCAATTAAAAACCTATTATTGGCAAGAAAAATCGCTTTCGAATAATATTTTTATTATTATTTATAAAAAGAGTTTATGGGTACAACATATAATAAATGAACACTTCGTTACTCACCACGTTTGACATAAAACAGATACCAAAGAAACCCATTAAAGTAGGGGAACTGAACCTAAACTCAGCAAGAGGATTCAGTTCTCTTACTATCAAAGCTTAATTTTTAATTCACTTATCCCACAAATCAATAAAATCAGCCCAATCTTTTTTCTACTACTCGGCAACAAATTTCAGCAATAGACACCAAAGTGATGAAATTAGATTACTTGATTTATATCTATATTTATTCTAGAAAATCCTCAATTACAGTTCCTATGAGGCTTTAGTTTCAGTGCCGCGACACCATATATTGGAGTAAATCATTTTGCGTATTTCTATCATTTTATTACCTCAACACACGTTGAGTCAGTCGTGCTAATAGGGCGGAAGTAGTTTGATATCAAAGGTTCGGGGCGATATGCCCCTTTTTTTAAACGTATAGGAATTTATATATTTTTAAGCTCATCCTAGAGATTGGTATTGCTGAGATTAGAGCATTACACTAGAAATTACCAAATGCCGATTTGATGTTAAATTTAA